>NZ_JBEOPV010000011.1:0-217317 GCF_040310425.1 Pseudomonas sp. 65/3-MNA-CIBAN-0223
GAAGATTTCGATACGGCCAAGCTTTTCAGCGAAAAACACCTGCTGAAAGCTTGACCGGTAACAGAGTATCTACAGGGTGATTGCATATTCCCGTAGGAGCTGCCGAAGGCTGCGATCTTTTGATCTTTTGATCTTTTATCTTCTGTCAGGCGCCTGCAGGTGCCGCCTCGGCAACCGCTTCAACCCGGCAAGCCGGTCGATAAAGAATGTAGTAATACGCCCCCAAACAGATCAGCCAGCAGAAAATTGCCGTCCACACGTTATGGGAAAAGAAGTGTGCGCCTTGCATCATCCGGCTCACCGAAAACACCGTGCCCAGGGCAAAGGCGAATACGAACGCCTGCCGCGCCAGGCGCGGGCGACGATCACGCAGGGCGAAGAACAAGGCGAACAAGGTAAAACCGGTGGCCGCATGCCCACCCGGCCAGCACCGGCCAGGCTTGTCGGTGGCGGGCCGCGGGCTGAGCAATTCACTGTAGGTCTCATGCCCGCCGAATTGTTCCAGGCTCCAGGGGCACTGCACGGCCGTGACCGCTTTCATGGGCGTAACAAAGGAAGTGGCCAGCGCCAGTGACAGGACCAGGCAACCTAGCTCGCGCTTGAATGGCTTGAGCCTGTCGATGAAAAACGCCCCGGTGAAGCCCAGTATGGCGAACACCGAAAAGATTATGACGACCTGCTTGGCGCGGTCATGCAGGATGTCCTCCAGGAAGTAGCTGTGGCGCCCGATAAACTGCCCGGCAACCGGATCATAAAACAGCCTGGCCAAATCCATATCCAGTGAGGTCAGTTCGAGCAGTACCAGGATGATTGCGGCAATCGCGGGTACTCCCAAGCACACCCAGAAGTTGAGGGGGCGTGAGATGGGGCGGACAACAGTTGATGGCATGGTGAGTCCTGAACAGAGGAAAATGCCCCCAGCATCAGCCCGGGGACATTCGGTTAGCGTTCGCCGACTTGGAGGTCGCCATCCTTGGGCGCTTTCCAACCAAGCAGCTGTTGCTTGAAGCCATAGCTGGCGGTTTGGTAATAGGTAATGGCGCGAGTGATCAGCGGGTCACTGGCTTGTGCCTTCGATTCGCGGCTTTCGGTCAACGCATCGTCATGCCGGCGCAGCCCTTGGCGCGGGCTGAGGATCGCCAGGTCTTTACCGTCGAACAGTCCCAAGTATTGATAGTTGCCAACGACCACCCGTGGTGGCAACGGATTATCCTGTAACAGATTGCGGCCAAAGAATGTCGATTGGTAGTCCATATTCAGCAAACCCAGCAGGGTGGGTGCCAGATCAATCTGGCTGGCCAGTTGCGCAGTTTCCCGCGCATCAATCAATTTGGGCGCATAGATGAACAAGGGAATCTGGTAGTTGCTGATCGGCAAGTCTTCCTTGCCGGCGCTGCCCGCCGTGTGATCGGCGACGAACACGAAGATCGTATTGTCGAACCAAGGCTTCTGGCGCGCTTGCTCAAGGAAATGTCCGATGGCGTAGTCGGTGTACTTCACTGCGCCGTCGCGTCCGTTGCCGGACTTGATGTCGATCCGGTTGTCAGGGTAAGTGTAAGGGCGATGGTTGGAGGTGGTCATCAGTTGCAGCAGGAATGGCTGCTGTTTGGCGTAATCGGCGTCGGCCAGCTTCAGAGTCTGGGTATAGAGGTCTTCGTCGGCCATTCCCCAAGCGTTCTTGAAGTGAATTTCTGCTTCATCGACACTGCTCTGATCGACCACGCGATAACCGTTGCCGCTGAAAAAAGCATTCATATTGTCGAAGTAACCGCGCCCGCCATAGACGAACACGCTGTCGTAACCGACGGCATTGAGCTGTTGGCCCAGGCTGGCGAAACCGCTTTCGCGACCTACGCGTTTAACGATTGAGCGCCCCGGCGTCGGTGGGATCGCCAGGGTAATGGCTTCCAGACCTCGGTCGGTGCGGGTCCCGGTGGCGTAGAAATTGTTGAAGTACAGGCTCTCTTTACGCAGTGCATCGAGGTTTGGCGTCAGATTGCGTTCATCGCCGTTGCTGCCCATATACTTGGCGCTGAAGCTTTCGAGGGTCACTAGCACGATGTTAGGGCTGCGCGCGGTACCCGGGTTATCGATGTTGCGACGAATGTCTTGCGGGTCCTGGCCAACGAAACGAACGTTTGGCTCGCTTAGCTCTACACGGATCTGCTGGGCAACTACTTTGGACGGCAGGCTTTCATAGAACTGTTGGTAATCCAGTTCGTTGTTCCGGAATGCGGCGAAGAACTGGTAGGGGCCATTGCTCGCCAGTTCGTTTTCGTAGGCGTTGCCGCCTTGGACGCGCGGTGCGTCCTGGCTGAGCAGTTGCAGGCTCAGGCCTGCGATGATCAACAGGCCCAAGGCACTGAGCAGGCGTCGGCGTAGCGGGGGTAGCGGGGCGTCCAGCGCAGCATTGAATGGCTTGCGCGGCACAAAACTCAGGACCACGGCGAGCACCGCAAGGATGCTCAGCAACTGGCCGATCGGGTAAGACTCCAGCAAGTTGTTCAATACCTCGTCGGAGTACACCAGGTAGTCGACCGCGATGAAGTTGAAGCGCACACCGAACTCGTCCCAGAACAACCACTCGGCGACGCAGGTGAACAGCATGGCGAACAGGCTGATCGTCAGCAGCCCCTGTAAAAACCATCGATGGCCACGGCGGCGCCACAACGCTGGCGGGCAGAGCAGGAGATAGAGGCCCATCGGCAAAGCCGCATAGGCCAGGAAGCCCAAGTCGTAAAGAAGACCGATCCCAAAAACCGACCGAAAGCCGTTACCGGCCTCATCCAGGTGAGTAAGCAGCAGAGCTGTTCGGGTCAGAAAGAAAATTACCAGCCATGCACCGGTGACGAGCAATAACAAGCGCATCGGCGCAGTTTTGAAAACATCCATTAGTAACATTCCTTTTTTCACAATCCGCGCGAATTTAGCCCTCCAACTGTAGTGGACTTGTGAGCTGATAGTGAAAAACTCGTCAACCCTGGCTTTTGATTGATTGAACTGAGGCCGGCGATACCCCTGGCTCTGAGCCACCTGAGGCCTTAAGCTGCGCGGGCCATGACGGCTGTTACTGTGTAGAGGAGTACCCATGCGAATTCTGGTGGTTGAAGACAACCGCGATATCCTCGCCAATCTGGCCGATTACCTGGGGCTCAAGGGTTACACCGTGGATTGCGCGCAGGACGGCTTGTCGGGCCTGCACCTGGCCGCCACCGAGCATTACGACTTGATCGTGCTCGATATCATGCTGCCCGGCATCGATGGCTACACGTTGTGCAAACGGCTACGCGAAGACGCGCGCCGCGACACCCCGGTGATCATGCTGACCGCGCGCGATCAGCTGGACGACCGACTGCTGGGGTTCAAGTCCGGCGCTGATGACTACCTGGTCAAACCCTTCGCGCTGTCCGAGCTGGCAGCACGCATCGAAGCCGTCATGCGCCGTGCCCAAGGTGGCGGCCGCCGAATCCTGCAGGTCGGTGATTTGCAATATGACCTCGATACCCTGGAGGTCACTCGCGAAGGGCGCCTGCTCAAACTCAACCCGGTGGGCCTGAAATTGCTCGCGGTGCTGATGCAAAAAAGTCCACACGTACTGCGTCGCGAAATTCTAGAAGAAGCGTTGTGGGGTGATGATTGCCCGGACAGCGACAGCCTGCGCAGTCATGTCCACCAGTTGCGCCAGGTGATCGACAAACCGTTTGCCAAACCCTTGTTGCAAACAGTGCACGGTGTCGGTTATCGCCTGGCCGAGGGTCGAGATGGAGTTTAGACAGAGCCTCGCTCAACGGATCATCATCGCCTTTGCGTTGATGAGCGCGCTGGTGGCGGGCGCCTTTGCCATGGGCATCGTCGCGACTGTGCACCTGGTCGAGGAAAAACTGATTTCCGCGGGACTGGGCGGTGACCTGCAGCGTCTGCTGTTGATGGACAGCGTGGCGGACTGGAGCCATCGACCGGAGCCGGACCAGCTGTTCTATTTCAGCGGCGGCCCGGGTGATTTCGATGTACCCAAGGACCTGCGCCACCTGGACCCGGGATTCCACGAAGTGTTTCGTGACCAGCTGTCGTATCACGCGATGGTCGAGGTCGTCGACGGCCGGCGCTACGTGCTGCTGCAGGACCAGAGCGATTTCGAAGAACGCGAGCGGGTGCTGTTTGCCGTAGTGCTGGTGGGCTTTGTCCTGAGCCTGGCGCTGGCGGTATTTCTCGGCTGGGTGCTGGCTCGCAAGGTCATGGCGCCGGTAGTGCGCCTGGCCCGGCAAGTGCGCCATCGCGACCAACTGCTGGGTATGGCGCCACCGCTTGCACCGGACTACGCCGCTGATGAAGTGGGCGAACTGGCCGTGGCCTTCGACGCCACGCTCGGGCGCCTGCGCCAGGCGTTGACCCGGGAGCGGTTGTTCACCAGTGACGTCAGTCACGAGCTGCGCACGCCATTGATGGTGCTGGCCAGTTCCTGCGAACTGTTGCTGGAGAATCCTGCTATCGACCCGCGTGGGCACGCGCAGGTCGAGCGCATCGCCCGCGCCTGCGCAGAAATGCGCGAGCTGGTGCAAACATTCCTCGTATTGGCCCGCGCGCAACGCGAGGATGCCAGCATGGCACCTCAGCAAAGCCTCAGTGAAGTGGCCGACGGTTTGCTCAACCTCTGGCGCGAGCCGATCGAGAACAAAGGGCTGGAGTTGCAGTTTGTGCCGGGCGATCCGGCCGGCACCCGCTACAACGCCACCCTCCTGCATGCGGTGATGGGCAACCTGTTGCGCAATGCACTGCATTACACCGAGCAGGGGTTCATCCGCCTGACCCTGACGCCGACGGGGTTCCTGGTAGAAGACAGTGGGGTCGGTATTCCCGAAGAGAAACGCGAGGCGATGTTCGAGCCGTTCGTGCGGGGTGCCGAGAAACGCGGCGAAGGCCTGGGCCTGGGGCTTTCGCTGGTGCAAAGGATCTGCGAGAACCAGGGCTGGAGCGTCAGCCTGACCACGATGGAGCCCAACGGCTGCCGATTTAAAGTAGAGCTGCATCCGGTAGATGTGAGCTGACTGATCCCTTCCTGCAGCACTGGCCCATAGATATTATGCGCGCCATGTAGAACCCTGAAATACTTCAGGGTTTTACATAACAAATCTTTCACAAAGTCATGACCTGACGCTGACATGGCCCTACCTATGGTGGTCGTCATCAGCAATTAGGAAACTTGGCTATGGACAATCCGATCAAACTCGATTTTTCCAAAAAGTATGACGATCAACATGCTTTAAGATACCTTCAGAAACATAAGAACGGTTTGGGCCGCCGCCTGTCTCATTGGCGGGATATTCAGCTGGCGCGTAAAGCGCTGACGTTGGCGGGCGAGCCCGGACTGGTCCTTGATTTACCCTGTGGTGCCGGACGTTTCTGGCCTTTGCTGGCTGAGAAGAGCAATCGAGCCATTATCGGAGCCGACAACTCCGAATCGATGCTCAACGTCGCTATGCAGGCGCAACCTGCCGACGTGGTGAAAAGGGTACAACCCTTGCAGACGTCTGCATTCGACATTGCCTTACCCGATAACGCCGTCGACAGTATTTTTTGCATGCGTCTGCTGCACCACATCGGTGAGGCCGAGCATCGATTGGCCATTTTGCGTGAATTCGAGCGAGTCACCCGTGACAGCGTGATCATTTCTCTGTGGGTGGACGGCAATTTCAAGGCCTGGAAACGCAAGCGCTCGGAGAGCACTCGCGGGCAGGAAGGTTACCAGAACCGTTTTGTGTTACCGGTTGTTACGGTCGAAAAAGAATTTGAGCAAGCCGGTTTCCGTATCCAGGAACGGATGGATTTTTTACCGCTCTATGCCATGTGGCGAGTTTACGTATTACGCAAGAGGTAACAGGATGGCAGTGCAATGTGCACCAGAAGTGGATGTCGATGCCGATGAGCGGTTCGACTATTTCTGGAATCAGCGCGGTGAATGGGTAGAAGAACCCAATGTGCGGCGCGGTGGCGAAAGTGGCGTGCAGCGGGTCAGGGGCAGCGATGGGCAACTGTTGTATGCCAAGCGTCAGACCGGGCACATCTACCGCAGCTGGCTGCACCCCTTTGGTCGGCCGACTGTATTGCGCGAGCTGGATGCGCTGACCGGTCTGCACAAGATCGGCGTGCGGGTACCGCAGGTGGTGTTCTGCGGCGCTCAACGCGACCCCGTTCACAAGTGGCGTGCATTGCTGGTCACCCAATCCCTGGATGGCTTTGAGGAAATCGAACACTGGTATGCCGGCGGTGGCCGTGAGCGCCATGGCGAGGCCGTTCACGACCGGGTCCTGAAGGATCTGGCGGACAACCTGGCGCGCATGCACAAAGGACGCTGGCAGCACAGCTGCATCTACATCAAGCATGTTTTCGTGCGTGTCAGCGGCGAAGGCGAGGCGGCCACGGTCGAGATTGCATTGATCGATCTGGAGAAATGCCGGCAGCGCCTCACCGCTCGTCAGGCGGGCGCCCATGACATGAAGCAACTGCGTCGCCATTCGTCGTTCAGCTCGGCGGACTGGCAGAAACTCGTCTATTTTTATGAGACGGCGTTTGGCAGCGCTATCAAGGGTTTATAGCGATGAAACTCGAAATTGCACGAGGTTTGTTTCTCATAGGAGCCTTGGCAGTTGCTTCAATCGCGGTGGCGGCTTGGGAGCAGCCCCGCTCGCAGGTCCTCAGTTCAGTGGGCGGCGACGCTCACTGTCCAATGCCACGGGTTGCCAAGGCAAACGTGGCGTCCCAGCCTGACCATGACTTGTTACTGTTCATGTTTGGACTATCACAGGGAATGAGGCCGCAAAGTTGACTGGATTGAAGCCAAAATAAAAGGCCTCGCGTATGCGGGGCCTTTTGTTTTGTAAGCAAGTTCAAAAGATCGCAGCCTTCGGCAGCTCCTGCATTAGGACCGCGTAAACCTGTCGGAGCTGCCGGAGGCTTTGGCAGCGATCGGACGATCTTTTGACGCTAGGGTTTGTCGGGTTTGGCCAGCAATGTGTACACGCATGGCAACACAAACAGCGTAAACAACGTCCCGATCGACATTCCTGTGGCAATCACCGTACCGATATCAAACCGGCTCACCGCCCCCGCGCCCGTGGCAATGATCAGCGGCACCATGCCGAACACCATCGCCGCAGTGGTCATCAGCACCGGTCGCAAGCGAATCGCCGCCGCTTCTTCCACCGCCTCGCGCGGCGACAGGCCCTTTTCCTTGCGCAGCTGGTTGGCGAATTCGACGATCAGGATCCCGTGCTTGCTGATCAGCCCGATGAGCGTCACCAACCCCACCTGGGTATAGATGTTCATGCTCGACCAGCCCAGGAACAGCGGGATCAACGCCCCGCAAATCGACAGCGGCACCGTCACCAGAATCACCAGCGGATCGCGGAAACTCTCGAACTGGGCAGCCAGCACCAGGAAGATAATCGCCAGGGCCAGGGCAAAGGTTACCCACAGCGCGCTGCCTTCCTGGATGAATTGCCTTGAGGCGCCGGCGTAATCCACGGAGAACCCTGCCGGCGCTTCTTCCCGGGCGATCTGGCGCACGGTGTCGAGGGCTTCCCCCATGCTCACCAATGGCACCCCGGACAGGATCGCCGAGTTGAGTTGCTGGAACTGGTTGAGTTGC
Organism: Pseudomonas sp. 65/3-MNA-CIBAN-0223; assembly: GCF_040310425.1. NCBI lineage: Bacteria > Pseudomonadati > Pseudomonadota > Gammaproteobacteria > Pseudomonadales > Pseudomonadaceae > Pseudomonas > Pseudomonas sp. 65/3-MNA-CIBAN-0223. The sequence goes on from NZ_JBEOPV010000011.1 coordinate 7,646, forward strand.
CGCGGACGCGCGCGGTCAGTGATGGTGATCAGGGTCGACAGGGCCAGGAGCTCACCCTTGGTGTTCCTGACGTAGTAGTTGTTGAGCCAGTCGGGGTTGTCGCGGAAGGGGCGCTCGACCTGGGCGATCACCTTGTAGCTGCGGCCTTCGATGGTGAAGCGGTTGATCTCCGCTTCGCCGAGCATGGTCGCCAGCGTGCCACCCAGGTCCTGCATCGACACGCCCATCTGCGCCGCTTTGGCCCGATCGATGTCCACCACCACTTCAGGCTTGTCGAATGCCAGGTCGACGTCGACGAAAGCGAATTTGCCAGACTCCATTGCTCGCTTTTTCACCCTGTCCATGACCTGCAGCAGTGACTCATAGTCGTTGGCAGAGTTGATCACGAACTGGAAGGGCAGGCCCTCGCCCGTACCTGGCAGGGAGGGCAGGTTGAAGCCGAACACCTGCAAGCCGGAAATATTCCCCAGCTTGGCCTGGAGCTCCGGCAGGATTTCCATCTGGGTGCGGCTGCGCTCATTCCATGGCTTGAGCAGGAAACCGCCAATCCCCGATTGCACGCCGTTGACGCCGTTGATCTGGAACGAGGAATAGTATTCCGGGAACTCCTTGAAGATCTGGATGAACTCGTCGGTGTAGGCGTTGAGGTAATTGAGGTTGGTCGGCTGCGGCGCGTTGGCCAGCATGAAGATAATGCCCTGGTCTTCGTCGGGGGCCAGTTCGGACTTGGTGAACTTGAGCAATACCGGAATCAGGCACAACACGATCACCGCGAACACCAGCACCACGGGCCGGGTGTTCAGGGTGCCGTGCAACATTTTCTGATAACGGCGCTTGATGGTTTCGAAAGCCCGGTCCAGGCGATGGGAAAATCCGCTGGGATTTTCATCGTGGCGCAGCAAAAAAGCGCACATCATCGGCGATAGGGTCAGCGCGACGACACCTGAGATAACTACCGCGCCGGCCAGTGTGAGGGCAAACTCCTTGAACAACGCCCCGGTCAGTCCGGTGAGGAAGCCGATGGGCGCATAGACCGCCGCCAGGGTGATGGTCATGGAAACCACCGGCATGGCGATTTCCCTGGCGCCCTCAAGGGCGGCATCCATGGGCGTCTTGCCTTCCTCGATATGACGGTGGATGTTTTCCACCACCACGATGGCATCGTCCACCACCAGGCCGATAGCCAGGACCATGGCCAGCAGGGTCAGCAGGTTGATCGAGTAACCCATCATCTGCATGAAGAACATTACGCCAATCATCGATAGCGGGATGGTCACCACCGGGATCACCACCGAGCGCAGCGCACCCAGGAACAGGAATACGACAACTATGACGATGAGTACGGCTTCGAACAGCGTCTTGACCACCTCATCGATCGAGGCCTGGATGAACAAGGTCGCATCATAGGCAATTTCACCCTTGAGGTTCGGCGGCAGCTGGGCCTCCAGGTCCGGCATGATCTTGCGTACTTCCTTGATCACGTCCAGCGGGTTGGCGCCCGGCGTGGCCTTGATGCCGATGTACACCGACGGGGTGCCCCCGAAGGAACTGATGGTGTCGTAGTTCTCCGCGCCCATCTCCACCCGGGCGACGTCGCTGAGCAGCACGCGGCTGTCGCCGTCGATCTTCAACGCAATCGCGGCGAAGGCTTCAGCAGACTTGAGCTCGGTGTTGGCGTTGATGCTGGTGACTACATACTCGCCTTTCACTTCACCGGCGGCGGAAAGAAAGTTGTATTGCCGAACCGCGTTGGTCACGTCGCTGGCGGTCAGGCCGAAGCCGGCCAGCTTCACCGGGTCCAGCCACAGGCGCATGGCGAACACCTGGTTGCCGAGAATCTCGGCTTCGGCCATGCCGGGCAGGGTGGCCAGCTTCGGCTGGATCACCCGCGACAGGTAGTCGGTGATCTGCGGGTTGTTCAGTTCCTTGCTGAAGAAGCTGATGTACATCAAGGCCGAAGCGTCGGCGGCTTCCTTGCTCAGCACCGGGTCTTCAGCGTCCTGGGGCAGCTGGTTCTTGACCTCGTTGGCCTTGGCCAGCAGTTCGGTGAACAGGCGGTCGCTGTTGGCGCCGATGCGCGCATAAATCGAGATGACCGAGAAGTTCTGGCGACTGACCGAGGTCATGTAGTCAATGCCTTCGGCGCTGGCCAGGCTTTGTTGCATTGGCTGGGTGATGTAGCCCTGGATAGTTTCGGCGTTCGCCCCGGGGTAGGCGGTGGTCACCGTGATCAGTGCGTTTTCCATCTGCGGGTACTGGCGCAGGGGCAGTTTGCTCCAGGCCTGGAAGCCCAGCAGCACAATCAACAGGCTGACCACGGTGGCGAGCACCGGGCGGCGGATGAACGGGTCGGTAAAAGCCATGGGGATTCCTTGATCAGTCCGCGCGCGGCGTGCTGTTCTGCTCGGCTAAAGTCTTGTCGTCGCTGATTGCGATGGGTGCGCCGTTGTCCAGTTTGATCTGGCCGGCGGTGACCACTTTTTCACCCTTTTGCACACCTTTGTTAATTATCACCAGGCCGTCGCGGCGCTCGCCGGTTTCGATGAAACGCCGCTCGGCGATGAGGATCGGCTGAATCTTGTCGTCTTTCTCGACTGTGCCGTCTTCGGCTTTTTTCTGCGCCACCACGTACAGCGAGTTGCCGTAGAGGGTATAGGTGATAGCACTCTCCGGCACGACGATGCGCAGCTGCGGATCCGGCAGCAGGACCTGCAGGCTGGCGAACATGCCTGGCAGCAGCTTGCCCTCGGGGTTGGCCAGGGTGGCGCGCACTTGCACGTTACGGGTGGTGTTCTCGACTTTCGGGTTGATCGCGCTGATGGTGCCGGGGAACGTCTGGGCCGGGTAGGCGGAAACCACGATCTGCACCGCCTGGCCCACCGCGATTTTCGGTACCGATTGCTCAGGCAGGAAAAAGTCGACGTACAGGCTGGTGAGATCCTGCAAAGTGGCGATCACCGTGCCGCTGGCCACATAGTCGCCAACGTCCACCTGGCGGATGCCGATGGTGCCGCTGAAGGGCGCAAGAATGCGCTTCTTCGCCAGTGAAGCCTTGAGCTGATTGACCGTGGCCTTGTTCTTCTTGAACACGGCAGAGAGCCTGTCGAACTCGCCTTTGGAGATGGCCTGGCTGCCCACCAGCTGGCTGCCGCGGTTGTAGTCGACCTGGGCCAGCCCGAGGTCAGCCTGTGCGGTTTCCAGCAGTGCGCTTTCGACGGCGCTGTCGAGTTGCACAATCGGCTGGCCGGCCTTGACCTTCTGTCCAGACTCAAACTGCACCTCGGTGACGGTGCCGGCGACTTCCAGGCTCAGGTCTACGCCCTGCAGCGCCTTGAGGGTGCCAACGGTAGGCAGGCGGGCTTGCCAGGGCTGCTCGGTGGCGGTGGCCACGGCGACGCTGGTCGGCGGTTTAGGCGCAGAGAAGCCTTGGATCATCGTGTAGATGGAGAAGGCCTTGTAGGCAGCCAGGACCAACACGATCAACAGCACAACACCCAACATGATCAGCATGCGACGGCGCAGCATATTTCCACTTCCTTGGAGAAAATCAGAGCATACAGATCGGCACATTACTCCGAGTGGCGGGGGGATTCCAACTGATAGAACTTACAGGGGGTACGGCTTTCGACGGGCGTTGGCCTGAAAAGATCGCAGCCTTCGGCAGCTCCTGCAGGGTGTGCGCATTCCAGTGCAGGAGTTGCCGAAGGCTGCGATCTTTTGGCGTTATTACGTCATCAGGTGCAGATGGTTATCCCAGAGCCCTGCAGGCAGTTCCAGGGGTTTTGCCAGCAGGTCCGCCTGGCGGCAGTCGTAGTACCGGCAGCGGCCCTGGCCCGAGGTCACGACAAAACCATCAGCCACCGCACCGACCCCGGCGCAATCGGGAAGCGGCGCATCCAGGCGCACTTCGCCGCTGTCCAGGTCCCAGATGAAAAAGCGGTTGCCCCGTGGCGCAGTCAGCGCCACCAGGCGCAAGTCACTGTGCACCGCCACGCTTGCGGTGTAATGACCCATCGCCTGCAACTGGTGTTCAGGCACAGGGAACGCCACGAATGGCTGGCCGGGCCGCTTGATCGCCAACAACTCCGAGGATTCGTGGGACGGCCCCATGAATTGCTGGCCGGCGACGATGGTGCCGTCGTTGGCGATGCCCAGGTGTCGCACGCTGTTCATTTGCTGGGCGAGGGTTTCCTTGCTCAGCAGGGTCCCGTCGCGTTGCATCAGCACCAGGCTCGGCTCCATGGCGTTCAGATTCATCTCGACCCGGCTCTCGGCCTCGGTGCGAATGCCGCCGTTGGCCACCACCAGGGTCTCGCCATCGGGCATCCATGACACTTGGTGCGGACCGATACCGTGGGTAGATATCTCGCCGCTGTGGACCAGACGCTGGCCCTCGAAACGGTACACCCCGAGCAGGCCTCGACCGGGATCGGAGGTATCGTTTTCGGTGGCGTACAGCCAGTCGCCGCTGCTGTGGATCACTGCGTGGCCGTAGAAGTGCCGGTTGGGCAGCGAGGTCACGGTTTGCAGCACAGTGCCGTCGCGCAGGTCGATCAGGTAACTCTCGGTACCTGGGCGACGGGCCACGAACAAGGCCATCGGCTCTGTCGGATGATTGATGATGTCATGGCAACGCTGGCCAACCTGCGTGGCGAACACCTGCGTGCCGTCCAGACGATAACCGACCGCATAGTGCTTGCCATCGGTATCGTCCCGCGCCGAGAGCAGCAGGGGGCTCTTGTCCTTTTGCTTGAACAGCGTCCAGCCGCCCAGTGTCACTGCTCCCAGCAGCAAGCTACCTAAAGTCAGAGCCTGACGTCGCAGCATCGCAGTCGCCCTCATCAGTCACCGTCGTTGGCGTTGAAGCCCAGTTGGATGCCCAGCGCCTTGGCCAGCTCGCCTTCGTGCAGGCGATGGACGACGTTGAGGCTGTCGTAGATATCGTTGAGTTGCTGGCGACCGGCGTCGTCGCCAAGCATTTCGGCCAACGTGCGCTGATTGCTGGCGAACAGTTTCAGGGATGCAGCGTAAGCGGCGTCGATCTTGTCGGCCAGGGGTTTCTGCTCGCTCGGCAGCAGGCCGCGCAGGCCTTTGTTGTCGACACCTTCCCAGACGGTCTTGGCGGCGGCAAGGCTGGCTTCCAGACCACTGAGGGAGGAATGGCTGCGCCATGCATCGGCCTGGAACGGTTGTGGCACGCCTTTACTCTGGCGGCCCATCGGCGTGCCGAGTTTTTTCTTCAGGCTGTCGAGGGCGGTCACCTGCACTCGCAGCAGATCGGCGATGGCCTCATGGGAGTCGGCGTAGCGCTGGTTGGGGAACTTGCTCATTTGCGCGAGCATGCCGTCGGTGTTGTTCCAGCTTTTGAGAATGTCTTCGGCCAGCAGTTTCTGATGTTCGCCGATCGCCTTGAGCAATGGGCAGTATTTGGCTTTCTGCGCATCGTTGGCAACGTCAGGCTTGCTGTCGAACAGGATGTATTCGTAGGCCGACAGTCCTTGCACCACAACACTCGACTTGGCGAGGGTAGCTGCGTCGATCTGCGGCTGCGCGGTGACCAGTTGCTCGACCTGACGGCCGACCAGGTTTTTCTTGTCCGGCCAGAACTGCACGGACCAGGCACGATTGCCCTCGGCCAGGGGGCCGATCAGCAGCGGCTGCAACTCGGCCCAGGCCTTTTGCGCATGCAGGAAGTCCTTGCGTGCCGTGTCGAGATTTTCCTTGCCTTCGCAGTAGGCGAGGGCACTGACAGCCAATTGGCGATCGGCTTCCACCCAGCGGGTGTACGTTGGCAGGATCACCGATTTGGCGATTGCCGCCGACGTGACGGCCTGCGGGTCCTGCGGGGAGCAGGCGCCCAGGGCGAGGGCGGCAAGGCTGGTGAACAACAATTTGGGACGGAACATGTAAGGCTCCCGCTGAGTAGACGCTTATTAAAGGGAATTCAGGAACGCCAGCAACGCAGCGCGCTGCTCGGCGTTGAAAGACAACACCTGTTGCTGCGCCGCTTTGGCTTCGCCGCCATGCCAGAGCACGGCTTCGAGCAGACTGCGGGCGCGGCCGTCATGCAAAAACTGGGTATGGCCACTGACCGCCTGCGTGAGGCCGATGCCCCACAACGGCGGGGTGCGCCATTGGCGGCCACTGGCCTGGAATTCGGTACGGTTGTCGGCAAGGCCTTCGCCCATGTCATGCAGCAGCAGGTCGCTGTAGGGGCGGATCACCTGATTGGCCAGTTCAGGTTCTGCGGCCGTCGCTGCGGTGGTGTATTTGGGGGTGTGGCAGGACTGGCACCCGGCCTGGAAAAACAGGCTCTTGCCCGCCAGCACCTCGGGCGCGCTGACATCACGACGGGCTGGAACGGCCAGGTTGCGGCTGTAGAACAGCACCAGGCGCAGGATGTTGTCGCTGACTTCCGGCTCGCCATCGGGGCCATTACCGTTGGGCGCCTGCCTGCACGCGGTTTGCGCGTCGGTGCAGTCGTCGATGGGCCTTAGGCTGGTCGTGAGGCCCATGTCGCCGGAAAACGCGTGGACGTTCTGCTGATTCAGATTCGGTTGCCCGGCTTTCCAGCCAAATCGACCCAGAACGGCTTTTTGCTGCACGTCGTCCCAGACCCAATTGGGCTGTCCGCTGATGCCCCGGTTCTCCTTGGCCTGCGCTTGGGCGTTGGCCAGGATGGCGGCGTCAGGGATGGCTTCGAGCAGGCCCAGGCCGATCATCGGCGGAGCGACACGTGCCGAGAAGCGCGTGTCGGGGTGCATCGGGCCGTAGCCGAGCTGGCTGATCTGCAAGGTGGGTTTGCGCAGTTCGATCTCAGTGCCGTCCTTGAAACGCACAGGCACTGGTGTGTAATCGACTCGTACCTTGCCTTCGGGAACCACGCCCGGTACTGACATGTCCTGCAACTGACCGCCGTAGACGGGCTCCGGGACCACGCCGAGCTGCTCAATGACCTTGGCATAAGCCGGCGCATCCGGGATCGACAGGCGCACCAGCATTGACACGGCATTGGCCGCACCCGGCGTGGGCGGGTGGCCGCGACCGTCCTTGATGTGGCAGTTCTGGCAGGCGTTAGTGTTGAACAGGGGCCCCAAGCCGTCGCGTGCGGTGGTGGTCGAAGGGGCGATCACCCAGGGGTTGCGGAAGAAGCTGTTGCCGACGCTGAAGTCCACGCGCCGTGAGGGCGCAAGGTTGGCGGAGGGCAGGGAAAAGGCATTCTGATCTGTCTTGCGCACAGTCGCGCTGCCACCGGAACGGGCTTCACCGGGTTCGGCCTTGGTAAAACGCGGGGCGTCATCGCAGGCACTCAGGCACAGGGCCAGAAACAGTGCGGATAAGCGAAGAGGCAGCGAGAGCATCAGACATCCTGCAGAACGAGCAAAACACGGGCGCAAAGTCTAACAGGGCGGTGAAGATTGAATAAGAGGAATTATCGTTTGGTTGATGTGGCGCAGGAAAAGATCGCAGCCTTCCGCAGCTCCTACGGGTTTACGCCGATCAATTTAGGAGCTGCCGAAGGCTGCGATCTTTTATGGACTGGCGCACAACATTAAGCGAAAACAAAAAAGGCGACCCTGAGGTCGCCTTTTGATCCAGCCAGCGTTGATCAGAACTCGTGATCAGCGTTGTCCGGGTTCAGGTCGCTGATGCCCAGCTTGCCAGCAGCGGCTTCGATCGAACCGGTCTGCTTGACCAGCGAAGCGATGGCGTCGCGAACGATCTGGTTGCCGGCGGTGTTGCCGGCCGCGATCAACTGGTCGTAGTGCTCACCCTTGTTGGCGTGGTCGACGATGACCTGCATCTTGGCTTCAGTGGCTTCCAGGTCAGCTTTCAACGCGCTGTCGGCAGCCGGATCAGCCTTGGCCACCAGGGACGACAGGCTCGCGCCGGTCATCTTGGTACCGTCGACGCGGGTGTATTCGCCCAGATATACGTTACGGATGCCTTTGGCGTCGTAGAACTGCGAGTTGTGGGTGTTATCGCTGAAGCAATCGTGCTCGTCTTCAGGGGAATTGGCTTCCAGGGAAACCTTCATGCGCTCGCCCGCCAGTTCGCCCAGGGACAGGGACCCCATGCCGAACAGCATTTTGCGCAGGCCGGTTTCACCCGACTCGGCTTCCAGCGTCGCGCGGTAGTTGTCGGTCACGTTCGGCTTCCAGTTGCCGACCATCTCTTCCAGGTCGCTGACCAGCAGTTGGGTCACGGACTTGAGATAGGCACGACGACGATCGTTGTGACCACCGGTGGCGCCAGTGCCTTCGAGGTAGTCGGAAGCCGGACGGTTGCCAGCGCCAGGGCCGGTGCCGTTCAGGTCCTGGCCCCACAACAGGAATTCGATGGCGTGGTAGCCGGTGGCGACGTTGGCCTCGGAACCGCCCAGCTCATTGAGGCTGGCGAGTTTTTCCGGGGTGATGTCCTTGACGTCGATCTTGTCTTCGCCGACCTGAACTTCAGTGTTGGCAATGATGTTGGCCGTCGCGCCCGGGTTGCCCAGTGCGTGCTCGTAGGACTTGTCGACATAGTCGATCAGGCCTTCGTCCAGTGGCCAGGCGTTCACCTGACCTTCCCAGTCGTCGATGATGGTGTTGCCGAAGCGGAATACTTCGCTCTGCAGGTAAGGTACGCGAGCAGCTACCCAGGCAGCTTTGGCCGCTTTCAGGGTGTCGGCGTTCGGCTTGGCGAGGAAGGCGTCGACAGCGCTCTGCAGGGTTTTCGCGGTGGATTCGGCATCGCTGTAGACGGCGAAGACGATGTCGGCGTAATGCGCGACAACGGCTTTGGCGGCGGCTTCGTCGACCTTGCCGGCAGCAGCAGGCGCCGGGGCTGTGGCAGTGGCTGCTGGAGTCGGCGCTGGAGCGGCAGCTTTGTCTTTGCCTTCGCCACAACCGGCGAGGGAAATAGCGATGGCCAACAGACTGGCGGTAGCCAGAGGCATACGAATCATGGCGAACATCCTGCTTCGAGAAGGGGGTGGAATGGCGCAGCAAGCGCGCAAAACTGCGACATAATGCAAATCTTTCGCATTATCTGTAAAGGGTTGTGACTGTAAATATTTCTTGTTCACCCACCTACAGGATCACAGCATTGCTGCGCTGCGCCTGCTTGAGGTAGGCGCTCAACTCTCGCGCCGGCAATGGCTTGCTGTAGAAATAGCCCTGCCCCTCGTGGCAACCCTCGGAGATGATGTAGGCCTCCTGCTCTGCCGTTTCCACGCCCTCGGCAATCACCTGCATGCCCAGGCTTTTACCCAGCTGGATGATCGCCCGGACGATCGTGGCATCGTCGTCATCGTCCAGCAGGTCCTGGACGAAGCTCTTGTCGATCTTGATCTTGTCCAGCGGCAGGCTCTTGAGGTAACTGAGCGACGAGTACCCGGTACCGAAGTCGTCGATCGCGATCAACGCGCCGGAGCGACGCAGGCTCAGCAGGTGCTGGGCGGCGGTGCTGATGTCTTCCATCAGGCCGGTTTCCGTGACTTCCAGTTCCAGGCTGCGCGGTGGCAGGCGGTACATCTGCAGCAGGTTGTTGACCACCCTTGGCAGTTCGGCGTGGTGCAATTGCACGGTGGACAGGTTGACCGCCATTCGCAGGTCGATGAAGCCTTGGTCATGCCAGTCGCGTAGTTGCTTGCAGGCTTGATCCAGTACCCACTCGCCGATGGCGATAATGGTGCCGTTCTGCTCTGCCAGCGGGATGAACAGGTCTGGCGGGACCAGGCCGTGCTCGGGATGCTGCCAGCGAATCAACGCCTCGACACCCACCACGCGGTTTTCCCGGTAGCTGATCTGGGGTTGGTAAACCAGATAGAACTGGTCGCGGGCCAGGGCATCGCGCAGGTCTTTTTCCAGCTCGCGACGGCGGCGCATCTCGGTGTCGACGCTGGCGATGTAAAACTGGTAGCGGTTGCGCGAGCGGGTCTTGGCCAGGGTCATGGTCTGCTCGGCTTTCTGCAGCAGCTTTTCAGTGCTGTCGCCATCCTCGGGAAACAGGGTGATGCCGATGGTCGCGCGCAGGCGAATTTCCTGATGATCAAGAGCAAACGCGGCTTCGAGATCGTCGAGAATGCCCTGGGCCAGTTCCGCCGCTTCATAGGGCTGTTCGATGTCGGCCTGGACCAGGGCGAACTGGTCGCCGCCGAGACGGGCCAGTGCGCCAAGGCGTCCGCTGTGGGCCCGCAGGCGATCGGCAAGGGCCAGCAACAGTTGGTCGCCGGTCTGGTAGCTGAACTGTTCGTTGATACCCTTGAAGTCATCGAGGCCCACGCACAGCACCGCCACCCGGCGCTGCAACTTGCCGGCGTCCACCAGGATCTTGTCGAGTTGATGCTGCAGCTGCTGGCGGTTTGGCAGGCCGGTCAGGAAATCGTACTGCGACATGCGCAGCAGGCTGTTTTCCGCTTCGTGGCGCAGGTGCGTGTTGCGCTCGATGGACTCCAGCAACTGGTTGGCGGTGTTGATCCAGATACCCAGTTCGTTGTTCTCGTGCCCCTTGAGCTGGGGAATCTTGTGTTCGCTGGGTCGGTCCGGGTTGATTTCAGTCAGGTGCTCGATGATCCGCGACAGTGGTTTGGTCAGCAGCCAGTGATAGACCAGGTACAACACCAGGCCCATGGCCAGTGCCCGCAAGACCCCGGAGATGAAGATGATCACCGAGCTGACGATAAACCCCTGGCCATAGGTGGCGGTGTCGAGGGTGATACTCAGGTCGCCGTAATACTCGCTGTACGGGCCGCGCCCCACCAGTTGCGTGGTGAAGGTGCGTTCCTTGCCAAGAATCAGGTCAGTCAGCCAACGGCTCTCGGAATGCTGCAGGTCGCGGGATTTCTGCGCGAGCATCGCCTCGTTGGGATGGCCGATGGAGGCCTGGCGCACGGCGTCGTCCTGAAACAGACCTTCGATGACCTGCATGCCCATCTCGCGGTCCAGGCTGTAGACGGCCTGGGTGGAGGGGTCACGAAACATGTGGAGGATGCGCTCGGCATCATTGGCCACGGCCTGGCGTGTCTTATAGGCATCGAAGACGATCTGCGCGCAGCTCAAGACCACGCCGACGATCAATGCCGACAGGAGCACGACCCGGAGCAACTTCACCGACAAGCTGTTCTTGAGTTCCAGCTTCAAAAGGCTATTCCTTGTTCCGTGCGGGTAGCATCAAGTTGCCATGAGTATTGGCAATCCCGTGATGGCAGTCAAAGGGACATTCATCCGCGGGAGATTTTGCCTGCTGCCTGGCGAAAATGCAGTTGCCTGAGGTTTTCTGCTGATCAGCACTGTGTCGTCAGGCGGGCCCTGGAACTTGAGGGCGGCTGGATGATTTTTTCCACGGGTCGATGTTAGACCGGTCTTTTGCGCACCCATAAAAAAACCCGGCCGAAGCCGGGTTTTCTTTACCGGTGTCGATCTTAAGCGGTGAAGGTTTTGCCTTCGAACTGCTCAGCCACGAATTTCCAGTTGACCAGGTTCCAGAACGCTTCGACGTATTTCGGACGAACGTTGCGGTAGTCGATGTAGTAAGCATGTTCCCAGACGTCGCAGGTCAGCAGCGGGGTATCGCCATTGGTCAGCGGGTTGCCGGCGCCGATGGTGCTGGCCAGGGCCAGGGAACCGTCAGCCTTTTTCACCAGCCAGCCCCAACCGGAACCGAAGGTGCCGATGGACGTCTTGCTGAACTCTTCCTTGAACTTGTCGAACGAACCGAACGAAGCGTTGATGGCTTCAGCCAGGGCGCCGGTTGGTTGACCGCCGGCGTTTGGCGCCAGGCAGTTCCAGTAGAAAGTGTGGTTCCAGACCTGAGCGGCGTTGTTGAAGATACCGCCCGAGGAAGACTTGACGATTTCTTCCAGGGTCTTGCCTTCGAACTCGGTGCCTGGCACCAGGTTGTTCAGGTTCACGACGTAGGTGTTGTGGTGCTTGTCGTGGTGGTATTCCAGTGTTTCCTTGGAAATGTGCGGCTGCAGGGCATCGTGTGCGTAAGGCAGCGGCGGCAATTCGAAAGCCATGATGATTCTCCTAATCAGGTCAGTTGCGGTGAGCGCAAGGCCGATCACGGGCGGCCAGACAAGCGCCGGGGAGTTTGTACTCTTTGCGGCGCATCGGACCGGATCATAGCACCGGGGGTGCGGCATAACCACGCAACAACTGTGTGGGATAGAGGTTCCAGAGCCTTTTGGAATAAATCAGGGGCTGGTGATGAGTTGCACCGCTACCGTGAACATCATCACCGCCACCAGCAGGTCGAGGATCCGCCAGGTACTCGGCCGGGCCAGCCACGGCGCCAGCCATGCGGCGCCCAGTGCCAGAGTGAAAAACCACAGCAATGACGCGCTCGCTGCGCCCACTACGTAAGCGCCCGGTTCGGTCTGCTGCGCGCCGAGCGAGCCGATCAGCAGGACGGTGTCCAGGTAGACATGCGGGTTGAGCAAGGTCACGGCCAACGCGCTGAGCATGACCGCCCGCAGCGAACGCACGGTCTGGCCCTCGCCCTGTTGCAGGCTCTGTTTTGAACAGGCCCGGCGCAGCGCCAGGCTGCCATACCAGAGCAGGAATATCGCGCCACCCCAACGGGCTACCGCCAGCAAGGTCGGGTTGTGCGCCAATACCGTCGCCAGGCCAAACACTCCGGCGGCAACCAGCAATGCATCACACACCACGCACAATGCAGCGACCGGCAGGTGGTGTTCACGCCGCAGGCTCTGGGCCAGCACAAACGCATTCTGGGTGCCGATCGCCATGATCAGCCCTGCGGCCACTAGCAGGCCGTTGACATAGCTTTGCCACATTGATGGTTACTCCGCGTTAGCTGCCAGGTCCCGCAACACGCCCATGGCGCGCTCTGCATCGGCCTGGCCGACGAATAGATGGTCGTGGTAGTAACCTGCGATCACATTGCAACTGATTCCGGCCTGTCCCAGAGCGGTTGCGAAGGCCGCTGTCAGGCCGACGGCCTGCAGCGCCGAATGCACGTTCAGAGTGATCCAGGCGGCGACGTAGTCAAAGTGCAGGCCGGCTTTTTCGGCGTGGCGACGCTCCAGGATCACCGTCAGCCCTTCTTGCTCGCGAAAGCTGCCGATCAACTCAAGACCTGCCGGCAGCTGGCTGTCGTGAAGGGTACAGAAAACGTATTCGCCGGCGTTGAGTTGCGGGCTCATGCTGCGCAGCAGGGTTACCAATGAAGTTTCGCCAGCCATGTGGGTGATCCTTGTCGAAGAGTTCTTGCTGGCCATTCTCCCCATGGAAGCGGTATAAGAAAAACCAATCTTGCTGATCGCTCATTAGGAAAACTGATGTTCGACTATAAATTACTGTCAGCCCTGGCAGCTGTGGTTGAGCAGGCCGGCTTCGAACGCGCTGCACAGGTGCTGGGTCTGTCGCAATCGGCGATTTCCCAGCGCATCAAATTGCTCGAAGCCCGGGTCGGCCAGCCGGTTCTGGTGCGGGTCACGCCGCCGGCGCCTACCGAGATCGGACGGCGCCTGCTGAACCATGTGCAGCAGGTGCGGCTGCTGGAGCGCGACTTGCAGACCCTGGTGCCGGCGCTGGACGAAGAAGGCCTGCCGGAGCGTCTGCGCATCGCCCTCAATGCCGACAGCCTGGCCACCTGGTGGGCCGCCGCCGTCAGCGATTTCTGCGCCGAGCAACACCTGCTGCTGGACCTGGTGGTTGAGGACCAGACGGTTGGCCTCAAGCGCATGCGCGCCGGCGAAGTGGCCGCCTGTATCTGCGCCAGTGAGCGCCCGGTGGCGGGCGCGCGCAGCGTGTTGTTGGGTGCGATGCGCTACAGGGCCCTGGCCAGTCCCGCGTTCATTGCTCGGCATTTCCCGCAAGGGGTGCGCGCAGGTCAGTTGGCGAAGACCCCGGCGCTGGTGTTTGGGCCGGACGATTTCCTGCAGCATCGCTACCTGGCTTCCCTGGGTGTCGATGGGGGTTTCGAACACCATTTGTGCCCGTCCTCCGAAGGTTTTATCCGCCTGACCGAAGCCGGACTTGGCTGGGGCCTGGTGCCTGAACTGCAGGTGCGCGAGCAACTGGAACGCGGTGTGTTGCTCGAGCTGTTACCAGATAAGCCCATCGATGTGCCGCTGTACTGGCATCATTGGCGCAATGGCGGGCAGTTGCTGGGGTTACTGACCGAACAATTGGTGCGTTCATCCAGGCAATGGCTGGTGCCGTTGGACTGACGGGCAGCGTCAAGGCTTACGCATTACGCAAAATGAAACACATCGGAGCACTACATGAAGATTCTGGTCACCGGCGCAAGCGGCTTCATTGGCGGGCGCTTTGCGCGTTTCGCCCTGGAGCAGGGCCTGGACGTACGGGTCAATGGTCGCCGGGCCGAAAGCGTCGAACACCTGGTGCGCCGTGGCGCCGAGTTTATCCAGGGTGATCTCGGCGACCCGCTGCTGGCCCGTGACCTGTGCGTGGATGTCGACGCTGTGGTCCATTGCGCCGGTGCCGTGGGGTTGTGGGGCCGTTATCAAGATTTCCACCAGGGCAATGTCCAGGTCACCGAGAACGTGGTCGAAGCCTGCCTGAAGCAGCGGGTGCGGCGCCTGGTGCACCTGTCTTCGCCCTCGATCTATTTTGACGGCCGCGATCACCTTGGTCTGACCGAAGAGCAAGTGCCCAAGCGCTTCAAGCACCCCTACGCGGCGACCAAGTACCTGGCCGAGCAAAAAGTATTTGGCGCCCAGGAATTTGGTCTGGAGACCATCGCCCTGCGTCCGCGATTCGTGACCGGCGCCGGTGACATGAGTATTTTCCCGCGGCTGCTGAAAATGCAGCGCAAGGGGCGGTTGTCGATCATCGGCAACGGTTTGAACAAGGTGGATTTCACCAGCGTGCAAAACCTCAACGAAGCCTTGCTCAGCAGCTTGCTGGCCACGGGCTCGGCGTTGGGCAAGGCCTACAACATCAGTAATGGGACCCCGGTTCCGCTGTGGGATGTGGTCAATTACGTGATGCGCAGGATGGACGTCCCGCAGGTCACCCGCTACCGCCCCTATGGGCTGGCCTACAGCGCTGCCGCGTTGAATGAAGGCGTATGCAAGCTCTGGCCGGGCCGCCCCGAGCCAACCCTGTCGCGCCTGGGCATGCAAGTGATGACCCGGGATTTCACCCTGGACATCAGCCGCGCGCGGCATTATCTGGATTACGATCCAAAGGTCAGTCTCTGGACCGCCCTGGACGAGTTCTGCAGCTGGTGGAAGGCCCAGGACATCCGCTGACGGGCTCGTCACTGAACCGAGTTGGGGGTTCAAGGTCAATCGATGCGGTTGTGGGGGGTATACTGCGCCGCATCAAGCCATCACCGCGTTCACAAAGGTTGACTCAATGTCCATGCGTAACGATGCCAACGACGACTTCGATGTACCGAGCTTGCGTGCCGACAGCCTCGACGACGATGATTTTGTGCCTGCCGCGCGTCATTCCGGGCACTCGCGCACGCCCCCGGTGGTCAAGGTCAAAGCTCCGAGCACCGGTCCTCTGTGGGCACTGGTCGGTGCTTTGTTCATCGCCTTTGGCGGCCTTGCCTGGTGGAGCTTCCAGCAGATTTCGCTGATGGAGCAACAGCTGGTGGCGACCCAGGAAAGCTTTGCTCGCATCAGCGAGGAAGCGGCAGGGCGCCTGCAGGATATTTCCGGCAAGGTGGTCGCCAGCCAGACCAACGTATCCAGTGACAGCGAGGCGTTGAAGCTGCAGGTCAGGCAGTTGGAAAGCAAACTCCTGGATCAGGGCAAGCAGCAGCAGGGCGTTGTCGGCCAGACCACCGAACTGGACAAGCGCCTGGCGCAGATGACGGCGCAAACCGCCGAGCTCGACAAACGCCTGGTCGAGGCGAGCGCGCAAACCACTGAACAGCAGAGCGCCAACACCCAGTTGCAGGCCCAGGTCAAAGCCCTGAGCAGCGAACTGGCAGCACTGAAAAGCGCCCCAGCCGATACCAGCAAGGTCGACGCCCAGCTCAAGAGCCTCGGTGCCGATATCGCTGCATTGAAGAAGCAGGGCAATCCAGGCGCGGCCATCGACCGCCTGGAACAGGACATGATCGTGCTCAAGGCCCAGCAGGATAATCGTCCACCCGCCAGCGCCAGTGGCAATACTGCCGAATTCGATGCGTTCCGCACTCAGGTCAGCCGCAACATCAACACCCTGCAGGCGCAGATCCAGAATCTGCAAAAGCAACTCAACGCCCGACCGTGAGGACGCCGTGCGCTCCTTGGCGGCTGTGCTCGTCTACGCTGCTTGAACACCAACAGGAATGAGGAACGCGCAATGGGGGTTTGGCATAAATTGATGTTACTGGGGGGGCTGCTGTTGTTAGGCCTTGGCCAGGCACAGGCGGCCGGCACGGAAAAAGACGACAGCCAGGCCGCCAAGGCTCTGCTGGAAAAGGCCTTGGCCTACTACCATGAGAATGGCGACAAGGCGTTTGCCGCATTCAGTCGCCAGGGGGAGTTTGTCGACAAGGACCGTTATGTGTTCGTGGTCGACACCAAGGGCGTCATGCTCGCCAGCGGCGGGCCTTCTTCGGCGTTGATCGGGCGGGATGTATCGGATGTGCTCGGGCCGGATTTGCAGAAAGCCTTCAAGGACGCGTTGAAAGTGCCTGAGGGCAACGGCATTCAGCAGGCCGAATATCGCTGGCAGAACTGGTCCGACGGCAAGGTCGAGCGCAAGCACGTGTTCTACCAGCGTGTCGGCCAGCGCATTCTGGCAGTGGGCTATTACCTGCCTCGCGCGTCAGCGGAGCAGGCCATGGCGTTGCTGAACAAGGCGGCCGGCGATCTGGCCAAGGATGAGAAAGGCACCCTGACCGCGATCAATTCGCTCAAGGGCGGGTACCTGCAGGATGACCTGTATGTATTCGTGGTGGACCTGGACACCGGTCGTTACGTTGCCCATGGCACCAACCTGCGCTTGATCAACACCGACTTCAGCAAGATCAAGGATCCCGAAGGCAAGCCGGTGGGCGAGCCGATCCTGGCGTTGATTGCCAAACAGGATTATGGCGAATACGAATATCGCTGGAAGAACCCGGTGACTGGCAAGGTTGAGGCCAAGCATGCGTACCTGAAAAAGGTCGGGCATTTCCTGGTGGCTGTGGGTTATTACAGCCCATAAGATCAAAAGATCAAAAGATCGCAGCCTTCGGCAGCTCCTGCGCAAGCTGCGATCTTTGTGTTAACGAACCTTGTCCTCGCGCCCCCGCAACATCATGTTCGGCATTGCAATCGCTGCCGCCAACCCCAGCAGTGACACCGCCGCACTGACCATCAGCAAGTGCCGAAACGTCAGCAGCAACTCTGCCCGCAGGGCATTTTGCGCATCCCCCGGCGCGGCGTTCAAACCGTCCAGCAGGACATTTCCCGAACCGCCTTCGCCAATCAGCGTCGAGCTGCCCAGGTGGGCGAAGCTTGAGTCCTGCAACAGCGCCAGCAGCAATGCCGACATCAAGGCTACCCCCACCGCGCCACCCAGGGAGCGGAACAAATTGGTCGTGCTGGTGGCCACGCCAATGTCCCGCTGTTCTACCGAATTTTGCGTCCCCACCAGCGAGGTCGGGAATTGCATGCCGCCCGCAATACCACTGAGCAACATGAACAGGCTGCTCCAGATCATCGCCTGGGGCGGGCTGAACGCCATGCCGAGAATTGAAATCGGCATCAGCGCCGCGCCGGTCAGGATCATCGGTTTGTAGCGTCCGGTCACCGAGGTGCGACGACCGGCAAAATAGGCGCCTATCGGCAGCCCCATGGCCAGCGGTAACAGGTGCAGGGCGGCACTGTCGGCGCCTGCACCGGTGACGCTCTGAAAGCGCAGGGGCATCAGGACGATCAGCGAGATCGCCTGGAAACTGGTGAAGAAAATCGTGCACCAGCAGAGCAGGGCATTGCGGTTGGCAAACAGGTGCATCGGCAGCAACGGTTCCCGCGCCCGGCGTTCGTGCCAGACGAACAGCCCCAGTATCACTACCGCACACGCGAGCAGCCCCATGACTTCGAGGCTGTTCCAGGCATGGCCCTGGCCGACTTCGGTAATGCCGAGCAGCAAGGCCGTCAGGCCGATAATCATCAGCACGGTGCCAAGGTAATCGATCACCGGTTTGCGCTGCGGCACCGGCAGACCGACCAGGGTGCGATGAGCGACCACCAGGGCGCCCACCCCCAGCGGCAGATTGATCAGGAACACCCAGCGCCACGACAGGTACTCGGTCATGTAGCCACCCAGCACCGGTCCGGCGACACTCGCCACCGCGTACATGCTACTGAAATACCCCTGGTAGCGACCGCGTTCGCGCGGCGGCACGATGTCGCCGATGATCGCCTGGCTGACCGAAATCATTCCCCCGGCACCAATGCCCTGGAGAATTCGCGCCAGGACCAACTGCTCCATGCTCTGGGCCATACCGCAGAACAGCGAAGCCAGCGTGAACAGCCCCATGCCGAACAGCATCAACTTGCGGCGCCCGTACAGGTCGCCGAGCTTGCCGTAGATCGGTACGGCCACCGTCATGGCCACCATGTACCCGGAAATCACCCAGGCCAGCAGGCTGACATCCTTGAATTGTGCGGAGATGGCCGGCATCGAGACTGCCACGATGGTCTGGTCCAGCGCGCCAAGGAAGATCGCCAGCATCAGGGCAATCAGCACGCTGCGAATCGCCGGTTTCGGCGCGTCGGGCTGGGTGAGGTGGGTCACGGTAAAACCTGCGGCAATGGATGATCCGCAGGCAAGAGGCGAGCGGGAATGCTCGCCAGTGTAAGTCGATAGCAGGCTATTCGATAGGCTCGTAGGGAAGGCCGACGTAATTTTCTGCAATGGTCTTGCGACCGGCTTCGGAATCGACGAAGTACGCCAGCTCTGATTCGGCGATGCGCTGGCTGAAACCGTCGTGGTCGTCGAAGCGGTGCAGCATCGACGTCATCCACCAGGAAAAACGCTCGGCCTTCCAGACCCGTCGCAGGCAAATTTGCGAGTACTTCTCCAACAGATCGAGGCGGTCTTCGCGGTACACCTTCAGCAAAATATCAAACAGCGTACTGACATCGCTGGCCGCCAGGTTCAGGCCTTTGGCTCCTGTGGGTGGGACGATGTGCGCGGCGTCGCCGACCAGAAACAGTCGCCCGTACTGCATCGGCTCGACCACAAAACTGCGCAGCGGCGCGATGCTTTTCTCAATGGACGGCCCGGTGACCAGCGTTTCGGCCAATTCCGCTGGCAGACGGGATTTGAGCTCCTCCCAGAATCGCTGATCGGACCATTGCTCCACCGTCTCCCCGGTGGGCACCTGCAGGTAATAACGGGTGCGGGTTGACGAGCGCATGCTGCACAGGGCGAACCCGCGTGGATGGCGGGCATAGACCAGCTCTTCGTGCACCGGCGGGGTGTCGGCGAGGATGCCCAGCCAGCCGAACGGATAAACCCGTTCGAAAATCTTCAGGCTGTCGGCCGGGATCGATTGCCGCGCCACGCCATGGAAGCCGTCGCAGCCGGCGATGTAGTCGCAGTCGAGTCGATAGCTCTCGCCGTCTTTTTCAAACGTGACGAAGGGTTCAGCGGTCTTCATTGCATGGGGAACGACGTTCTCGACGCCGTAGAGGGTCGTGGCGCCTGCAATCTGACGAGCGGCCATCAGGTCGCGAGTGACTTCGGTCTGGCCGTAGATCATCACGGTTTTTCCGCCGGTAAGGGCGTGCAGATCGATGTGCACCTGGCGACCGTCGAGCGACAATTCAAAGCCGTTGTGGATCAGCCCTTCGGCATCCATGCGTTGTCCCGCACCGGCCTTGCGCAGCAGCTCTACCATGCCCTGTTCAAGCACCCCGGCACGGATGCGCCCGAGGACGTAGTCCGGGGTCTGGCGTTCCAGGATGAGGGTGTCGATTCCGGCGTTGTGCAGCAGCTGGCCGAGGAGCAATCCGGATGGACCTGCACCAATGATGGCGACTTGGGTTTTCAGCGTTTTCATTGTTTTTATGGCTCGCAAGCTGCACTCGGCCAGGGCCGGTGAGTAATTGTTATGGATCGAGTGCTTGCATTTTTCACTTGCGAGTCTGTCAATTGAAGGTGAAAACTGAGCCGATACCTGTACATTCTGCCAATCGGTGCGATTATCGCCCGCTACCATCTCCGAGGCCTGATTGAAGTTATGAACAAGCCTGCCCTGCCTTCCATTCCGGTGTTCAAGCTTTACGGAGAAAGCCTGGACTGGCCCACCCCGGATCTGTTGCATTGTGAAACCATATCCAAACGCAGCCGTGAGCATCAGTGGGAAATCAAGCCCCATCGCCACGCTGATTTGTGCCAGTTGCTCTTCGTCTTCCAAGGTCAGGCAGAGCTTGAGATCGAAGGGCAACGCACACTGCTCACAGAGTCGGCGATCCAGATCCTGCCGCCTTTATCCGTGCACGGCTTTCGTTTTTCCGAGGACGTCGAAGGGTTTATCGTCACGCTGGCTGCGCCGCTGGTCGCGCACCTGCAGGCGCAGCTGGGCAGTTCGATGAATGCCCTGGGCCAGGCCGAGAGTTATCCGGCGGGCAAGGACAGTGAATATCTAAACAGCCTGTTTACTGCGCTGCAGGACGAGTACACCGGTCATCAACCGGCGCGGGAAATGCTCATGCATTCGCTGGTCAGCGTGATCATGGTCTGGGCCAGCCGCCAGGCCCTGCGGCGACGGTCTGCCAGTCAGCGTCCGCAGCGGGCGCGCGAGTACCTGAACGGCTTTATTCAGCTGGTGGAAGAAACCTATCGCCAGCATGTCAAGGTTGAAGACCTGGCGCATCGGCTGGGCATCTCTGTTTCCCACCTCAACGGCACTTGCCGCGAGTTGGCCGGGCAACCGGCGCTGCAGATCATGCACGAGCGCCAACTGCTCGAAGCCAAGCGCCTGCTGACCTATACCAGCATGACGATCTACGAGATGTCCGACGTGTTGGGGTTTTCCGATCCAACCAATTTCACCCGGCTTTTTCGACGTCGGGTAGGCATTTCGCCCAAGGCGTTTCGCGACCGTTTAAAGGCCGATCAGGACAACGAAACCTGACGCCTTTCGTCAGCGAAGGGCGTTGAGGGTGGCGTTGTGGGGAATACAGCGCTCGAAGTTGCAGCTCGCAAAATCGCGGGGCAGTTGCCGCAGCTGTTCGACCCGCCACGCAGCGGTGCCATAAAGCGCCAACGTTGCTGCGCAGGTGACGAAAATGGCGAGGTATCTTCTTGTTTTGATGTTCATGGCGCTCACCTCTGAACGACTACCCGGGGGTACTACGTTGAGCATAGTAGGAGCTGCCGAAGGCTGCGATCTTTTGATCTTGTATTTGCTTTTGATCTTCCAAAGAGCGCCACCCACAGCTGAAAATCAACAGATCCTCCGATCAAAAGCCCCCCCAACTGCCCCCCAAGCCCCCGCCAGCCCCTACAGTCGATCCAACTCGACATCCCACACCGGCTCTTGCGGAAACCGCAGCACCAGGAAATCCAGCATGCAGCGCAACGTCGTCGGCATGTGCTTGCGGGACGCGTACACCGCGTAGATGTTCATCTGCCGCGGTTCGGCTTGGGGTAACAAGCGGATCAACTCGCCACTGACAATGTGCACGCCCGCCTGGTAGCTCGGCAACATCGCCACCCCGGCGCCGGCCAGGGTGGCGCGCAGCAGGGTGCTTGCCTCGTTGGCGCTGATGTTGCCCTGCACCGTCACCGACTGCGACTCGCCGTCCTGCTCGAAGTGCCAGAGGCTTTTGCCGAAGTAGGAGTGGGTCAGGCAATTGTGTTCGCTCAACTCCTCGACCCGCTGCGGCGCCGGGTGCTCGTGCAGATACGCCGGGGAGGCGCAGATGACTGAACGGCAAACTGTGAGCCGCCGCGCGATCAGGTTCGGGTCCAGGTCGTTGCTGGTGCGGATGGCCAGGTCGATGCGTTCGTCCACCAGGTTGACCGTGCGATCGAGCATCTGCAGGTCGATGCTGACGCCAGGGTAGCGCTTGACGAACGCCGCCATGGCGTCCGCCAATTGCGCCTGGCCGAACGAGGTGCTGACGCTGATGCGCAGCAAACCGCGGGGCGCCTCGTCCGGCTCGGTGACCGCCGCCTGCATGTCGCTGGACAGCTCGAGCATTTGCCGACAGCGCGGCAGTATCTCGCTGCCCGCCGCCGTCAGGCTCAGTTTGCGCGTGGTACGGTGCATCAGCCGCGCGCCGACCCAATCCTCCAGCTCCGCCAGATAACGTGAGACCACCGGCCGCGAAAGGTCCAGTTGATCGGCTGCAGCCGACTGGCTGCCGAGGTCGACCACCGAGACGAACACCCGCATTGCTTGAAGTCGATCCATGATTTGCCCGATTTTAGAAACAAACTATGTCGCAGCATCGCATTTTTTGTACCAGTGCAGGCAACTAAGCTCTGTCGCATCGCCACATACGGCAATCGGCATCGGAGCCCTACATGATCGGTTTCACTTCCCTCAAACGTATTCTGCTGGCCAGCGTCACGTTCGGCCTGGCAGCCCACGCCCTCGCGGCGCCCCTTACGCTGGACGTCTACAACCCGGGTACCGAGGCTATTTTCCCGGTCAGTTCGGTGCTCGTCAGCGGCGAGAAAGACGCGGTGCTGGTGGACGCGCAATTCGGCAAATCCCAGGCCGAACAAGTGGTGCAGAAAATTCGCACCAGCGGCAAGCAACTGACCACGATCTACATCAGCCACGGTGATCCCGATTACTACTTTGGCCTCGACACCCTGACCGCCGCGTTTCCGAAAGCCCGGGTGCTGGCGTCGCAGGCGACTGTGGATCACATCACGCAGACGGTCGACGCAAAACTGGCCTTCTGGGGGCCGAAAATGGGTGCGGATGTGCCGGCCAAAACCATCGTCCCGCAGGTGCTCAAGGGCGACAGCCTGATGCTTGAGGGGCACAAACTGCAGGTGATCGGCCTCGACGGCAGGCAACCGGATCGCAGCTTCGTGTGGATCCCGTCGATCAAGGCGGTCGTAGGCGGCGTGGTGGTGGCGCAGAACATCCATGTGTGGATGGCCGACACCCAAACCCCACAGTCCCATGCCGATTGGCTGGCGACGCTGCAGTCCATCGAGACGCTTAAGCCGCAGACTTTGGTGCCCGGCCATTACCTGGGCGAGAGCACCCGGTCGCTGGCGGCTGTGCAGTTTACCGCTGACTATATCCGGGCCTTCGACGAAGAAACCGCCAAGGCCAAGGACTCGGTTGCGCTGATCGCCGCCATGAAAAAACGTTACCCGACCCTGGGCGAAGAGAGTTCGCTGGAGCTCAGTGCCAAGGTCGCCAAGGGTGAGATGCAGTGGTAATACGCTAACCCTTGCACCTGTAGGAGCTGCCGAGAGAAACGAGGCTGCGATCTTTTGATCTTGATCTTGATCTTGATCTTGATCTTGATCTTGATCTTGATCTTGATCTTGATCTTGATCTTGATCTTGATTTTAGACGCCAAAAGATCGCAGCCTCGTTTCACTCGACAGCTCCTACGCAGCTCCTGCCGGCTTTTGCGTTACCGCGACTGAGCCTGCTCCACCAACCACCCCATCAGCTCGCGCAGCTTGGGCGACGGCTCGGGTTTCTGCGGGAACACCAGGTAGTAGGCCAGACCGGTTTTAACCTTCAGCGCGAAGGGCATCACCAGCCTGCCCGCGCTCAGGTCATCCCCGATCAGCGACCAGTCTCCAATCGCCACGCCCGTCCCTTGGGACGCCATCGACATGGCCAGGTCCAGGGTTTCGAAATGCTGGCCCTTGCCCACGTTGTTCAAGCGTATCCCGGCGCTGGCCAGCCAGGCTTTCCAGTCGCGTTCGTCCCGGGTGGGGTGCAACAGCAAATGCTGTTGCAGGTCATCCGGGGACTGCAACGGTACCGGGCCTTCGAGCAGCGGCCTGGAGCAGACCGGGGTCAGTTGTTCGTCGAACAGGTGCAGGGAGGCCAGCGCATTGTCCGGTAGCGCTCCGTACATCACTGCGGCGTCGAACTGTTCGCGATGAAAATCCACTCCGTGCTTCACCGTGGTGGTCAACTCTACCGGCACGTCCGGACGCTCCCTTTGCCACTGCAACAGCCGTGGCAGCAACCAGCGCATGACGCAGGTCGGCGCCTTCAACTGCAGGGTCTCGCGCGTCTCACCGATCTGGTCCACGGCTTCGTCGATCAAGCGGAAAATCTTCTGCACCCGCGGCAGCCATTCGCGCCCCTGCGCCGTCAACTCCAGGCCCCGGGCCTGGCGAATGAACAGCTCATAACCCAGATGATCCTCCAGCCCGGCGACTTGCCGGCTCACCGCGCCCTGGGTGATGTGCAACTGCTCGGCGGCACGGGTGAAGTTGCAGCACTGCGCGGTGATCAGAAAAGTGTGCAGCGCCGGCAGGGGAGGCAATCGTTTCATGGGGATCCAAGGTATGACGTAAGGACATGGCTAGTATGACTTTTTATCCATTGTTGAGGCGACGTGTCGCCCGTTCCAATGAGGCCATCCCTGGACCTGCCCACGCATCATAAACACTGCGCAGGTCCGGCGTCTCAAACGAACAGGAAGGGCAATGACATGGCGACGTGTGGCGAAGTATTGGTCAAGTTACTCGAAGGTTACGGGGTCGAGCAGGTGTTCGGCATTCCCGGGGTTCACACCGTGGAGCTGTACCGCGGGCTGGCCCGTTCGAGCATCAACCACGTCACTCCGCGTCATGAGCAGGGCGCCGGTTTCATGGCTGACGGCTATGCGCGCACCAGCGGCAAGCCCGGTGTGTGCTTCATCATCACCGGCCCTGGCATGACCAACATCACCACTGCCATGGGGCAGGCCTACGCCGATTCGATCCCGATGCTGGTGATCTCCAGCGTGCAATCGCGCAGCCAGTTGGGCGGTGGCCGGGGCAAGCTTCACGAGCTGCCAAACCAGAGCGCGCTGGTGGCCGGGGTGGCGGCGTTTTCCCATACGCTGATGTCGGCGGCCGAGCTGCCAGGCGTGTTGGCCCGCGCCTTTGCGTTGTTCCAGGCGGGTCGTCCGCGCCCGGTGCATATCGAAATTCCGCTGGATGTGCTGGTCGAGGAAGCGGATGACCTGCTCGCCAGCGTGCCGGTCAATATTGATCGTGCGGGTGCTTCGCCGAGCGCGATCAGCCGCATGACCGCGCTGCTGGCCGGCGCGAAACGCCCATTGATTCTTGCCGGTGGCGGAGCCATTGATGCCGCAGCCGAGCTGACTGAACTGGCCGAGTTGCTCGATGCGCCCGTGGCCCTGACCATCAATGCCAAGGGCATGCTGGAGTCCGCGCATCCGTTGCTGATCGGCTCGACCCAGAGCCTGGTCGCCACCCGTGCCCTGGTCGCCGAGGCCGACGTTGTGCTGGCCATCGGCACCGAGCTGGCCGAGACCGATTACGACGTGACGTTCGCCGGTGGTTTCGAGATTCCCGGTGCACTGTTGCGGGTGGACATCGACCCCGACCAGACCGTGCGCAACTATCCGCCACAGGTCGCGCTGGTGTCCGATGCGCGCAACGCCGCGCAGGCACTGTTGAGCGCGCTCTCGCACAAATCCCTGGCCGAGCGCCGTGCCGATTGGGGCCAGGTGCGTGCTGCGCGTCTGCGCGCCGAGCTGGCAGCGACCTGGGACGCGCCGACCCTGGCACAAACCCGCTTCCTGGAAACCGTGCTGCACGAGTTGCCGAATGCAGTGTTTGTCGGCGATTCGACCCAGCCGGTGTATACCGGAAACCTCACGTTCAACCCGGAGCGCCCGCGTCGCTGGTTCAATTCCTCCACCGGCTACGGCACCCTCGGCTATGCCTTGCCGGCGGCGATTGGTGCCTGGCTCGGTGGCAGCATCGAGGGCGGCGCGCGTCCTGCGGTGGTGTGCCTGATCGGTGACGGCGGCCTGCAATTCACCTTGCCGGAACTGGCCAGCGCCGTAGAAGCCCGGACCCCGGTGATCGTCCTGCTGTGGAATAACCAGGGCTACGAAGAGATCAAGAAATACATGGTCAACCGCGCCATCGAACCGGTGGGCGTGGACATCTACACACCGGATTTCATCGGCGTGGCCAAGGCTCTGGGCTGTGCCGCCGAAGCGGTGAAGGGGGTCGAGCAACTGCGCACTGCGCTGCGCGTCGCTGCTGACCGGCAGGGCCCGACCCTGATTGAGATCGATCAGGCGCAATGGATGCAGGCGGTGTCGAAATGAGCCTGCCGACAACTTTGCACGGCCTGTTTATCAACGGCCAGTGGTCTGCCGGTCCGGAACATCTGCGGGTGATCAATCCGTCGACCGAGGCCCTGCTGACAACGGTTAATGGTGGCGACTCAGCTGCCGTCGATCAAGCCGTCACTGCCGCCGCCGCAGCCTTCCAGAGCTGGTCGCAGACCAGCGGCGCCGAGCGCGGTGCGATCCTGCGCAAGATCGCCGCAGGCGCGCAGGCCAGTCGTGAGCAGTTGATGCATTTGCAGTCGAGCAATAACGGCAAGCCACTGTTCGAAGCCGCCATCGACGTCGATGACGTCATCGCCACTTTCGAGTACTACGCCGGTCTGGCCGAAGGCCTGGACGCGAAACAGGACAGCCCGGTCGAGTTACCAACAGACGATTTCAGCGCTCGAGTACGCCGGGAACCTTGCGGTGTGGTCGGCCTTATCGTGCCGTGGAATTTCCCGATGGTCACCACCGCCTGGAAGCTCGCGCCGGCCCTTGCCGCCGGTTGCTGCGTGGTGCTCAAACCGTCCGAAGTAACGCCCCTGCCAGAGCTGGAGCTGGCGGCGATCATTGCCCGTTCGGGTCTGCCCCAGGGCGTGTTCAACCTGGTCTGCGGCACTGGGCTGGCTGTCGGCGCACCGCTGTCGGCGGACCCGCGCATCGCCAAGATCTCCTTCACCGGCAGCAACGCGGTAGGGGTGCAGGTGATGCAGCGCGCGGCGGAAACCGTCAAGGGCGTGAGCCTGGAACTGGGGGGTAAATCCTCGTTGCTGGTGCTGGCTGATGCCGACCTTGAGCTGGCGGTGGAAGTGGCGTGTGGCGGCGGGTTTTTTAATGCCGGACAAATGTGTTCGGCCACCAGCCGTGTGTTGGTCGCCGATGAACTGGCGGATGAGTTTCTCATTCGCTTGAAGGCTCGTGCCGAAGCCATTCGTGTGGCGGACCCGTTCGATCCGGCGGTGGAAATGGGCGCGCTGGTCAATCAGGCGCAATACCAGCGGGTACTCGGCCACATCGACCGTGGCTTGAGCGCTGGCGCGAAGCTGATCTGCGGCGGCAATCGCCCGGCGGACCTTCCACGAGGCTATTTTTTGCAGCCGACGATCTTCACCGACGTGCCCCAGGGCAGTGCGCTTTGGTGTGAAGAGATTTTCGGTCCGGTCATTTGCGTGCGCAGTTTCGCCTCCGAAGGCGAGGCGATTGCCCTGGCCAACGATAGCCAGTTCGGTCTGGTGGCCAGTGTCGTCACGCGCAATGCCGAAACGGCGGATCGCGTCGCGAACGCCTTGCAGGCGGGGCTCGTGTGGATCAACGCGCCACAGGTGATCTTTGCGCAGGCTGCCTGGGGTGGTTACAAGCAGAGCAGCATTGGCCGCGAATTGGGGCCGTGGGGCTTGCAGGCTTTCCAGGAAATAAAACACGTCATTCGAGCCATCTGATCGCTCGAATATGGTGAGTGCGTGCCTCTTGTCGAGGCATGTGCTGATGTCATGGCTTCGATGAGTTTTTATCGATAGTCAGGTGTTTTGCACGACCTCAGGATGAACTCGCTGGTTCCGCCAAGCCCCGAAAATACGAGGGATAACGCTGATCCGGACGCGGATGCAACAGTTTCGACCTGCCTTATACCTACAAAAACAAAGGGAGTCCGTAATGGGCGAGCATGATCTGAACAGACGTCAATTCATCAAGACCGTGGGCGTAGCCTCGGTAGCCGCGGCGGCCATGAGCATGCCGTTCATCAAGGCCAATGCCAGCGACACCCGCTTCCAGGGTAAAACCCTGCGCCTGCTGACCTGGTCCGACGACACCGGCCTGGCCGCGCTGCGCAACATCGCGGCGACCTTTGAAGACAAATACGGCTGCAAGGTCATCGCTGACCGTACCGGCAGCACCTCGGAAATGGTCGCCAAACTCAAGGCCGGCGGCGATCGTGCGCAGTACGACATCATCACCCTGGCTGGCGTTGGTGCCGAGGGCCTGGCGGCGGCCAACCTGCTGGAAAAACCCGACCTCAACCGCATTCCCAACCTGGTCGATGTGCCGGAAAAATACCGCACCGGTGCCAACGGCCACGGGATTGGATACCTGCTCTGGTGCAACAGCCTGGTCTACAGCACCCGCACCATCCAGCAAGCGCCGGACAGCTATGCCGCGCTGTGGGACGCCGACCTGTCGCCGAACATTTTCCTGCCGCCGCCGAACTGGACCGAAGCCATGGACCTGATCATCATCGCCGCCAAACTGGCCGGTGGTGACGAGCACAACATCGAGCCGGGCTTCAGGAAGCTCGCAGAGCTCAAGGACCGTGTGGTGACGCTGGGCGAGAACCCGAACCAGATCGCCGAGCTGTTCCGCACCGGTTCCCTGGACATGGGTGGCCTGTATGCGCCGGCTTTTTTCCCCAAGCAGATCCGCGATCCGGCCTACGGCCTGGGTGCTACCTTTGGCATGAAAGAAGGCTTCTACACCGACCTGATGCTCTCGGTGATGCCGAAAAATCGCCCCGGCGATACCGACCTGGCCTACGCCTTCATCAACCACTCCCTGGACCCGCTGGTGCAGGGCAAGATGGCCGAGGACATTTACAACGGCCCGGTCAACGCCAAGGCGATCATCTCCGCCGAGGCCCGCAAGAGCCCGTACATCCTCACGCCGGAGCAAATTGCCGAGAAGGCGATCATGCACGACAACGCCTTCCTGGCCTCTGTGCATGACCAATGGATTCGTCGCTACACGGAAATCTTTTCTTCCTGATCTGCCATACGACCTGCAAGGCACGGTCCCCTGCAGGCGCTGCCGCAGGCTGCGATTTTTTGACTTTGATTTTCAGGATCAAAAGATCGCAGACAGCGGCCGCTCCTACCGGGGTGGTGCACCAGATCGTCCTGTGCAATTGACGAGACCCTAGCCATGGAACACCAACCCCTGACCCACCCCGGCAACATCGCGGCATCACCGCCAAAACGCGGCGTGTCACCCACCGCCCGCGCCTGGCTTTTTCTCACGCCATCGATGCTGTTCCTCGGCGTGCTGATTGCCGCCAGCCTGCTGGTACTGCGCATGAGCGTGGGCACCAAAGGCGCGGAATGGACCGGCTTCAGCCTGGCCAGCTACGCGCAGTTGCTGGAACCTTACTACCTCAAATCCTTGCTGCTGACCCTGCGCCTGGCGTTGATCAGCGCGGCGATTGCCGTGGTGCTGGCGATCCCGGTGGCCTACACCATGTCACGCCTGACCTCCCCCTTGGTGCGGCGAATTTTCCTTGCAGCAGTGTTGCTGCCCTTGCTGGTCAACCTGCTGCTGCAAAGTTATGGCTGGCTGGTGATCCTCGGGCCTGGCGGAATGCTCAATCAGGCCTTGATGGGCCTGGGTCTGATCAAGCGTCCGATCATGTTGCTCTACAACCAGAACGGCGTGCTGATGGGGCTGGTGCAAACCGCCTTCCCGCTGGCCGTACTGCCAATCGCCAGCGCCATGCGCGGAGTCGCCCGCACCTACGAAGAGGCGGCGGCCACCCTCGGCGCCAGTCGCTTGCAGGTGTTCCGCCAGGTGGTGCTGCCGATGAGCCTGCCGGGCATCATCACCGGCGCAACGCTGGTGTTCGCCTACAACGCCAGCAGCTTCGTAGTGCCCCTGTTGCTGGGTGGTCGGCGCGTGCCGATGCTGGCGGTGATGGTCCATGACCAGATCGCCCCGCTGATGAACTGGCCCGCCGCCTCCGCAGCCGGGGTGGTTCTGATTGTCACCACGCTGCTGATCATGACCCTGTCGGAATATTTCACTGGCCGGCGTCGGCGCAGGATGGAGGCTTCGCAATGAGCACTGTGATCAACAAGCGTCATACGTTACTGCCGGGCGATACCGGCAAGTTTGCCGGCGTGCTGTCGGGCTTTATCCTGCTGCTGGCGGTGCTGCCGATCCTGACGATGATCGTCATGTCATTCAGCGGCGCCTCAAACCTCGACTTCCCACCCAGCAGCTACAGCCTGCAGTGGTACAAGGCCGCCTGGAACAGCTTTGTTTCGCCCGACTCCAGCGATGTGCTGAGCCTGGGCAAAGCCATGACCACCAGCCTGATGGTGGCTTGCCTGACCATGGTCTTCGCCACGATCATCGCGGTGCCTGCAGCCTATGCGCTGACCCGTTGCGAGTTCCGCGGCAAGGCCGTGGCGCTGCAACTGATGTCGTTGCCGCTGGTGTTTCCCATGGTGGTACTGGGCCTGGCCTTGCTGCTGGTTTTCGACAGCCTGCCGTTCCAGATGACCACCTCGCGCCTGGTGATTGCGCACGTGATCCTGGCATTACCCTTCGTGGTGAAGAATTGCACCGCAGCGATGCTGTCCATCGGCACTGAGGTCGAAGAGGCTGCGCAGATGCTCGGCGCGTCGCCCACCCGGGCGATCGTTGACGTAGTGGTGCCGTTGATGAAGTCGGGAATTCTCGCGGGGATGCTGCTGGCGTTCATCGTCTCGTTCAACGAGTTCACCGTGACCTACTTCCTTTACACCATCGATGTCATGACCGTGCCGATCTGGATGTACAGCCGCACCGTGTCATCGCTTGACCCGACTGTCTTTTCCTTTGCCGTGCTTATCGTGCTGATCGACTTCGTCCTGATCTGGGCGTTGGAGAAGCTGGTGGGCGAGGGCGGCGTTTCCTTTTGATTTGAGGTGCAACATGACTGGTCTGATTCTGGAAAACGTCGAAAAACACTACGGCTCGGCCTGCGCGGTAAAGGATGTGAACCTGCATTTGCCCGAGGGCAAGCTGGTGTGTTTTCTCGGCCCCTCGGGCTGCGGGAAAACCACCCTGCTGCGCATGATCGCCGGGCTCGAAACCCTCTCGGGCGGGGAGATCCGCCTGGACGGTGAAGACATCGGCCACACCCCGGCGCATCTGCGCAATTTCGGCATGGTGTTCCAATCCCTGGCGTTATTTCCGCACATGACCGTGGGGGAGAACATCGCTTACCCTTTGAAGCTGCGTGGGGTCAGCAAGGCTGATCAACAGGCGCGGGTGGTGGAGTTGCTGCAGCTGATTCAGTTGCAGGAGATGATTGATCGCCCGGTGTCCAAGTTGTCCGGCGGGCAACGCCAGCGCGTGGCGATCGCCCGGGCAATTGCCTCACACCCGAAAATCCTGTTGCTGGATGAACCGCTGTCGGCGCTGGACGCCAAGCTGCGGGAATCGATGCAGGTAGAAATCCGCCAACTGCAACAGCGCCTGAACATCACCACCATCATGGTCACCCACGACCAGCGTGAGGCCATGACCATGGCCGATATCGTCGTCGTGTTGGGCGAGCATCGGGTACAGCAGGTAGGGACGCCCATCGAGATTTACCGGCATCCGGCCAACGAGTTCGTTGCCGACTTCATCGGCTCGGGCAACATTTTTCCGGCTACGGCGCTGGGCAATGGCAAGGTCGGTTTGCCCGGTGGGGACGCCCTGCAAGTGCCGATCTGCAGCAGCATAGTGGCGGGGGCGAAGGTCAAGATGCTGATTCGTCCCGAGGACCTGCAGCTGTCGCAGCCCCAGGCCACGGCGGGAAACCGTCTGCTGGGCAGGGTGACGTTCGTGCGCGATATCGGCGCGACGATTGAAACCACGGTGGAGTGTTCGGGGGTGTCGTTTACTGCCTTGAGTACGCCTTGCCAGGGCTTCGGCCTGAGCATCGGCAACCCGGTGTCGGTAACCCTGCCTGCCGAGGCGTGCCGGGTGCTCGGCGCCTGATCCTGACTCGATGGCGGCCTTTGGGCCTCATCGCGGGCAAGCCCGCTCCCACAGTGATTTGTGGTGTTCACAGAACCTGTGGGAGCGGGCTTGCCCGCGATGAGGCCAGTGGCCACCCATCACTATTTGGATTACACCGACAACCGCAACCGCGCCAGATCCCTTAACGGCGGCGCACCGAACAGCCGGCTGTATTCCCGGCTGAACTGCGACGGGCTCTCATACCCCACCCGATACCCCGCCGCCGACGCATCCAGCCCTTCGGCCAGCATCAACCGCCGCGCCTCCTGCAAACGCAGCTGCTTCTGATACTGCAGCGGACTCATCGCGGTCATTGCCTTGAACCGGTGATGCAGCGTCGACACGCTCAGGTTTACTTCCTTGGCCAGGTCATCGATGCGCAACGGTTGCTCGTAATTGCCATTGAGCCATTTGATCGCCTGGCTGATGCGATGGCTCTGGCTGTTGGCAATGGCAATCTCATACAGGCGATGCCCCTGCGGGCTGCGCAGCAGGCGGTAGAGAATCTCGCGGCGAATCAGCGGCGCAAGCATGCCGATGTCCTTGGGTGAATTGAGCAGGCGGGCCAGGCGCAGCACGGCGTCGAGCATCGCGGTATCGATCTGCTCCACGTACAGGCCGCGCCCCGTAGGGCGGGTCGGCACGCCAAGGGGGCCGGCGTCGGCAATCAACGCGGTAATTTCCGCCGGGTCGATATCCAGCCGCACGGCCAGTATCGGTTCTTCGCAAGTGACATTCACCACCCGCCCACTCAGCGGCATCGAGACCGACACCACCAGGTAATTCAGTGGGTCGTAATTGAAAAACTCATCGGCCAGGCGCACCTCTTTTCGCCCCTGGGCCATGATGCACAGTGCCGGTTGCGCGAGCACCGGGGCAAAATCGTGGGACTTGCTGTGGCGCGACATGAACAGCGAGCCGACGGCCGTGGCATAGGTGCCATCATCCAGCGTGTTGCGGCGAATGATAGCGGCCAGTTCCGCCCGCTGTTTTTCCATGTCGGCGTCCAGCGGGGCTTCAAAGTGATCGAGCGACGACATGCACGGCATCCTCGGCGAAGTGGTGGGATGAGCAGAGCTTAAATTTGTGCAAGGAACAACGGTAGACACATCCTGCGAAATGCTTGCCTGATTCTGCACCGGGCTCAAGTGTTTCACGGTGGCGGCGGGCGCTAGCCGGGCAAACTTGCTCGAAAGTCATATTTCAATGCTGTGACAGCATTTACAGGTTGTTACAGGTTCCCGGAGAGGCCTGGCAGGATCGTGCAACAAGCCGGCAGGAATCGACTAACCGCGTTCTCCCGGGCGCGCTTAACCTTTGATCCTGTCGCAGCCCGTCCCACGGCTGCCACTTGAGTACCTGGGAGGGTTGAACATGTCTACGCAAATCCCCGTCAGCCATATGGCCTTTGTTCGTGCTCGTGCCGGGCGTTCGGTGGAACTGGGCGCGCGTCTCAGTGCCCTGATAGAACCGTCGCTTACTGCACCGGGCTGCCTGAGCTTCGCCTTGCAACATTCACAATGCGATCCGCAGTTGTGGCTGGTGTCCGGTTTCTGGCTCGATCAACAGGCCATGACGGCCTACTTCAGCACCCCGGCCATGCAGATTTTTGCTGAGTTGGTGGAGGACCTGGTGGTCAACAGCCTGGATTTTCATACCTTCGAGCAAGTATCAGCCGCCCAGGCGCTCGGACAGACCCAGTCCTGGGTACACAAAATGGCGGGTTGAGGGTTTAATGACGGCATTCTCAATCAGCCAGGATGCCCGACATGGCACGTAAAGCCTTTGAAACCTTCGAAGCCGTATCGGCCGTTGTCCCCCGCGAGGGCGGTTACTACGCGGCGATTGCCACCAAAGCCATCGGTAGCTCGGGCGCACCGCGCTTCAACAAGCTGCTGGAAGAACAGACCTTCAAGACCGCCAAGGAGGCGGACGAGGCTGCCGCCATGCAACTGACGCACCTCAAGGGCGTCGGCGAAGACGGCGAACTGATCTGGTAGTCATCTGACCAGTAGCTACCTGGTCGCCCCTGGGCGGAACATCTTGAACAGTGCCTCCGGCCCCAGCTGGAAGTAATCCGCCGGCCCGCCGCCGCGCAGTATCGGCTCTGCCGCGGCGGTGTCGTACACCCCATCCTTGAGCAGCCATTTGGCAATGTGCACGGCCACCACTTCGCCGAGTATCAGCCAGCTGGGCACCACATTGCCGTCAGCCCGTTGCAGCTGAATGATCTGCGTTACCTTGCATTCAAAGGACACCGGGCTTTCAGCGACCCGTGGCACCTGGATCACTTTCGAGGCCACGGGTGTCAGCCCGGACAACTCGAATTCATTGACCTCAGGCCCGACCATCGCGCAGCTCTGATTCATCTGCTCGGCCAATGGACGAGTGGCCAGGTTCCAGGCGAATTCGCCGGTCTGCTCGATATTGTTCAAGCTGTCTTTGCGCCCGACGCTGGAGAACCCGATGATCGGCGGAATGTAGTTGAAGGCGTTGAAAAAACTGTAGGGCGCCAGGTTAAGGCGGCCGTTGGCATCCTGCGACGAAATCCAGCCGATGGGCCGCGGCCCGACGATGGCGTTGAACGGATCGTGGGGCAGGCCATGGCCGTTGGCAGGTTCGTAGAAATGGATGTCGTCGGGCATGGAGTAGCGTTCCTTTAGGAGCGAGCTGGCTCGCGATAATCTGTCGGTCAAAAGCAATGTATCTGACACAGCATCACGAGCAAGCCCGGTCGCCATAAAATCTTCCCATTTGCGTAAGTGACAGATTTTTCATAAAGCACCTACCTATTTTTCACCAAGCCCCCGCCAGTCTGCGTGCAAAACCAAGAAACGACCACGCACGCTGGAGCGCTATCCTCGATGAATAAACTTCCTCAAATAACCCTGGCATTCTGGGTGATGAAAATCTGCGCAACGACCTTGGGGGAGACCGCAGGCGATTTGCTATCGATGACTCTCAATGTCGGCTACGCCATCAGCTCGCTGATTCTGATCAGCGTATTTGTGCTGACGTTGATCACTCAGCTGATGTCCAAGTCTTACAAACCGGTGCTGTACTGGATCGTGATCCTGTCGACCAGCACGGCCGGCACCACGATGTCGGACTTTATGGATCGTACCCTGGGTCTGGGCTACGCCACCGGTTCGATGATTCTGATTGCCATCCTGGTTGGGATTTTTGCCGCCTGGCGCTTGAGCGGTGATTCACTGAATGTGACCAAAGTGCAGACCTTGCGCGGCGAAATGTTTTACTGGATGGCGATCCTGTTTTCAAACACCCTGGGCACGGCACTCGGCGATTACCTGGCCGACGACTCGGGCCTGGGTTTTGCCGGTGGCGCGCTGTTGATCGGCTCGACCATTGTGATGGTGGTGCTGCTCAAATACTTCACCAGGATTTCGTCAGTGTTGCTGTTCTGGGTGGCATTTGTCCTCACCCGGCCGTTCGGGGCGACCCTAGGTGACTTCCTGACAAAACCGCATGAAAAGGGGGGGCTGGATTTCGGTACGATTGGCTCCTCGCTGGTGTTGGCGGGGATTCTGATGGTGATGATTGCGGGTGCTTCCTACGCGCAAAACAAGTACGCGAAGCCGGCGGCTGCCGAGTTGAGCTGATAGATTTTTGGGGGGCTCCATCGCAATGCCGCCCGGAACTCACAAGCTCCGGACGGCGTTTCGACGAAGAGGCCGGTGCAGCCGACCTGAATGTGACGGTCAGTCAGTGGTGATGCGCGAGTGCTTGCGAGTGTCTTTCATGGTGATATACACCAGCAAAGACACTGCGATACACCCGGTCACGTACCAGTAGTAGCCGGTTTCCATGCCGCTGCTCTTGAACCACAGCGCGATGTATTCAGCGGTACCGCCGAAGATCGACACGGTCAGCGCGTAAGGCAAGCCAACACCCAGTGCACGAATTTCGGTCGGGAACAGTTCGGCTTTCACAACCGCGTTGATCGAGGTGTAGCCGCTGACGATGATCAGCGCCGCCATGATCAGGAAGAACGCGCCCCACCAGCTCTGCACGGTGTGCAGGGCGGTCAGGATCGGCACGGTGAACAGCGTGCCAAGGACGCCGAAGGCGATCAGGATAGGCCGGCGACCGACTTTATCCGAGAGCCCGCCTACCAGCGGTTGCAGGCACATGAACAGGAACAGCGTGGCTGCCGAAATCGTGGTGGAGTCGGAGATGCTCATACCGACCGTGTTCACCAGGTACTTCTGCATGTAGGTGGTGTAGGTGTAGAACGCCAGCGTACCGCCCATGGTCAGGCCGACCACGGTGAGCAGTTCCTTGGGGTGGCGCATCAAGGTGCGCATGGCGCTTTCCTTGGCCTTTTCTTTCTTGGTGAAGGACTCGGTCTCTTCCATGCCGCGACGCAGGTAGAGCGCAACCACGGCACACAGCGCGCCGATGGCGAACGGGATGCGCCAGCCCCAGGCATACAGTTCCTCGGTGGTGAGGACGTTCTGCAGGACGATCAGTACGCCCAGCGCGATGAGCTGGCCGGAGATCAGGGTCACGTACTGGAAGCTCGAGAAGAAACCGCGACGCTCCTTGGTCGCCATCTCGCTGAGGTAAGTGGCCGAGGTGCCGTACTCGCCACCGACCGACAGGCCTTGCAGCAAACGGGCGAAAATCAGCAGGATCGGCGCGCCGATGCCGATGGTTTCATAGCCCGGGCTCAGGGCGATCAGCAGCGAACCGAAGCACATGAGGTAAACCGAGGCCATCAACGCCTTTTTACGACCAACCTTGTCGGCGTACAGGCCCATCAGCCAGCCCCCGATCGGACGCATCAGGAAGCCTACGGCGAAAATCGCGGCGGTATTAAGCAGCTGTGCGGTGGTATCGCCTTTAGGGAAAAAGGCTTTGGCGAAGTACAGCGAGAACGCGGCGTAGACGTACCAGTCGTACCACTCGACCATATTGCCGACCGAACCGCTGAAGATCGATCTGATGCGACTGGAAGTGGTTCTGGTCTTGGCCGGCACGGCAGCCGATCCTGCGGGCAGGGTGTTGGAGTTATCCATCGAAGGATCCTTAATCTAATTGTTGTATTGGAGCGCATTGAAACGCAGCCTGCGGGGGCTATAGCAGGAGCTGTGCCAACAGGGGGAGGGCCGGTTTAGAGGGGTTTGGACGGGTGCGTAAGCGGATTTCCGCTTATTGGAGAATGGGGGTGAGCGGAAAATCGCTTATCAGCTTGTAGATGTGTATTGGCAGCAATGGCCTCTTCGCGGGCAAGCCCGCTCCCACAGGGATCAAGGTGGACCACAGATATGTGCTCGGCCACAAAACCTGTGGGAGCGGCTTGCCCGCGAAGAGGCCGATCCAGGCGCTACAAAAACATCTCGCGAGTCAGCCCATGGCGCTGCATCTTTTCATTGAAGGTGCGGCGCGGCAGTTGCAACTCTTCGAGCACCGCTTTCACATCGCCTTTATGCCGGGTCAAGGCCGCCCGCAGGCAGTGTTCTTCGAAAGCCTCCTGACGAGCCGCCAGTGACTGCCCCGGTTCGCTGCCTACCGGTGCCGGCTCATCGAGCCCCAGCACCTGGCGCTCGGCCACGTTGGCCAGTTCACGGACGTTGCCGGGCCAGTCATGGCTTAGCAAGTGGCTCAATTGCGCGCCGGTCAGTGGTGGAAATGTGCGGCCCAGGCGATCGGCGGCGCTCTGGGCGAAGGTTTCGAACAGCAGCGGGATGTCCTCGCGCCGGTCTCGTAGCGGCGGCAGGCGCAGCTCGGCAACGTTCAGGCGATAGGCCAGGTCTTCACGGAAGCGTCCGGCCCGGGCTTCGTCCAGCAGGTCGGGCTTGGTCGCGGCGATGATTCGCAGGTCCACGCGAATGCTCTGGTTCGACCCCAGGCGCTCGAGTTTCTGCTCCTGCAGCACTCGTAGCAATTTCACTTGCTGGGCCAGTGGCATACTTTCGATTTCATCGAGAAACAGCGTGCCGCCGTCGGCATATTCGAGCTTGCCGATGCGCTTGCCCTGGGCGCCGGTGAATGCGCCACTCTCGTGGCCGAACAGTTCGGCCTCGAACAGTTGCTCGGGGATCGCTGCGCAATTGAGCGCCACAAAGGGCTTGGCGGCCCGTGTCCCGAAGTCGTGCAGGCAGCGAGCAACCAGCTCCTTGCCACTGCCGGTTTCACCGCGGATCAACACATTGACCGGCAATGCCGCCAGTTCCAGCACTTGCCGGCGTAACGTCTGCAGTCCTCGGGATACCCCCAGCAGTGTGGCATCGAGCTTGGCGCGGTTGTCGGCCTGTTTATGCAGGGCGCGGTTTTCCAGCACCAGCCGGCGTTTGTCGAGCGCGCGTCGCAGGCTGCCGAGTAACGTCTCGGGGCTGAAGGGTTTTTCGAGGAAGTCGTAGGCGCCGTCGCGCATCGCGTCCACTGCCATCGGCACATCGCCGTGGCCGGTCAGCAGGATCACCGGCAAGTCGGCATCACGCCGCTGGACCTCGGCCAACAGCTCCAGGCCGGTCATACCGGGCATGCGCACGTCGCTGAGGATCACCCCAGGAAAGTGCCGGGGCAACTGCGCCAGGCACTCTTCGGCGCGACTGAACAACTGCACTTCGAAGCCTGACAGGCTCAACCATTGTTCGACGGCGCTACGAATGCTGCTTTCGTCGTCGACGACGATTACTGAGTTGAGCATGGGCCCTGGGCCTCCTGGTCGATTGGCAGGGTGAGGGTGAAAGCGGCGCCGTTACCCTGGTTGGCCGCGCTCAGGCGGCCGCCGGATTCGTGAGCGATGGCAAAGGATACGGCCAGCCCGATGCCCAGGCCATCGCCCACGGGTTTGGTGGTGAAAAACGGATCGAAGACTTTTGCCAGGTGTTCCTCGGCAATGCCGCCACCATTATCGGACACGGTCAGGCGCCACAGCTTTTCATCTTCTTCCAACCGGATTTCCAGGCGCTTGCAGGGCTTGTCGTGCATCGCGTCGAGGGCGTTACGCAATAGATTGATCAGCACCTGCTCCAGGCGAATCGAATCACCACGCACCCAGGCCGGGCGCGTCAGGTGCAGCACCGTGCTGACCTGTTCCTCGCGCAGGCGGGTTTCGAGCAGTTGCAGCGCCTGGTCCACCACAGTCGCCAGGTCCAGGCGTTCGCGCAGGCCGCTGGGGCTCTTGCGGGCAAACGTCTTGAGGTGGCCGGTCAGGGCAGCCATGCGCGTCAGCATGTCGTCCACCGGCTTGAGTGCCTTGTAGGCGTCATCTACCCGGCCGTGGTCGAGCAACAGGCGCAGGGTGGCCAGTTGCATGCGCTGGGCGGTCAGCGGCTGGTTGATTTCATGGGCCAGGGCGGCGGACATCTGGCCCAGGGCGGCGAGCTTGGCCGACTGCACCAGGCCATCCTGAGCGGTGCGCAGGTCGCGGGTGCGTTCTTCGACCAGGCGCTCGAGCTCTTCGCGACTGCGCTGGCGGATCTTGGCCAGACGCCAACGCTGATTGAGAAATAGCAGCAGGAAAACCAGCGCCAGCCACGACCCGGCTGCAGCCAGTGCGGCAGTGCGGCTGTCTTCAAAGGGCACCTGCGGGCGACGCAGCAGATGCAGGGTCCAGTTTTCGGCGGCCAGGGGCAGGGATTCCCACAGGTAGTCAACTTTGCCATCCGGGCCATCGACCCGCGCCAGGTGACTGTTGTCGTCGAAACTCTCCAGGGGCTGATAGTCCAGCTGTTTCAGGGGCTGCTTGTCGTACTGGCGGGTGGCCTTGAGTTCGGCGTGATCGCTGTCATTCAGTGGTTTGAGCAAGCGATAACGCCAGCCTGGCTGATTGGCGATGAAGATCACGCCGCGGGCATCGCTGACCAGCAAAGTATCGCTGCCTTGGCGCCATTCACGCTCCAGCTCGGGAAACTCGAGCTTGACCACCATGGCACCGAGGAAACGCCCATCGTCGGCAGTCACCGCACTGGACAGGAAATAACCGGGAATCCCGCTGGTCACCCCCACTGCATAGAAGCGTCCGGACCCCAGGGTGCGGGTCTGGCTGAAGTAGGGGCGAAAGCCGTAGTTGTGGCCGACGTAACTGCTGGGCAGGCGCCAGTTGCTCGCGGCCACGGCGAGGCCGGTTTCATCGAGCAGTTCCAGGGTCGAAGATTCGGCGGCGCCGTTGATCTTTTCCAGCTTGCGGTTGAGCAGGTCCTGCTGTTGGGCCGTCAATGGTCCATCGAGTGCCGAACGCAGCTCAGGGTCCAGGGCCAGCACAGCGGGCAGGGCGCGGTAGCGTTCGATCAAGGTGTGCAGCGAGGTCGCGTACAAACCCAGCTGCTGGTTGGCCCGGGCAGCGTCCTCCACCAATGCCTGGCGCTCGGCATGGCGCATGGCCAGGGTGGCGGCGATGACGGCGCCGGCAACGATAACGAGGGAGTAGAGCGTCAGGCGCAAGGGGCGAGAGGACTCGAACATGCTGGGCGTTACACAACGGGACGGTGGGCGCGCACCATAGCATGAGCCATAAAAAAGGCGACAGGAGCATGACCCCTGTCGCCTTTGCCAGACGTGTCTGAAAGGCTTACTGCACTTCTACCGCCAGACTTTCACTGATCTTTTTCTGCCAGATGGCAGGACCGGTGATGTGTACCGATTCACCCTTGCTATCCACTGCAACGGTTACCGGCATGTCTTTCACGTCGAACTCGTAGATCGCTTCCATGCCCAATTCGGCGAAAGCCACCACGCGGGACTTCTTGATGGCTTGCGCCACCAGGTAAGCCGCGCCGCCCACTGCCATCAGGTAAACGGCTTTGTGGTCCTTGATCGCTTCGATGGCGGTCGGGCCGCGCTCGGATTTGCCGATCATGCCCAGCAGGCCGGTTTGCTCGAGGATCTGGCGGGTGAACTTGTCCATCCGCGTTGCAGTGGTCGGGCCGGCAGGGCCAACGACTTCTTCGCGCACCGGATCAACCGGGCCGACGTAATAGATGAAGCGACCCTTGAGGTCCACCGGCAGGGTTTCGCCCTTGTTCAGCATCTCGACCATGCGCTTGTGCGCAGCGTCGCGGCCGGTGAGCATCTTGCCGTTGAGCAGGACCGTTTCGCCCGGCTTCCAGCTCTGCACTTCTTCCGGAGTCAGGGTGTCGAGGTTGACGCGACGAGCCGACGGGCCGGCTTCCCAGACGATTTCCGGGTAGGCGTCCAGCGGTGGCGCTTCCAGCGAGGCCGGGCCGGAACCGTCGAGCACGAAGTGCGCGTGACGAGTCGCCGCGCAGTTCGGGATCATGCACACCGGCAACGAAGCGGCGTGGGTCGGGTAGTCCATGATCTTCACGTCAAGCACGGTGGTCAGGCCGCCGAGGCCCTGGGCTCCGATGCCCAGCTGGTTGACC
Organism: Pseudomonas sp. 65/3-MNA-CIBAN-0223; assembly: GCF_040310425.1. Classification (NCBI taxonomy): domain Bacteria; kingdom Pseudomonadati; phylum Pseudomonadota; class Gammaproteobacteria; order Pseudomonadales; family Pseudomonadaceae; genus Pseudomonas; species Pseudomonas sp. 65/3-MNA-CIBAN-0223. The sequence continues at coordinate 48,965 of NZ_JBEOPV010000011.1, forward strand.
TTCTCGAACAGCTCCAGGCGCATCTCTTCGATACGGTTGGACGGGCCGCGCTTCTTCAGCTCGTGGATGTCGATGGATTCCATCAACACTTCCTTGGCCATTACCGCAGCTTTCTCGGCGGTGCCGCCAATGCCGATGCCGAGCATGCCCGGTGGGCACCAGCCGGCACCCATGGTTGGCACGGTTTTCAAGACCCAGTCGACGATCGAGTCGGACGGGTTGAGCATGGCCATCTTCGACTTGTTCTCGGAGCCGCCGCCCTTGGCCGCCACGTCCACTTCAACGGTGTTACCCGGAACGATGGAGTAGTGGATAACTGCCGGGGTGTTGTCTTTGGTGTTCTTGCGAGCGCCTGCCGGGTCGGCGAGGATCGAAGCGCGCAGGACGTTTTCCGGCAGGTTGTAGGCGCGACGTACGCCCTCGTTGATCATGTCGTCCAGGCCCATCGTGGCGCCATCCCAACGTACGTCCATGCCCACGCGGACGAACACGGTGACGATGCCGGTATCCTGGCAGATCGGGCGGTGGCCGGTGGCGCACATGCGCGAGTTGATCAGGATCTGTGCCATCGAATCACGGGCCGCTGGCGATTCTTCGCGCAGGTAGGCTTCGTGCATCGCCTGGATGAAATCCACGGGGTGGTAATAGGAAATGAACTGCAGGGCGTCGGCAACGCTCTGAATCAGGTCGTCTTGCTTGATCACGGTCATGAGTCGCGCTCCTCTTAAAGACGGGAACATTCAATAAGGTGCTTGCAGCTTGGGTGAATCGGTCGGTTGCAAGCACCTTTCAAGGCACGCCGGGGCTGCTGGCGCGACGCTAAAAAGGCGCGGCAGTATACCGCGCCTCGGTTTGGTAAACACCCGCCAGAGGTCATTCGTTGGTCGCATAGGATGCAGGCGTCATCGAAGGCAGGATTGACCAGCAAGTCGAGTCATGGTTTTGACGCCATTTTTTCGATCTTAGAATTGATTGGTCATTTATCAGGCTCGCCACTAAAGTGGCATCCGGACTGTAGAGTAGGACACTCAAACAGCGTTTTTTTCGCACGGTGAGTCAACGATTGACCCATAACGCCATCCAACGACTTTTACTCAAACGCTTCGCCCTCGCCGCCGGTACCTATGCCCTGGCCTTGCTACTACTGTGGCTGGCTTTTTTTACCGGTCATTACGATGCGCCCCTTGCCAGTGTGGTCATTGGCAGTGTGCTGGTGGTCATCACTCAGGTGGCACTGTTCGGGTACTTCTACAGTGGCCGCAACCTGCGCCTTGCCGACCCCAGCCTGACCGAAGCACAAGTGCTGCTGGGCCTGGCCTGGCAAACCTGGCTGATTGCCCACCTGGACGATGCCCGGGGCACGTTCCTGGTCTTTTATGTGTTGATCCTGCTGTTTGGCCTGTTCCATCTGTCGCGCTACGCGTTCATTCGTTGCGCGCTGCTGGTGTTCTTCAGTTTCAGCGCTATCACCCTGTGGGACGGTTACCATTTTCAGTTGGCTGACCCGGCTCTGGCCATCCTGCAGGTTTGCCTGCTGTTTATCGTGCTGGTCTGGCTGGTGTTTTACGCCCGTTATGTCCAGGCCTCGCGACAACGCATGCGCCAGCGCCGTTTTGCCTTGCAGGCGCACCAGGACACCCTGCGCGGAATGATGCGCCAGCTTGAAGACCTGGTGGCCACCGATGAGCTGACCGGCCTGTTCAACCGTCGGCACTTCCTGCGCCTGGCGACCCGCGAGTTGAACGCGATGGATGCTGATGTCGTGCACGGCCTGGCACTGATCGACCTGGATCACTTCAAACGAATCAATGATGTCCACGGCCATGCTGCCGGCGATCAGGTGCTGCAGGCGTTTGCGGCGGTCGCCAGCGCCTGTCTGCGCGAAGGTGACGTGCTCGCCCGCTATGGCGGCGAAGAGTTCGTGGTGCTGCTGCCCGACTGCAATGCCGAGCGCCTGACTTCATGTTGCGAACGTTTGCGCATCGCCTTTACCGACGTCGAGCTGATCGGCATCAGCGTTACCCACCTCAGCCTGTCGGCCGGGATGACATTACTGGAGTTGGGTGACGATCTGGACGATGCCTTGCACCGCGCCGACCAGGCGCTTTATCGCGCTAAACGCGACGGGCGCAATCGCTGCGCGGCGGCATGGGAGAACGCCGATGCCTGAGTTGCGCGTGGGCGAGCGGCGGTGGTCGGTCGCGCCGGGCAGCAACCTGCTCGACGCGTTGAACAGCAATGGCGAGGCCGTGCCATATAGCTGCCGCGCCGGCAGCTGTCACGCGTGCCTGGTGCAGTGCCTGCAAGGGCAGCCCAGCGACACCCGGCCCGACGCCCTCAGTCCCGAGCAACGCCAGCAGGGCTGGCGGCTGGCCTGTCAGTGCCAGGTTGTGGAGGATTTGCAGGTGCATACCTTCGATCCACAGCACGATGGTCGCCCCGCCGAGGTGAGTGCGATCGATTGGCTCAGCGCCCATGTGTTGCGCCTGCGCCTGGTGCCGCAACGCCCTCTGCGTTACAGCGCCGGGCAGCATCTGGTGCTGTGGGCGGGACAAGTCGCACGCCCCTACTCGCTTGCCAGCCTGCCTCAGGAAGATCGATTCCTGGAGTTTCACATCGATTGCCGGCAACCGGGCGCGTTCAGCGATGCCGCCCGGCTGTTGCAGATCGGCGATTCGATCCGTCTTGGCGAGTTGCGCGGCGGGGCCCTGCACTACGATGCGGACTGGCACGAGCGCCCGCTATGGCTGTTGGCGGCGGGCACTGGGCTGGGGCCGTTGTTCGGCATCCTGCGCGAGGCATTGCTGCAGGATCACCAAGGGTCCATCCGCGTGATTCACCTGGCCCACGACCCCAGCGAGCACTACCTGGCCAAGCCGCTACAGGCCATGGCCGCCACCCGCGCGAACCTCAGCATCGAGCTGTGGACCCCGGCGGATCTGCCCACGACACTGGCACAAATGCGCCTGGTTTCCCGGCAGACCCAGGCCTTGCTATGCGGCGGCCCCGACAGCGTTGATGCCTTTGCCCGGCGCCTGTACCTGGCGGGACTGCCGCGCAATCAACTATTGGCCGACGCCTTTCTGCCTCGCGGTTGAGTGCTGCTGCCTGGCGGTGGCCCATCAGATACCCCAAAAAAAGGCCCCCCAGCGCGAACTGGGGGGCCTCCTTTTTACTGGCTGAAGTCTCAGACCATCGGGTCGCCAACGTGCAGGATCTTCATGCCGTTAGTGCCGCCAATCGTGTGGTAGCTATCGCCTTTGGTCAGAATCACCCAGTCGCCTTTCTCCACGACACCGCGCTTGAGCAACTCGTCGATTGCAGCCTGGCTGACTTGCTCAGGCGGCAATGATGCCGGGTCGAACGGTACGGTGTAGACGCCACGGAACATGGCCGCGCGGGCCTGGGTTTCACGGTGCGGTGAGAACGCGTAGATCGGTACCGAGGAGCGGATGCGCGACATGATCAGCGGCGTGTAGCCACTTTCGGTCAGGGCGATGATCGCCTTCACGCCCGGGAAGTGGTTGGCGGTGTACATGGCTGCCAGCGCGATGCTCTGGTCGCAGCTTTCGAAGACCTTGCCGATGCGGTGGCTGGAGGTCTTGCTGGTCGGGTGCTTTTCAGCGCCGATGCAGATGCGCGCCATGGCCTGTACGGCTTCCAGCGGGTAAAGACCGGCAGCACTTTCGGCAGACAGCATCACGGCGTCGGTGTAGTCGAGCACGGCGTTGGCCACGTCGGACACTTCGGCACGGGTTGGCATCGGGTTCTGGATCATCGACTCCATCATCTGGGTCGCCACGATCACGGCCTTGTTGTGGCGGCGAGCGTGCAGGATGATTTTCTTCTGGATACCCACCAGCTCGGCGTCGCCGATTTCCACTCCGAGGTCACCACGGGCAACCATCACCGCGTCGGAAGCCTTGATCAGGCCGTCGAGGGTTTCATCGTTGGCCACGGCTTCGGCGCGTTCGATCTTCGCCACCAGCCAGGCGGTACCGCCAGCTTCGTCGCGCAGCTGGCGCGCGTATTCCATGTCTGCGGCGTCACGCGGGAAGGACACGGCGAGGTAATCAACCTCCATTTCAGCAGCCAGCTTGATGTCGGCTTTGTCTTTCTCGGTCAGGGCCGGTGCAGTCAGGCCGCCACCGCGACGGTTGATACCTTTGTGGTCCGACAGCGGACCGCCAATGATCACGGTGCAGTTCAGTTCGGTGGCGGTCGCGGTGTCGACGCGCATCACCACGCGACCGTCGTCGAGCAACAGTTCGTCGCCCACGCCGCAGTCCTTGACCAGGTCCGGATAGTCGATGCCGACGATCTGCTGGTTGCCTTCGGTCAATGGATGGCTGGTGGAGAAGGTGAATTGATCACCGATCTTCAGCTCGATCTTCTTGTTGGCGAATTTGGCGATACGAATTTTCGGGCCTTGCAGGTCACCCAGCAGGGCGACGAAGCGGCCGTGCTTGGCAGCGAGGTCCCGCACCAGCTTCGCGCGAGCCTTGTGCTCGTCGGGGGTGCCGTGGGAAAAGTTCAGGCGGGCGACGTCCAGGCCAGCCAGAATCAGCTGTTCTAGAACTTCCGGCGAGTTACTGGCCGGGCCAAGGGTAGCGACGATTTTGGTACGACGGACGGACATGCAAAGACTCCTGAGTTCAAGCGCTGAGTGAGGCTACTATGCTCTTGGGTTGTAGTCATTGTTCCCGTGCACTACTTATTCGTTTGTCTGTTGAAACGAACATTGCTGAAGATTTTCGCCGACGGGTCGATACAGAGTTCAAGACAGGAGAACCCTCATGCGATTCGTGCTCATAGCCGCCCTGGCCCTCAGTATCACGGGCTGCACCCGTTGGTCGATGAACCATCATTTAAATAACGCCTACAGTGCCTACGACCGCGGCAATTGCGAGCAAGTGACGCTCGAACTGTCGAAAGTCGAACGCGCCAGCCGCGCGCGGCCTTATGTATGGCCGGAAGTGTCGATGTTGCGCGGATTGTGCCTGGAACGGCAGAAACTGTTTGTCGATGCCGCGCAAACCTATCAATTCATCCTCGCATCTTACCCGCAAAGCGAATACGCGTTCCGCGCCCGTGCCCGCCTGGAGACCCTGCAGTCACTGGGCCATTACCCGCTGCGCAGCACCAACACCGGCGCCGTGCGGGCGACGCGTTTGTGATTACAGTTGTCATCCCAAGCCTGGCTCACCGCGTGGGGTGAGCTATAGTCCAAGGGCTCGGGTCTGTGGCCCTGTCTCCAGGTCGGCGCCACACCTGTGATCGGTCCAAGTAAGCGGCAGCGGTGCCACGGACTGTCGCACCAGGATCGGGGAGAGCGTACCCATTGCCCACGCAGGCGGGTCCGTTCCGAAGCATTAGTGCGGCCCTGCTTAAGGGCCTGGCATAGCGAATTCAGCATGTTCACCGACCGCCGGATCGAACGGCATCAGCTGCCGTATTTTCTGAGAGTGTTTAACAGCGTGACAGACAAACCCATCGGATTTCTGGGTAACGTGTCCGAGGACGGGCTGATGTTGATCAGCCAGTTGCCGATGATGGTCGGCGCCGATTTTGATTTGCGCCTCAAAATCCCGGCCACTGATGGCAGCCAGCAGATCATCGATGTGCGGGGATGTTGTCTTTGGTGCCACGAAGACGCGACGCCGCATCATTACGATGCCGGTTTCAGCCTGCAGCGAACGCCTGCGGAATATGGGTATCTGGTCAGCGCACTGAGGCAGTACTTCAGTTTCCAGCCGTTACCGGCCTCGGCCTGACAGCAAGCGCAAGCTTCAGGTGCTGCCACTGCGCTTCAGGCTTAAATAGTGCGTCACCAGCGCCGCGCCCAGGTCCCCCGGGCGCACATCCACCACCGGTACGCCATGGGCGCTCAGTCCCTCGTGGAGCTGCGCCCGTGAGTTCATGTAGTCCACCGTGCCGCAGTAGGTGAGTGATTCCTCGAGCGTCTGTACCGGAGTCTGCAGCACGCGGTCGAGCACCTCTTCGCGCAAGCTTGCCAGCAGCACCCTGTGTTGTTTGCCCAAGCGTTGAACGGCGCTGAGCAAGCCTTCATCGTCCTCGTCCCGCAGATTGGTGACCAGCACCACCAGGGCGCGGCGTTTCTGCCGGGCCAGTAGCTGGCTGGCGGCTGCCTGGTAATCCGCAGGGCGCTGGGTGGTGTCCAGGTCATAAACTGCATTGAGCAACACGTTGAGCTGGCCGCTGCCTTTGACCGGCGCCAGATAGCGCGGCTGGTCGCTGGCAAAGGTGCACAGGCCCACGGCGTCGCCCTGGCGCAAGGCGATATAGCTCAACAGCAGGCAGGCGTTGAGGGCGTGATCGAAGTGCGCCAGCTCGCCGTCCTGGCTGCGCATGCGCCGACCGCAGTCGAGCATGAAAATGATCTGCTGGTCGCGTTCGTCCTGGTACTCCCGGGCAATCGGCGTGCGCTGGCGCGCGGTGGCTTTCCAGTCGATCTGGCGTAGGCTGTCACCTTCGCGAAACTCGCGCAGCTGATGAAACTCCAGGCCCAGGCCCCGGCGTTGCCGCTGGCGCACGCCGAGCTGGCTGAGCCAGTTGTCCACTGCCAGCAGCTGGCCGCCGTAGAGGCGGGCGAAGTCGGGATAGACGCGGGTGCTGTCGATCACGGGTAACAGGCGCTTGTGCGTCCACAGGCCCAGTGGACTCGCCAGATTGATTTCGCAGTGTTCGAAACTGAAGTGGCCGCGCTTGAGTGGGCGCAGACGATAACTGAGCTGGCTGCGATGTCCCGGTTGAAGTTCGACCGACAGTGGCAGGTTCTCGACGCTCAGGCCATCGGGAGCGTGGTCATGCAGCTCAAGGGTTTGTGAGTGTGCTGAGTCATGTTCGACCTCCAGTCGCACATCGCTCCAGCGCCCCAAAGCCAGGCTTGTGGGCATATGCCGGGTGATCCGCGGCGAGGCCTGGCGTTTGACGCGCACGGCGTCGAGTATCGCCAGCATCAGCAGTGCCAGGAGCAACCCCCAACTGATCGACGCCAGACTGGCGGGCAGCGCGACGCCGAGCGCGCGTAACGCTCCGAGCGCGATACCGATGGCCAGCAGCAATGCCAGCCAGATCAGCAGCAGGCGCGAGGGTTTCACAGCCGCGGTGCCGGCACTTGATCGAGCAACTGCCTGAGCACCTGGTCAACGTCCAGGCCTTCGATATCCAGCTCCGGGGCAATGCGCACCCGATGGCGCAGTACCGCCAGGGCGCAGCCTTTGATGTCATCGGGGATCACGAACTCGCCGCCGCGCAACAACGCCCGCGCCCGGGCACAGCGCACCAGCGCGATGGATGCCCGTGGCCCGGCGCCAAGGGTCAGGCCCGGCCAGCTGCGGGTGGTGCGCGCCAGGCGAACGGCGTAGTCGAGCACCTGGTCATCCAGTGCCAGGTCGCTGGCAATGCGCTGCAGGGCAAGCACGTCCTTGGCCTGTAAAACCGTGCGCAAAGGCTGCACGTCGAGCATGTCGGCGCGGGTCGAGCGGGTGACCTGGCGCACCATGTCCAGTTCCTGGCTGGCGTCGGGATAATCCATGCGCACCTTGAGCATGAAGCGGTCCAGTTCCGCTTCGGGCAGAGGGTAGGTGCCTTCCTGCTCGATCGGGTTTTGCGTGGCGAGCACCATGAACGGTTGCGCGATGGGCAGGGCGCGGCCTTCGAGGGTGACCTGGCGTTCCTGCATGGCTTCCAGCAGCGCCGCCTGCGTCTTGGCCGGGGCGCGGTTGATTTCATCGGCCAGCAGCAGGTTGGTGAACAGCGGACCCTTGCGCAACTTGAACTGTTCGGTCTGCAGGTCGTAGACCGCGTGCCCGGTGACGTCGCTGGGCATCAGGTCCGGGGTGAACTGGATGCGCGCAAATTCACCGCCGAAGCAACGGGCCAGGGCGCGCACCAGCAGCGTTTTGCCCAGCCCCGGCACCCCTTCGAGCAGGACATGTCCGCCCGCGATCAGGGCGGTCAGCACGTCATCGATCACTGAATCCTGGCCGATCAGTGCCTTCTGCAACTCAGCCCTGACCGCCTGGGCCAGCTGGCTGGCGCGCAGGCGTTGCTGGGCGGCGTGGCTTGGCGTTCCAGGTTCTGGCTGTTCACTCATCATAAGGCGTTCCTCAAGGATTGCAGGTGGGCCACCTGGCGGCTGAAGTCGGCGCTGTTGAGCCGCTGCTTCGGTCGCGGGCTCATGGCCTGGCTGATAGCGCGTGTGGGTTGGCCGGTCAGGCGTGACAGCACCAGCCATTGTTCGGCGACGCCGAGTTGATCAAACCCCTGGTGACGGCGTCGCACGCGCCGCAGGATGTCCTGTCGCAAGGCTTGCAGCAGGCTCTGCTGGCCATTGCGGCGCAGCATGAAAGCAGCGCTGGCGCGCAAGTGTTCCTGCAGTTGGCGGCGCGCTGGTGCAGGGGTTTCCTGCAACGGGCCATGGCGTACGCCCGCGTGCCAGCAGCCCAGGCCGATCAGCGCAATCAACGCCACCAGTGCCTGGGGGAAATAGCGCAGCAGCAGGGTCACCAGGTTGTCGTGATCGGTATTGAACACCAACGTCACCTGCGTATCGGCGGTGAGGTACCAGAGCAGCCAGGCATTGTCGTACTGGTCGATGGCCGGGTTTTTCCACAGGTCGGCGTCGGTAACCACCACGATCGAGCCCAATCCGTGATTGAGTTGCATCATGTGCGTGGCCTTGGCACTGTTGGCCCAGGCCTGCGCCAGGTTGTTCGGGTCTTCGAGATGAAAGGCAGTGTCGAAACCGGCGTAGGCCGGCCCTGCGTCATCTTCCAGGTAAAGCTTGGTGAGTTTGGGGTAGGGGTCATCACCGGGCGCAGTCGGCGGATCTTTCAGGTCTTTGCTCAGGGATTGATGCAGCTGTACGCGGTCGAGCAGCAGGTCGTTGCTTTGCCCGGTCCTGTCATCCCACAGGGATTCGGCGACGAACACCAGGCGCCCGCCTGCACGGGTCCAGTTCATGATCTGGTCGACCTGCCTGGGCGTCATGTTGTACCGGTCGCCGAACAGTAACAGGCTGTGCTGGCGCGGATCGAGCGAGGGCAGGATGTCGAGGCCATTGGCGTGGCCGACGCTCAGGCCCTGTTTGCGCAGGAAATGTTCGGCTGCCAGATAAGGGTTGGCCAGCGCTTCGGGCGCGGGACCGTGATCGATCTGCTCCTGATAAGGCGTGGCCTTCAGATACAGGTAGATAGCCAGGCACGCCAGCAGCACCGCGATGATCGTGCCGAGCACCAGGCCGTAACCGCGTTTCAACGCGAGGCTCCCGGGCCGAACAAGGCACGCCAGCCGTCACACAACTGCTGTTGTGCCAGTGTGGGAGGCACGCGATGCCCGTAGGCCATGTTCTGCCAGTGGCCGGTAAGGCTTTTACTGAAGGCGGCCAATGCCGGCTGGTTCAATTGTTCGATACGCTGCAGCACCTGGCCTTCGGTGTCGGCCGGTTTCAGCGGCATGTTGAAGTCGTGCAGCAAGTGGCTTAGCAGGGCACGATAGAGTAAGCCCAAGGCTTCTCGGGGTTGGGTCTGCCATAGCAGTTCGGCACTGGCGGCAATGTCGGCGGGCAAGGTTTCGCGGCCAAGGTCGAGGCCGAATGCCTGCCGGGGCGGCGCCCGCAGTGTTTTTCGGTCTGTCGGCGGACGACGGCTGACGAAGGCCTGCAGCCAGTCGCGGTAATGCCAGATCAACAAGCCCGCCGCCCCGATCACTGCGCCCCACAGCAACGCTTCGAGCAACGTCGCCACTGCGCCAAAACGCTGGGCGTCGAGCAGCTCGAGCAATGCCTTGAGCCAGCCAGGGGTGGGGTCATCATCAGCGTTCCCAGGGCCCGCTTGCTCTTCGCCGAAGCGATAGCGGGTCACGGTTTCCCTGTTCTTGAACGGCGGGTTATCGACGATTGCCTTGATGCTGTCCCGGGAGGCCTGACTGGTCAGGGGTTGCTCCAGAAGGCGCGGGCTATCAGGGGAAACGGCCGGCTCTGCGGCCCAGGCATCTTGCATCGTGGGCATCAGTAAAAAACTCGCCAGCAGTACAACGGCGGCAGTGCTCAGGCGCTGGCGCAGTCGGCGAAACACCAGTTCGAGGTCCCAGGCTTCCAGCAGCGTGCGCCGGTTCAGGTACAGGCTGAAACCGCAGGCTACATAGATCGGTTCCCACACGATCAACACCAGCACGTAAAAGAGATTGCTCAGGTGTTCGAGCCACCCCCAGTCCTGCTGACTGGCGGAAATCAAGGCTTGCCAGCCCCAGTCGACTTCAATCTGTTGCGGCAGCAGCAGATAGAACAGCACCATCAGGCCAATCCACAATGCGCTCTCCAGGTGCACGCCGATGATCGTCAGCCAGCGCGCCGCATTGGCGTCGCGCTGCATCAGGACTTGCAGGCGCTGTTCCCTTGCCTGGCCATCGAGGCCTTCGAGTTGCATGACCGGCATCAGGAAACTGCGGCTCAGGCTCAGGCGGCGCCAGGTCAGGCTGGCGATTAACTGAGGCTTTAGCAGCCGCGGCCATTGGCGCAGCGCCTGTTTTAATGTCGGTGTTTCACCGAACAGTGCTGTCGAAAGGATGAACAAGGGCAGGCGTTCGAATGCCGGTTTCAACCACCAGAAGATGAACACGGCCAGGGTGGGTGAATCCCATAGCAGCACACTAAGCAGCGCAAACACCGGCAGGGTCACGATGGCCCAACTGGTCATCAGCAAGCGGCGATGACGCTGGCTCAGCAGCACACCCAGGTCCATGGCTTCCCAGGTTCGGCGGGGGCGAATCACGACCGTTGCATCACTCAGGCGCATGGCGCGTCCGTCCGGCAAACAGTAGATACGCGCTGACCAATGACCAGAGCACGGCGCCGACCAGGTACTTGATGGCGGGTGCCGGCCCGGTCATCGATGACCAGTACGCTTCGATAAAGGCGGCAATTACCAGAAACAGCATCACCCCGCAGATCAGGCCCACGCTTGTCCTGGCCGTCGTTCGCAAGGCCTCGGCGCGCCTCAGCCGTCCCGGCGCGATCAACGCCCAGCCCAGTTGCAGGCCCGCAGCACCCGCCAGCACGATGGCTGTGAGTTCAAAGGCGCCGTGCCCGATCACGAACGACCAGAAGGTTTGCCCGAAGCCGATATGGGTCAGGTGGCCGGCCACCGCGCCGATCATCAAGCCGTTGAAGACCAGGAAAAACGCGCTGCCAAGGCCAAACAGCAACCCGCTGGCGAAGGTTTGAAAGGCGATGCCGATGTTGTGCATGATGTAGTAGCCGAACATCACCCAATCCTCGCTGGCGGCCCGTTCCGGCGTGCGCCCCAGCTGACCGGATTCGGGGTTATACATTTCCTGCATTTGCCTGACCTGCTCCGCCGGAATCAGGTTGTAGATCAGCTCCGGAATCCAATACACCAGCAGCGCAAAGCCGATCAGACTGGCGAAGAACAACAGGCCTGCCGCGAGGACGAAGTGCCACTGCTCGCGCACCAGTCGCGGAAAGCCGGCCAGGATAAACGCCAAGGCCTTGGCTCCCAGCTGGCCGCGTTGGCGGTACAGTTGCTGATGACCACGCAGCGCCAGTTGCTGCAATGAGTCAACCAGGAAGCTGCTGTAGCCACGCTCACGGGCCAGCGCCAGTTGATGGCACAGGCGACGGTAGTCCGCAGGGAAACTGCTCGCGCCGGAGGTTTTTTTGCCCCGTTCCAGGCCGTCGAGCGTCAGGGAAAATCGATCCCATTCAACCCTGTGGCGGTTCTCGAACAGACTCTGCTTCATGCCGGCCCCATCAAGCCGCGGGCAATCCCGCCGAGTTCGGCGACGGCCTTCGGTGCGTGGAGTTGCAAGGGTTGGGCGACGATGGCGGCCAGCTCGTCGGCCCGTGCTGCAGAAAGGTCACCCTGGCGTTCGGCAAATCCGAGGATGGCCCGCTGCTCGGCCAGGGTAAGGGTCACCACGGGACGACGGGGTTCGACGTCAGGCAGCGCCGGGCGCTTGAGCGGTTGTTCGCGGTAGATCACCAGCGTGCCGGCGGCGAGGTCGCCCAGGCGTTTGAAGGTAGGGTGTTGCAGGCAACTGATCGCGCCCAGGGCATAGCCGAAGGGCAGCATGTCAACGAACCGCAGCAGGTTGCGCAACAGCGAGGCGGACCAGCCGACCGGGGTGCCATCGTCCTGTACGACGCGCAACCCCATCCACTGCTTGCCCGGCGAACGGCCCTGGTTGAGCACTTCAAACAGCACCATGTACCACCAGCTCACGACGAACAGCAGGATCGAACCCAGGCCAGCGCCGAGCTTACCCAGAAAAGACAGCACGATGAACAGCAAGCCGAGGATCAACCCGCGCAAGGCCAGGTCGATGGAGAAAGCCAGTACACGTACCACCAGCCCGGCCGGACGCAGTGGCAGGTCGATGCCCTCTGGCGTCTCGACCTGATGCCGCGTGTCCAGTGGCGGTGACAGCGTCGCTTTCCTTGGCAGTGCCGGGGTCTCGAGCATGGGCAACCTTGATGTAGCCTGTTCGGGATTCGATCGACTGGATGCTAACAGCCTCCCGGGGGGAAACGACATCACAATGTAATACCCCGTATGCAACTCGCGCTGCCCGAATCACATCAGCACTGGCCGCAGCCTTGCTTGAACGCCTAGACTTTGCCGATCTTCAGTTCAGGAACAGCCCGTGACTTCCATCTTCTGGTACGACTATGAAACCACCGGCATCAATCCGCGCTGCGATCGCCCGCTGCAAGTTGCCGGCATCCGCACCGACTTCGCGCTGAATGAAATTGACGAGCCGGTCAACCTGTACTGCCAGCCCAGCGAGGATATCCTGCCGCATCCTGCCGCCTGTGCGATCACCGGCATCACGCCCGGGTGCCTGGCCGAGCGAGGTCTGAGCGAAGCAGATTTCATGACCCGGGTGCACGCCCAACTCGCCGCACCGGGAACCTGCGGCGCCGGCTACAACACGTTGCGTTTCGACGATGAAATGACCCGTTACAGCCTGTACCGGAATTTCTTCGACCCTTATGCCCGCGAGTGGCAGGGCGGTAACAGCCGCTGGGACCTGATCGACGTGGTGCGCGCCGCCTACGCCCTGCGCCCCGATGGCCTGGCGTGGCCGACGGACGAACAGGGAAGGGTGACACTCAAGCTCGAACGCCTGACGGCAGCCAACGGCATCGACCACGGCAACGCCCACGAAGCGCTGTCGGACGTGCGCGCCACTATCGCCCTGGCTCGGCTGATCCGGCAAAAGCAGCCAAAACTTTACGACTGGCTCTTTCAGTTGCGCGGCAAGCAGAAGGTGCTGGATCAGATCCGTCTGCTGCAACCCATGGTGCACATCTCCGGGCGCTTCTCGGCGGCGCGCAACTATGTCGGGGTGGTCTTGCCACTGGCGTGGCACCCGAAAAACAAGAACGCCCTGATCGTCTGCGACTTGCACCTCGATCCCCAATGCTTGCTCGATCTGGATGCCGAAGCGCTTCGCGAGCGCCTGTATACCCGCAGCGATGATCTGGCCGAGGGCGAGTTGCCGGTGCCGTTGAAGCTTATTCACATCAACAAGTGCCCGGTCTTAGCGCCCTTGTCGGTACTGCGTGAGCAGGATCAGCACCGCCTTGGGCTGGACATGACGCTTTATCAGGCGCGTGCGCTGCGGCTAAGTGACGCACAGCAAGTTTGGAAAGATAAAGTTCAGGCGATCTATGCCCGCGAAGGTTTTCCTTCCAGTGATGACCCGGAACAACAGTTATACGATGGTTTTATCGGCGATCGGGATCGGCGTTTGTGTGAACAAGTCCGGGCGGCAGATCCCGCCCAACTGGCACAACAGAAGTGGCCGTTCGATGATGAGCGCCTGCCTGAATTATTGTTTCGATATCGCGCGCGCAACTTCCCTGACACCCTGAGTTTCGAAGAACAGGAACGCTGGCAGATATTCTGTCGGCAGCGTTTGTCCGCACCTGAGTGGGGCGCGCCCAATACCCTCAACTCTTTTGCAGAGGCCGCAGCTCAACTGATGCTTACTGCCACGCCGGAGCAATGTGCAGTGCTGGATGACTGGCAAAAATATGTCCAGGTATTACGGGTTCGTTTGAACCTTTGAAAACGAACATGCCCGGTGTTGAATGCCGGGCATAAAAAAACGCCAGCATTTAGCTGGCGTTTTTTTTGGCGCGGATCAGTCTGCGCCACGCTCTGTGGCTTAGCCCAGCAGAGTCGCCCAGCCTTCAACCACGTCACCGCCCCACTTGGCTTTCCACTCTTTCAGAGTCTTGTGGTTGCCACCTTTGGTTTCGATGACTTCACCGTTGTGCGGGTTTTTGTATTGTTTAACTTTGCGAGCACGCTTGGTGCCAGTAGTTTTTACTGCGCCACCGCGTGGAGCCTTGGTTTTGGATTCCGGGTCCAACAGCGCAATGATGTCGCGCAGGGACTTGGAGTACTCGCCCATCAAGGTGCGCAGTTTGCCTTCGAATTCCAGCTCGGTTTGCAGTTTGTCGTCTTGGGACAGATTCTTCAAACGGGCTTGCAGCTCTTTGATAGCTTCTTCGGTGGCGCGATATTCGTTGATCAAGGACATGATGACTACCTTATGATGGACGCTGGATAGCAGGTGACAGTGCGCCAATAATAGTCAGGGTGTTTCATCAAGTAAACATTTAACCGAAGTTTATTTAATTCACTTACGATGAGTAGGCGTTAAATTGTGCGGGCAATTAAATACTCTGAACCTGTCTTCGCCCATCTTCACAATTGCCGCTTGAATATCGCCTGTCAGACCACCATCGCGCGCAGCGGAACGGTTGCCGGAGCTGTTTCCCCGGGCCAGGCGCAACACCCGCCATCATCAGTACTGCAGTTTTGCTGCGTAATCGCTAGAATGGCGGCCTTTGCGAAGTTCTGGAGTTTCCCCCCCATGCGCACTTTTCGGCTGGTGATTGCTTGCCCGGACCGCGTCGGTATCGTTGCTAAAGTCAGTAACTTTCTGGCGTCACATAATGGCTGGATCACTGAAGCGAGCCATCACTCGGACAACCTCAGTGGCTGGTTCTTCATGCGTCACGAAATCCGTGCCGACTCGCTGCCTTTTGGTATTGAAGCTTTTCGAGAGGCCTTCGCGCCTATTGCCGAAGAGTTCTCGATGAATTGGCGCATTACCGATACCGCGCAGAAGAAGCGTGTTGTATTGATGGCCAGCCGTGAATCCCACTGCCTGGCTGACCTGCTGCACCGCTGGCACAGCGATGAGCTCGATTGCGAAATCTCCTGCGTGATTTCCAACCACGATGACTTGCGCAGCATGGTTGAATGGCATGGTATTCCTTACTACCACGTTCCGGTGAACCCGCAGGACAAGGAACCGGCATTCAAGGAAGTCTCGCGTCTGGTCAAACAGCACGATGCCGAGGTGGTGGTACTTGCCCGATACATGCAGATCCTGCCGCCGGAGTTGTGCAGCGAGTACGCGCACAAGGTGATCAACATTCACCACAGCTTCCTGCCTTCGTTCGTTGGCGCCAAGCCGTATCACCAGGCTTCGCTGCGTGGCGTGAAGTTGATCGGTGCCACTTGTCACTACGTGACCGAAGAGCTGGACGCCGGTCCGATCATCGAACAGGACGTGGTGCGTGTCAGCCATAGCGACAGCATTGAAGACATGGTGCGATTTGGCCGGGATGTCGAGAAGATGGTGTTGGCCCGTGGCCTGCGTTATCACCTCGAAGATCGGGTGTTGGTCCACGGCAACAAGACTGTGGTGTTCTGATAGCCGCACAACCTTGTTGAATTTCGAAGGGCCTGGGCGTTCAATCGCTGCAGGCCCTTTGTTGTTTTTGCAGTGAGGATTTGTTAATGGCTGATCCAATCGACAAGGCGACTTCCACGCCTCCCGCGACGTTGGGGGAGGGCTGTTTGAGTCGTTACGATCCCGATGACTTGAGTGCCGAGGATGGCACGGAGTTTCCAGGTGCGCGGGAGTTGTGGGAGACGTTGCATCCAGAGGACGAGGATTTGGGCCCCGTGGAAACTTCGGGGCAAACCACCCCTAAGCCTGCTTGAGCCTCATCAATTTCCTCAGCAGCGGTCGCCCCAGCAGCAAAAAGAACACCGGTCCTCCCACCACCAGGTAGAAGTAATAAGTCACGGCCCGCCAGATCAGGATGGCCGCCGCCGCCGTCGACTTGCCCACCATCGGCGCCAGCAACGCGGCCGAGGTCAGTTCTGTCGCTCCGGCGCCGCCGGGCAACAGGCTGAACTGCCCGGCGCTGAGAGACAGCATCTGGATCAGGAACGTCCAGGCCCACTGCAGGTCCGCCCCCAGGCCGCGCACGGCCAGGTACAACACGCTGTAACGCAAACCCCAATGCAGGCAGGTCAGTGCAAATACCTTGATCAGCGTCTGACGGGGAAGTTTCAGGGTGTCGGTGAATGCGGCGAGAAAGTGCAGGAGTTTGCGTGCCCAACGCATGCGCGTTGAGGCTTTGACATTGAGACGCGCCAGCAGGCGGCCGCTCAGGCGGATCAGCAATCGGTGGTAGCGCGCCACCGCGACGCAACTGACCAGGCCGCCAAACATTGAAATGGCGCTGACCATCAATAGCCATTCCATTCGCTGGCTCAGGTGCTGGAACAGTGCGTAGATCAGGATCCCGCTCAGCGCGCACAGGAAGAACACCAGGTCACTGAGCTGATCCATCGCAAACACCGCGCTGCCCCTGGCCGGGCGAACGCCCTGGCGCGAGAGCAGGGCCATGATCGTCAGAGGTCCGCCGCTGCCTCCAGGCGTGGCGCAATAGGCAAACTCGGCGGCCATCACCACCCCAAGACTTTTCAGGCGGCCGACCTTGTGACACTGATCGCCCAATAACAGCCGCAGGCGCAGGGTGTTCAGGACCCAGCACAACAGAATCATGCCGAACATGATCAGCAGCCAGTGCAGGGGGAAATGCCGCAACCGATACCAGGTTTCATTCCCGCCCAGCAGGGACGGGATCAGCACCGCAACCAGCAGCGCGACGAGAAGAAGAATGACGCGGCTCATGCGCGGCGACCGACAGCAGCGTCTGGCAGTCGCAACCAGTCGGCCTTGGTCAGCGGCATACGCCCCTGATCCAGCAGACGCTTGACGGTTTGCAGCCAGTAATCCCGGGAGAACCGGTGGCGCATGTCCACCGGATGCAGGCCGAGGCGAATCACCGGCGCTTGCTGCCAGCGTTGCTCCCGGCGGTCGCTGAGCCACTTCGACAGGCCGCGACGCCAGGCACTGCGGGCGCTCCACACCAGTCCCGGCGCGTCCACAACGCTGAAGTCCGGCAGGCGGTAAAGGTGCTGTGGATCACTGGTGTAGCTCAGCGGCAACTGGCGCAGGGCTTGCCGTGTTCCGGCACTCATCAACCAGGCCGGCGCGACGAACCCTTCCAGGGGCCAGTCGTAGCGCCGGAACATCTCGATGCCAGCCTGCAGGCGGGACAGCGCTTGCTGCTCGGTCAGGTGATAGAACTCACCTTCGTGGGTGTAGATACGGCGCATGAACCAGTCTCGTGGGGTGCTCGGCGGTGAACCTTCGTCGCAATGAAAATAGCCGTGCAGTGCCAGTTCGTCACCCCGGGCCAGACGATGGGACAGCAGTCGGCGAAAGTCCGGGTGCGCTTGCAGGTCATTGTGTTTGTGGAAGTCAGGTACCACCAGCCAGGTCATCGGCACCGCGCCCAGGGCATCGACAGCTTCGACGAAAGGCTGATAGTCGGGCCAGGTCTGCGGTGCGACATCGTGCAGCACCAGCAGCAGGCAGGGGGGATTCGCGGATTCAACCATTGGCGATCAGCGGCCATTGCGTGCCCAGCACAGCATGATAATGCCCCAGCAGGCTGTCGACCACCGTATCCCAGGCGTAATGCTGTTCCACATGACGGCGAGCCTGTTGACCCAGGGCCGTACTGCCCGAACTGAATAGCGCGTGGACGGCGCTGGCCATTGCCGCCGGACTGTTGGGTGCGCAGAGCAGGCCGCACTGGTCGGTGACGATTTCCTGAAAGGCCCCGGCCGCTACCGCGATTACCGGGATACCGCTGGCCATGGCTTCGAGGATCACCAGGCCGAAGGTTTCCTGATCGCCAGCATGCAGCAGTGCATCGGAGCTGGCCATCAGGCGAGCCACGTGCGGCGCCGGGCAGAACTGATCGATCACCGTGACGTTATCCGGCACGAGTGTTGGCATCGATGAACCCACCAGCAGCAGGTGAAAGCGCGGGCCCAGTCGCTTCATGCAATCGAGCAGCACGGGCAGGTTTTTTTCCTTGGAACCGCGACCGGCAAAGATCAGCAGGCGGCTGTCTTCGGCAATACCCAGTTCCGCCCGCAGCCTCGTGTCGCGAGCGCCAGGGTGGAAGGTTTGCAGGTCGACGCCCAAAGGCTGCACATAGACATTTTGTACCCCCAGGCCAATCAGCTTGTCGGCCATGACCTGGCTGGGCGCGAGTACCCGATCGAAGTTGCCATACAGCTTCCTGACATAGGCTTCGACATTGGGTGTTACCCAGTTGCCCATGCGATTGCTGCACAGCAGCGGCAAATCCGAGTGATAAAAGCCAATCACCGGAACATCCAGCTGACGTCGCGCGTCCAGGGCTGCCCAGGCCGTGAGGTAAGGGTCGCCGACTTCAATCAGATCGGGCTGCAGATCCTGCAGGACATTTCGCCAGGGGGCGAGGCGAACGGGAAAACGATAGCCTTTGCCGAAGGGCAGGGCGGGGGCGGGAACGGTGTATACGCCGTCCTGTTCGCCCAGGTGGGCGCCGGGAATCAGCAGGCTGTGGCGAATGCCGGGCTTGATGCCCAGGCGTCGGTGTTTGGCATCCAGATACGTGCGCACGCCACCGCTGGCAGGGGCGTAGAACATGGTTATGTCAGCGATATGCACGATGAGCATCCCTCCGGTCCGTTGTTCTCCCTCGGTTGACCTTTTTGAAGGATAGATGTTCGGTTGGGGTTTGCCGGGTGGCTGCGCAGTTGGCGTTGTGTTTGATTTGAGAGCGCCATCGCGAGCAGGCTCACTCCCACAAGTCTGGACGTTAACCTGTGGGAGCGAGCCTGCCCGCGATGGCGTCGGTTCTGATGTTAGATACGGAAACTACCCACCAGCTGCTTCAGCCGCGCCGCCTGCTGCTCCAGGTCTGAACACGCCCGCAACGTCGACTGCAGGTTCTCCACCCCTTCCTGGTTCAGCGTGTTGATCTCGGTAATGTCGACGTTGATCGATTCCACCACCGCCGTCTGCTCCTCGGTCGCCGTGGCTACCGATTGGTTCATCCCGTCGATCTCGCCGATGCGCAGGGTCACGCTGTTCAGGCGTTCGCCAGCGAGGTTGGCGATGTCCACGCTGTCCTGGCTGTGACGCTGGCTGTCGCTCATGTTGCTCACCGATTCCCGTGCACCGACCTGCAGTTCCTCGATCATGGTCTGCACCTGCTGTGCCGATTCCTGGGTGCGATGCGCCAGGTTGCGCACTTCATCGGCAACCACCGCAAAGCCACGTCCCGCTTCGCCGGCGCGTGCCGCCTCGATCGCCGCGTTGAGTGCCAGCAAGTTGGTTTGCTGGGAAATGCTGGTGATAACTTCGAGGATCTGCCCGATATTCACGGTCTTGCTGTTAAGCGATTCGATATTGGTGCTCGAGGCGCTGAGCATGCTCGACAGTTGATTCATCGCGGCAATGCTGCGATCCACCACTTGCTGACCGTCTTCGGCCAGATTGCGCGCGTCGCTGGCCTGGCTTGATGCCTGGGCGGCGTTGCGGGCGATTTCCTGGGCTGCGGCGCCCAGTTGATTGATCGCGGCGGCCACGCTGCTGGTGCGCGAGGCTTGCTGATCGGAATTGAACATCGACGAATTGGACGCGGCGACGACGCGCAACGCCACTTCATTGACCTGGCCGGTGGCCGACGCCACTTCGCGGATCGAGCCGTGGATGCGCTCGACGAAGCGGTTGAACGCCGTGCCCAGGATGCCGAATTCATCGTTGTTCTGGATGGTCAGGCGCTTGGTCAGGTCTCCCTCACCGTCGGCGATGTCTTCCATGGCCCGGGTCATCACGTGCAATGGCTGGATAAGCAGGCGGATCAGCATGCCCAGCAGGGCGATGATGATTGCCACGGCGATCAGCGTCGCCACAACCGCCGATGCACGGAACTCGCTGAGCATCGAGAAGGCTTTGTCTTTGTCGACCGACAGGCCGATGTACCAGTTGACCGAAGGCAGGCCTTTGACCGGGGTGAAGTTAACGATGCGGGTCTTGCCATCGACTTCCACTTCGCTGAAGTCACTGCTCAAACGCGGCGCCCCCTGGGGAAAGGCCTCGCTCAGCGTCTTCATGACCAGCGTTTTGTCCGGGTGAACCAGGATCTTGCCATCGGCACTGACCAGGAACGCGTAACCCATGCCGTCAAAATCCCGGGCGCTGAGGGTATCGATCAGGGTTTGCAGGCTCAGGTCGCCGCCCACTACGCCGACGCTCTGGCCGGCTTTTTTCGAGGCAGTGGCAATGGAAATGATGGTCTGCCCGGTGGCCGCATCGATGTAAGGTTCGGTCAGGGTGGCGGTGCTGCTGCTTTCGGCACCTTTATACCAGGGGCGCACTCGCGGATCGAAGCCGGCAGGCATTTTGGCGTCCGGGCGAATGGTGAAACTGCCGGTCGCGTCGCCCAGGTAGGAGGCCATGAAGGTCGACGTCAACGCTTTCTGCTCAAGCAGGCTGGCCACAGTGCCCGGCTCGGGGTTGATGGCGATGTTCTGGGCCAGGTTGTCGATCAGCAGGATGCGCCCGCTCAACCAGGTCTGGATATTGCTGGCGGTAACGTCGCCCATCTCGTTGAGGTAGTTGTCCAGGTCTTCGCGGATGGCGTTACGTTGCAGGTAGTCGTTGTACAGCGTAAACGAGGCGAAGGCGGCAATGACGATTAGCGCGGCGGCAAGCAGGATTTTATGGCTGAAACGCAGGTTTTTGTTCATGGCTTGAGGTTCCGCTAAGGTCTTAATGGCCAGGGCGTGCTTTTATAAGAGAACGCGAAAGTGGGTGGTGACGAGCACAAGCGCACAGCTCCGTTTTTTCTGTAGGAAATTACCGACGCTCTTCAATCCCCTGTATCGGCCATCAGGAATCAAAGATTAACCATGGGTGACGAAATGCCTGACTCCTCGCAACTTGTTATTGGTGCTGATCTCGCTGGTAACCCTATCGCCCAGGCGATGCGCCTGGCCAATCGTCATGGCCTGGTCGCCGGGGCGACCGGGACCGGCAAGACGGTCACCTTGCAACGCCTGGCCGAAGCCTTCAGCGACGCCGGGGTGGCGGTGTTCGCCGCCGATATCAAGGGCGACCTGTGCGGGCTCGGGGCTGCCGGTAATCCCCAGGGCAAGATCGCCGAGCGCATCGCCGGCATGCCCTGGCTGAATCACCAGCCCCAGGCGTATCCGGTGACCTTGTGGGATATCCACGGCAAGTCCGGTCATCCTTTGCGCACCACCCTCAGTGAAATGGGCCCGTTGCTGCTGGGCAGCCTGCTGGAACTGACCGACAGCCAGCAGTCGGCGCTGTATGCCGCGTTCAAGGTCGCGGATCGGGAAGGCCTGCTACTGCTGGACCTCAAAGACCTGAAGGCGCTGCTCAATCACCTGCGCGATCATCCGCAGTTGCTGGGAGACGACGCCGCGCTGATGACCACCGGTTCCAGCCAGGCGTTGTTGCGCCGCCTGGCAACGCTTGAACAGCAGGGGGCCGAAGCGCTGTTCGGTGAGCCCGCGTTGCAGCTCGAAGACATCCTGCAACCGACCGCCGAGGGTCGCGGGCGCATTCACCTGCTCGACGCCAGCCGCCTGGTACATGAAGCGCCGAAGGTCTACGCCACGTTCCTGTTGTGGTTGCTGGCTGAACTGTTCGAGCAATTGCCCGAGCGCGGGGATGCAGACAAACCGCTGCTGGCGCTGTTTTTTGATGAGGCGCACTTGCTGTTCGCCGGTACTCCCCAGGCCCTGCGTGACCGCCTGGAGCAAGTGGTGCGGTTGATCCGCTCCAAAGGCGTGGGGGTGTATTTTGTGACCCAGTCGCCGGGTGACCTGCCGGATGACGTGCTGGCCCAGTTGGGCTTGCGTGTGCAACATGGGCTTCGCGCGTTCACCGCCAAGGAGCAGAAATCCCTGCGTGCGGTCGCCGAGGGCTTTCGTCCCAACCCGGCGTTTGATGCCTTGTCGGTGCTGACCGAATTGGGGATCGGCGAGGCGCTGGTGGGCACCTTGCAGGACAAAGGCACCCCCGCGATGGTGCAACGGGTGCTGGTAGCGCCGCCGCAGTCGCGGATCGGACCGCTGACCGAGACCGAGCGCACGATGCTGATCGCCGGCTCGCCGTTCAAAGGCCGTTACGACAAGCCGATCGATCGCGAGTCAGCCTATGAAGTGCTGATGGGGCGCAAGGGCTTGGCGCCGGAGCCTGAAGCCACACCGGGCAAGGCAGGCGCTGAAGAGCCAAGCTTCACCGACAAGGCCGGGGAATTCCTTGGCACGGCGGCGGGTCAGGCGCTCAAGTCGGCGATGCGTCAGGCGGCCAATCAACTGGGGCGGCAGTTGGTGCGGGGGTTGATGGGGTCGTTGCTGGGAGGCAACAAACGCCGCTAAAAGCAAAAGATCGCAGCCTTCGGCAGCTCCTACGTAGGAGCTGCCGAAGGCTGCGATCTTTTGATCTTGCCGTTAAACCTTTGGTTTGGCGTGAGCCGCCAGCCGTTCCAGCGCTGCCCGGAGATTCGGATCGCTGATTCCGTCGGCCGTGGCCTGAATGGTTGCGCCTGCATCGGTCGACAAACTGATGGTATGTCCCGCAGCACCTTGCTGAACGGTGGGCGGCTGTACCTTGAACAGAATCCGCGTCAGGCTGGCAAATTCGTCAAACATTTGTAACTGACGCTGCAAACGCTTCTGCTGATAGCGCAGCCGGGTCGCCCAATGCCCATCGGTCACGATCAGCAGCAGACTGCCTTCGCGCCAGGAGGCCACATGGCAGTGTTCCCGGGCGGCAGGCTGCAGCTGGCTTTCCAGCAGGCGCTGCAAATGACCCAGGCGTTGAGCGTGACCAAAGATGGCTTTAAGCGGTTTGGCTTCGCGAAGCAGAACGGCGGGTGCTCTGGCCGTGAGAGGGCGAAATGCCATGATCAGACACCTGAAGTAACAGAGCAGCCATCTTAGCAGAAAGGCCTGGCCGTACCCCATCCATCGTTCTGGCGACGCTTTATCCATTAAATCAATGATTAACTTCGTACTTATCCGGGTTGAAACTGGCAGAAAAGGCCTTATTGTAAGTGAGCCCCGTCACAGCGCTGTGCCAGCATCGTGGAATAACGCCACTTTCCTCTCCATCGTTTCCGGGTAGAATGCTCGTTCGCATGCGGCCATGAGGGCTGCTCGGGCGACTCACGGGGCCGCCCTCCATCCCTTTAGTGTGGAAGATCCTGCCGATATGTTTGCGCCTTTGTTAAAGAAACTTTTTGGAAGCAAGAACGAGCGTGAAGTCAAACGCATGCTCAAGACGGTGCAATTCGTCAATGCCTTCGAAGAGCAAATGGTGGCCCTTTCGGACGATCAATTGCGTGCCAAGACAGACGAGTTCAAGGCCCGCATCGCCAAAGGGGAAACCCTCGACAAGCTGCTGCCTGAAGCCTTTGCGGTCGCCCGCGAAGCAGGCAAGCGCGTCATGGGTATGCGCCACTTCGATGTCCAGCTGATCGGCGGCATGACCTTGCATGAAGGCATGATCGCGGAAATGCGTACCGGTGAAGGCAAGACCCTGGTGGCAACACTGGGCGTTTACCTGAACGCGCTGTCCGGCAAGGGCGTGCACGTTGTGACCGTGAACGACTACCTGGCCCGTCGTGATGCCAACTGGATGCGTCCGCTCTACGAATTCCTCGGCCTGACGGTCGGCGTTGTCACGCCGTTCCAGCCGCCGGAAGAGAAGCGCCTGGCTTACGCCGCCGACATCACCTACGGCACCAACAACGAATTCGGTTTCGACTACCTGCGCGACAACATGGCGTTCAGCATGGAAGAAAAATTCCAGCGCGAACTCAATTTTGCCGTGATCGACGAAGTCGACTCCATCCTCATCGACGAAGCCCGTACCCCGCTGATCATTTCCGGTCAGGCGGAGGACAGCTCCAAGATGTACGTCGAGATCAACCGACTGATCCCGCAACTGGAGTTGCACGTCGAGGAAGTAGAAGGCGAAGTCACCAAGGCTGGCCACTACACCGTCGATGAGAAGACGCGTCAGGTCGAGCTCAACGAAGCCGGTCACCAGTTCATTGAAGACATGCTCACCCGCGTCGGTCTGCTGGCCGAAGGCGAAAGCCTGTATTCGGCACATAACCTGGGCCTGCTGACCCACGTCTATGCCGGTCTGCGTGCGCACAAGCTGTTCCATCGCAACATCGAATACATCGTGCAGGACGGGCAGGTTGTGCTGGTCGACGAACATACCGGTCGTACCATGCCGGGTCGTCGTCTGTCCGAAGGCCTGCACCAGGCCATCGAAGCCAAGGAAGAGCTGAACATCCAGGCCGAAAGCCAGACCCTGGCATCGACCACCTTCCAGAACTACTTCCGCCTGTACAACAAGCTGTCCGGCATGACCGGTACGGCAGACACCGAAGCGTTCGAGTTCCACCAGATCTACGGCCTGTCGGTCATGGTGATTCCGCCAAACCGTCCGCTGGCACGTAAGGACTACAACGACCTGGTGTTCCTGACCGCCGACGAAAAATACGCGGCGATCATCAACGACATCAAGGAATGCATGACCCAGGGCCGTCCGGTGCTGGTGGGTACTGCAACCATCGAAACTTCCGAGCACATGTCCAATCTGCTCAACAAGGAAGGCATCGAGCATAAGGTCCTGAACGCCAAGTTCCACGAGAAGGAAGCCGAGATCATCGCCCAGGCCGGTCGCCCAGGCGCACTGACCATCGCCACCAACATGGCCGGTCGTGGTACCGACATCCTGTTGGGCGGCAACTGGGAAGTGGAAGTGGCTTCGCTGGAGAATCCGACCCCTGAGCAGATCGCCCAGATCAAGGCCGACTGGCAAAAACGCCACCAGCAAGTGCTGGAGTCCGGTGGCCTGCAGGTCATCGCTTCCGAGCGTCACGAATCGCGCCGTATCGACAACCAGTTGCGCGGTCGTGCCGGCCGTCAGGGTGATGCCGGTTCGAGCCGCTTCTACCTGTCGCTGGAAGACAGCCTGATGCGTATCTTCGCCTCTGATCGGGTGAAGAACTTCATGAAAGCCCTGGGCATGCAGCCTGGCGAAGCAATTGAGCACCGCATGGTGACCAACGCCATCGAAAAGGCCCAGCGCAAGGTAGAAGGCCGCAACTTCGATATTCGTAAGCAACTGCTCGAGTTCGACGACGTCAACAACGAACAGCGTAAAGTGATCTATCACATGCGTAACACGTTGCTGGCCGCTGACAACATCGGCGAGACCATCGCTGACTTCCGTCAGGACGTGCTCAACGCCACCGTCAGCGCGCACATTCCGCCACAGTCGCTGCCAGAGCAGTGGGACGTGGCCGGTCTTGAGGCTGCATTGCAGAGTGATTTCGGTGTTGCCTTGCCGATCCAGCAGTGGCTCGACGAAGACGATCACCTGTACGAAGAGACCCTGCGCGAGAAGCTGATGAACGAGCTGATCGCCGCGTACCACGAGAAAGAAGACCAGGCTGGCGCCGAAGCGCTGCGTACCTTCGAGAAGCAGATTGTGCTCCGCGTACTGGATGACCTGTGGAAAGACCACCTGTCGACCATGGATCACCTGCGTCATGGTATCCACCTGCGTGGCTACGCCCAGAAGAACCCGAAGCAAGAGTACAAGCGCGAGTCGTTCACGCTGTTCTCCGAGCTGCTGGATTCGATCAAGCGCGACTCGATTCGTGTGCTGTCTCACGTACAGGTTCGTCGCGAAGACCCGATCGAAGAAGAGCAACGCCTGCGCCAGGAAGCCGAAGCTCTGGCCGCACGCATGCAATTCCAGCACGACGAGCCGCCAGGTCTGGAGCAGCCGGAACTGCTGGGTGAAGAGGTCGATGTTGCCCTCGCCACCGCGCCGGTGCGTAACGAACAGAAGCTGGGCCGTAACGAACTGTGCTACTGCGGTTCGGGCAAGAAATTCAAGCATTGCCACGGGCAGATCCAGTAAAACCCGTTCAGCACGCTGAAATACCCGCGCCGCGACCGGCATCAGCCGTCGCGGCGTTTTGCCATTTGATACCGCCGATCATCTGCGTCGGCGATGACTATTTTTAAGGAGCGCATTCATGGCTGTTGGTCTTGGTCCTTTGCCAACGTTGCACCCGGTTGCCGGTTTTGAACTCGGTATTGCTTCGGCCGGCATCAAGCGCCCGGGGCGCAAGGATGTCGTGGTCATGCGCTGTGCCGAAGGCTCGACGGTCGCTGGCGTGTTCACCCTGAACGCCTTTTGCGCCGCACCGGTGATTCTTGCCAAGCAGCGAGTGCAAGGCCCGGTGCGTTACCTGCTGACCAACACCGGCAACGCCAACGCCGGCACCGGCGAGCCTGGCCTGGCCGCCGCCGAGCGCACCTGCGCGAAGCTGGCAGAGCTGACCGGCGTCGATGCCCGCCTGGTGCTGCCGTACTCCACCGGGGTGATCGGCGAACCGCTGCCGGTCGAGAAGATCGAAGGCGCCTTGCAGGCTGCGCTCGACGACCTGTCGGTCAACAACTGGGAAGCTGCCGCCACCGGCATCATGACCACCGACACCTTGCCCAAGGGGGCGAGCCGCCAGTTCGACCATGGCGGCGTGACCATCACCGTCACCGGCATCAGCAAAGGTGCTGGCATGATTCGGCCGAACATGGCGACCATGCTGGGCTACATCGCCACTGACGCCAAAGTGTCCCGTGAAGTGCTGCAAAACCTGCTGCTGGACGGCGCCAACAAGTCGTTCAACCGCATCACCATCGACGGCGACACCTCGACCAACGACTGCTGCATGCTGATCGCCACCGGACAGGCGGCGCTGCCGGAAATCACCCGCGCCGAAGGCGAGCTGTTTGCCAAGCTGAAACAGGCCGTGTTCGAAGTGTGCATGGACGTCGCCCAGGCGATCGTTCGTGATGGCGAAGGCGCGACCAAGTTCGTCACCGTCCAGGTTAATGGCGGCGGCAACCACCAGGAGTGCCTGGACGTCGGTTACACCGTGGCTCACTCGCCCCTGATCAAGACTGCACTGTTTGCTTCCGATCCGAACTGGGGCCGTATCCTGGCCGCCGTTGGCCGCGCGGGTGTGCCCGATCTGGATGTGAGCAAGATCGACGTGTTCCTCGGGGAGGTGTGCATCGCCAGCCACGGCGCCCGTGCGGCCAGTTACACCGAAGCCCAGGGTGCGGCGGTGATGCAGCAGGAAGAAATCACTATCCGGATCGAACTGGGTCGCGGCGCGTGCAGCGAGACGATCTGGACCACAGATCTGTCTCATGAGTATGTAAAGATCAACGCTGAGTACCGTACTTAAGTCAAACCGGGTCGGTCGAACGCGACCCCGGCCCATCGCGGGCAAGCCCCGCTCCCACAGGATTGCGCTGACCCTGTGGGAGCGGGCTTGCCCGCGATGACGGTCAACCAGGCGCTGAAAAATCTGGCCCATACCTCTTATCCAAGGGTCCCGAACATGAGCCTCCACCTGATCATCGGCGACAAATTGTATTCCTCCTGGTCCTTGCGCGGCGCGCTGGCGCTTGATCTGGCCAAAGCCCCCTACAGCGAAGAACTGATCAAGCTGAACCAGCCGGACACCCGTGAACGCCTGCTCAAACACTCGCCGACCGGCAAAGTCCCGCTGCTGAAAACCAGGCATGGCACCATCGCCGATTCCATGGCGATTGCCGAGTACCTGGCCGAACAGTTCCCGGATGCTGGGCTCTGGCCCAGCGATGTGGCGGCCCGGGCCCAGGCCCGCTCGGCCTGCGCGCAAATGCACGCGGGGTTCTTCGCCCTGCGGGCCAACATGCCGTTTGACCTCAGCCGCGACGCGCCACTGCTGTCGGCTCCGACTGAAGTCCAGGAGGACATCGAACGAGTGCTGGCGTTATGGGCGCAGTGCCGGGCCGCTGCGTCCGACGCCGGTCCGTTCCTGTTTGGCAAGGTTAGCCTGGCCGATGCTTTCTTCGCCCCGATTGCTGTGCGCCTGCGCACCTATCAGGTGAAAGTACCGGCCGAGGATGAGGCCTACATCGATACGATCTACCAATGGCCAGCGTTCAAGGCCTGGCAGAAAGCAGGTCTGAAGGAGGTTGGGCAGTGAAACGCGTACATGTAGCGGCTGCGGTTATTCGTGACAGCAGTGGCAAGATCCTGATCGCCCGGCGCGCCGATACCCAGCACCAGGGCGGTCTTTGGGAGTTCCCGGGTGGCAAGGTCGAGGCTGACGAGTCCGTCGAAACCGCCTTGGCTCGCGAGCTTCATGAAGAGCTGGGAATTGTGGTCGGCGCAGCGCGCCCGCTGATCAAGGTCCGCCACGATTATCCTGACAAGCAAGTATTGCTGGATGTCTGGGAAGTCTCGGCGTTTTCCGGTGAGCCGCATGGGGCCGAAGGCCAGCCGCTGGCCTGGGTGGCTCCGCGGGACCTGCTGGACTACGAATTTCCGGCGGCCAACCAGCCGATCGTCGCGGCTGCGCGCTTGCCGGCCGAATACCTGATCACCCCTGAAGATCTGGAGACCCCGGCACTATTGCGCGGTATCCAGAAAGCCATCGCAGGCGGCATCAAGCTTATCCAGCTGCGCGCACCAAACGGCTACGACCCCAAATACCGGGATCTGGCGGTGGATGCGGCGGGACTGTGTGCGGGCAAGGCGCAGTTGATGATCAAGGGGCCGTTCGAGTGGCTGGGTGATTTCCCCTCGGCCGGCTGGCATATCACGGCCGCCCAACTGCGCAAATACGCGGCAGCGGGTCGACCGCTGCCGGCGTCGCGCTGGCTGGCGGCGTCCTGCCATAACGCAGAGGAGCTGGCGTTGGCCGAGCAGATGGGCGTGGATTTTGTCACCCTGTCGCCGGTACAGCCGACCCAGACCCACCCGGATGCCCAGCCGCTGGGTTGGCAGCAGGCGGCGAGCTTGATCGAAGGGTTCAGTAAACCGGTGTTCCTGCTGGGTGGCGTGGGCCCGGCTGAGCGGCAGCAGGCTTGGGAAGCTGGGGCGCAGGGTGTGGCGGGAATCCGCGCGTTCTGGCCTGAGGCTTGATTGTGTATTGAGGCTGCTGGCCTCATCGCTGGCAAGCCAGCTCCCACAGGGTTTGTTGTCGTTCACACATGTTGTGCACACGACAAAACTTGTGTGTATTGAGGCTGCTGGCCTCATCGCTGGCAAGCCAGCTCCCACAGGGTTTGGTGTCGTTCACACATGTTGTGCACACGACAAAACTTGTGGGAGCTGGCTTGCCAGCGATGGCGCCCGAACAGGCGCTACGCTTCTGTGGGCTTCACTGCGGGCTGCCACAAGATTTCCGCAACCCCCTGGCGCCTGGCAATGACCCTTGCCATCACAAACAGCAAATCCGACAACCGATTGATGTAAGCCAACCCGACCCCGTCCAGCGGCTCAGTCGCATTCAAATGCTGACAGCGCCGTTCCGCACTGCGCGCCAGGCTGCGGCACACGTGCGCCTGGGCAATCAGCGCCGAACCGCCGGGCAAAATAAAATTCTCCAACGGCCCCAGTTCTTCGTTCCATACATCGATCGCCGCCTCCAGGCGCTCGATCTCTGTCATGTTCAGAGCCTGATACTCAGGCATTGCCAGTTCGCCGCCGAGGTCGAACAAGCGGTGCTGGCAAGGCGCTAACACCTCGACCACTTCATTAAGCCTAGGATACGCAGCAGTTTCCTGCGCCAATCCCGCCAGCAGCACACCAACCTGACTGTTTAGCGTGTCAACCTCACCAATTGCTTCAATTCGTGGATGGTCCTTGGGCACTCGGCGACCATCGCCGAGGCCTGTTTCGCCTTTGTCGCCAGTGCGGGTGTAGATTTTCGACAAGCGAAAGCCCATGGGTTACCTCTATAGCTGATTGAGTTCCTGAGAGACGAGCGCAGTGCTCGCCAAGGGCAGGCGCAGGGTGAAGCAGGTGCCCTGGCCGAGGGTCGATTGCACTTCCATCTGGCCCTTGTGGTTGTTGGTGATGATGAAGTACGACACCGATAAACCGAGCCCGGTCCCCTGGCCGATTTCCTTGGTGGTGAAGAACGGTTCGAAAGTACGCTTGCGCACGCTCTCGCTCATGCCGATGCCGTTGTCCTCGACCTGGATCTCCGCCCAGGGCGGGTTCAGGCGGGTGCGCAAGATGATCCGCCCCGGTTCACGGTCGTCCTCGCGCTGATGAATGGCCTGGGCGGCATTTTTCAGCAGGTTGAGCAGCACCTGCTCCAGCTCGTTGGCGGTGCCGGGGACCGGGCCGAGCTGCGGGTCGAACTGACGAATGATCGCCTGCCCCTTGAAGTCGAAACCGATCGCCAGGTCGAAGTCGTTGCCAGCGATTTCCACTGCCTGATCAATCAGCGCCGGCAGGTCGCAGGGCGCCATTTGCCGGGTGCTGCGCCGGCTGAAACTGAGCATGTGCGTCACGATCTTCGCCGCGCGGGCGCCAGCCTGCTGGATACCGTCGAGCAGTTGCGGCACTTCACGAGCCACCAGATACTGGTTCACGGTTTCCAGTTCGATGCCGATGTGCTCGGCCTGTTCAAGGTTCTTCGGCAACTCCGGGGACAGGCGCCGGCGGATGTTTTGCACGTTGTGCAGGATGGCGCCCAAGGGGTTGTTGATCTCATGCGCCATACCCGCCGCCAGGCCGCCGACTGAGAGCATTTTCTCTGACTGCACCATCATCTCTTCCAGCGAGAGACGCTGGGTAATGTCGTCGATACGGATGACCACGCCACGACCCGCGCCGCCCATCAGTGGATAAAACGTCAGGGCGTAATGCCTGGCTTCATCATCCTTGACCCAGGTCACCCGCTCGATCTTGGCCACCGTGTGCTGTTCGACCGTTTGCTTGAGCTGCGGCAAATACGGCTTTAGCGGTTCGAAGGCGAGGAAGATCGGCTGGTTCAGGGCCTCGTCCAGGCGAGTCCCGGACAGCGCGCTGGCCTCCTGATTCCATTGGGTGACGTAAAGCTGTTCATCCAGGGCAATCAACGCCGAGGGCATCGAGTCGATGATGCTGTTGAGGTAATTCTGGAAACCCGTGAGCTTTTTCTCGATCTTGCTGCGAACCTGCACTTCCAGTTCCAGTTTGCGATTGGTATGGCGGGTTTCTTCCGCCAGCCCCTGAGCCTGGTCGTAGGCGGCCTGGGAGTCGTCACGGGCGCGTTTGAGCTGCTGCTCCCGCGCTTCGATCCGCGACAGCATGGTATTGAACGCCTCGGCAAGGCTGCCGATTTCGTCATGGTTGCCGCGAGAGGCGCGCAGGGCGTAGTTCTCTTCCCTTGTGACTTGCCGGGACAACTCTTCCAGCTGATGGATCGGCCGGGTAATCAGGCGCTTGATCTGCCTTGCGATCACCAGCCACAACAGGATGCTGAAGATCAGGATCCCCAGGCTTGCCGTCAGCGTACCGGTGTAGAACGCCATCGGCAGTTCGCTGCTGGCAACCAGCAGCAAGTGACCAGGCGCTGTGCCGGGGCGGGGCAGGGTGATCACCTGGTTGCTGCGAAATTCGGTGGCTTGCCAGGACTCGATGTGCCGGTAGTGCTCTGGCAACTTGAGCTTTTCCCCCTGTTGCAACTGCGCCAGGCGCTGGCCTTTGCCATCGTAGAGGGCGGCTGCCCGCAGAGGCGAATAGCTATTGAGCTCGTTGAGCAGGCGTTCGGCGCTTTGTGGTGACTGCAAGGCGTCGGAGATCAGGCTGGGGTTGGACACCAGGCGGCCAATGGTCTGCAAGGCCTGGGGCGCCATGCTTTCCTGGGAAATATAATAAGCGGCGCTGATAAAGGTCAGGTTGGCGACCAGCAGAACAGTGGTCAACAGCACCAACAGGGCGGCCAGCAATTTCTGACCGACCGGTAGGTTTTCAAGGCGCTGGCGCAATGGCATCAGGTTCGTCGCTGCAAAGGAACAAGTGGCCAGCGTAGCCGCTGCTTAGTCGCTGGGCAATCCAAGGCTTTGCAGATGGGCGATCAGGCGCGACTCGAGCTGCTCCAGGTGTGGCAGGTGCAGCGAGTGCCGGCGCGCGGCTTTACAGGCGTAACCCAGCAGGTAGCTGATCTCGGTGCGCCGCTGGCTGTCGACATCCTGGTACATGGACGAGTAATTCGCCGCAGTGGCGTGGATCACGCGCTCTACTTCCTGCTGCAAATCCTCGGCGGCAGCCGGCTGGCCGCAGCGTTGGAGCAGCTCGCTCAGTTCACCGCAGAGTGTGGCGACTTCGCAATGATGCGCTTCAAGCCCGCCATTGCGGCACTGGTGCAGGACGGTGAGCGGATTGATCGCACAGTTGAGCGCCAGTTTGCGCCACAGCCGGGTCAGGATGTCGGTGCTCCATTCATGGGGAATGCCGGCGGCTGTCAGATCATCCAGCCAGATCGGCGGCACCGGGTGGCTGGCGTCCCCCAGCCAGGTATAGCCGTGGCCGGCAAAGACCACTCGCCAGTCGCCGTCGCGAAACGCCCCTTCGGTGCTTGAAGCGTATAGGCAGCGAGCGTGGGGAACCCGGGCGGCAACGGCGTCCTGGCTGCCCAACCCATTTTGCAGCAGGATCAACTCGGCGTCGGGTGCCAGGCGCGGCGCCAGTTGGGCCACGGCGCTCTCGGCGTCATAGGCCTTGCAGGCGACCAGCAGGCGCCTGATTGGCTCGGCGCTGTCCGGTGTCTGCGCCGGGATCGGGTAGCTGCGCGCCTCGCCATGTTCGACCAGGGTCAGCGCGCCTTGCGCCTCGTAGGCCTGCAGTCGCGCCTGATCTCGCACAATCAGCGTGACCGGCACCCCGGCCCGAGCCAGACGAGTGGCCCATAGGGTGCCGAGGCTGCCCGCACCGAGGATGTGCCAGGTGGTCGACATCAGCTTTTTGCTCTGTTTATGACGCGCATCGGAGGCTCGCAGTGAATGATCGGAAAGACCCGTTATAATCAGCGCGGATTTTAACCGCAAGCCAGGCGTGCTCCATGGGCACCCCTTTTACTGGAGAGATTACATGCCGTCGTTCGACGTGGTATCCGAACTGGACAAACACGAAGTCACCAACGCGGTCGAAAACGCCGTCAAGGAACTCGATCGCCGCTATGACCTGAAAGGCAAGGGCACCTTCGAATTCAAGGAAAAAGACCTGACCGTCAACCTGACCGCAGAAGCCGATTTTCAGCTTGAAGCCATGATTGAGATCCTCAAGCTGGCACTGGTCAAGCGCAAAATCGATGTGCAGTGCCTTGAGGTCAAGGACGCCTATGCATCGGGCAAGCTGATGAAGCAGGAAGCCGTACTGAAGGAAGGCATCGACAAGGAGCTGGCGAAGAAGATCGTCGCCCACGTCAAGGATGCCAAGCTCAAGGTGCAGGCCGCCATTCAGGGCGAGCAAGTACGCATTACCGGGAAAAAGCGTGACGATCTGCAGGAGGCTATCGCCGCACTGCGCGCCAAAACCTTCGACATGCCG
Source organism: Pseudomonas sp. 65/3-MNA-CIBAN-0223 (assembly GCF_040310425.1). Classification (NCBI taxonomy): domain Bacteria; kingdom Pseudomonadati; phylum Pseudomonadota; class Gammaproteobacteria; order Pseudomonadales; family Pseudomonadaceae; genus Pseudomonas; species Pseudomonas sp. 65/3-MNA-CIBAN-0223. The sequence continues at coordinate 82,685 of NZ_JBEOPV010000011.1, forward strand.
CTGCAGTTCAACAACTTCCGCGATTGATTTCGAAGGAGAGCAACAATGGATTTGAATGCTGAAGTGGACAACCTGGTCAAGGCGTCCCAAGCCTGGATTCCAATGATCATGGAATACGGCAGCCGCGTGCTGCTCGCCATCATTACCCTGGCCATCGGCTGGTGGCTGATCAACAAGGTCACGCAGAAACTCGGCGGCCTGCTGGCACTGCGTAACGCCGACCTGGCGTTGCAGGGCTTCATCAGCAGCCTGGCGAACATCATCCTGAAAGTGTTGCTGATCGTCAGCGTCGCGTCGATGATTGGCGTGGAAACCACCTCCTTTGTCGCGGCGATCGGTGCGGCAGGCCTGGCCATCGGCCTGGCATTGCAGGGCAGCCTGGCGAACTTTGCCGGCGGGGTGTTGATTTTGCTGTTCCGTCCGTTCCGGATCGGTGACTGGATTGAAGCGCAGGGTGTTTCGGGTACCGTGGACAGTATCCAGATTTTCCATACTGTGCTGCGTACCGGTGATAACAAGACCATCATCGTGCCCAATGGCAACTTGTCCAACGGCATCATTACCAACACCAACCGTCAGCCAACCCGCAAAGTCGTGTTCGATGTGGGCGTGGATTACGAAGCGGACTTGCAAAAGGCCCGTGAAGTGTTGCTCGACCTGGCGAAGGACGAACGCGTATTGGCTGAGCCGGCGCCACAAGCGGTCATCTCCACCCTGGGCGACAGTTCGATTACTGTTTCCCTGCGCGTTTGGGTCAAGACTGCTGATTACTGGGACGTGATGTTCATGTTCAACGAGCAATCCCGGGATCGTCTTAAAACCGCTGGTATCGATATTCCGTTTCCGCAACGGGTGATTCGAGTGGTTCAGGAAGGGGCCGTGCAGTAACAGGCATAAGCTGCAAACAATAAAAAAGGCCCATCCGAAGATGGGCCTTTTTTTATCTAGAGCTAACTAACAGCTTTCGATTACAAGATCGACAGCGGGTAGTCAACGATCAGGCGGAACTCGTCGATGCTGCCTTCGCCTTGGTCAGCGTTGGCGCGGTGCCATGCTTGACGAATGCGGAAAGACAGGTCTTTAGCCGGGCCGTTTTGTACTACGTACTTGGCTTCAACGTTGGTTTCGTGGTGTTTGCCATCTTCGCCGTACAGGCCAGCGTAAGCGCCATTCACCGGAGCGTTGGAGCCGTCGATGTCCCAACCTTTCACGTAACGGGTCATGAAGCTCAGACCAGGAACGCCGTACTCGGCCATTTTCAGGTCGTAGCGTACTTGGGCCGACTTCTCGCCAGGACCGTTGAAGTCAGAGTACTGGATGGAGTTGGCGAGGAAGATCGAGTCGCCGCCACGGTTGTTTTTACCCACGCCGACGTAGTCGAACGGGGTGTCGCCGTTGATTTTCTGGAAGCCAACGGTCAGGGTGTGCGCTTTCAGGAACGAGAAAGCAGCTGCCAGGGAGAACGCGGTGTTGCTGATGTCGCCTGCTTCAGCACTACCGGAATCGTCTGTGCGGTAGATGTTACCGTCCAGGTTCACCGACTGATCGCCACCCATAGGGATGGTGTAGTTGGCGTTGGCGTAGTACTGGTTCCAGATGTCTTCGAGCTGAGCGCCGTACAGCGATACGCTGAAGTTTTCGTTGATGCCGTATTTGGCACCACCGTAGTTGATGGTGTCAGCTTCGACGCCAGCGTAGTTGGCCCACAGACCGCCGTCACGGCCGTTTTTGTCCTGGCTGGTCGCCGAGTAGAAGTGACCGGCTTCGAGGTCAAGGTCTTTGATCTCGCTGCTTTGCAGTTGGAAACCGCTGGCAGTTTGCGGAAGGATACGGGAACCGCCAACAGCAAATACTGGTGCGGTGCTAGGCTGCATGTCGCCCGCTTTCAGTTCGGTCTTGGAGATGCGAACTTTAAGTGCAGCGCCTGCTTTACCCTGGCTGTCATTGTTTTCGCCAGCAGCGTTGGTGCTCAGGTTACCCGAACCCGAGTACTTGTCGGAACCGTCCAGTTTGATGGCGAGGTAACCGAAAGCGTCAATACCAACACCCACGGTGCCCTGGGTGTAGCCAGAGTTGAACACACCGTGGAAACCCTGGGTCCAGTCTTTGTCATCGACTGCGCCGTCTTTCTTGTTACGGTTGAAGTAGTAGTTGCGGAGCAGCACGTTGAAAGTGCTGTCTTCAACAAAACCTTTGGCTTCGGCCTGGTCGCCTACGAAAGGTGCGGCCGTAGCCATTTGAGTGCTGGCTGCTGCTGCAACTGCCAGTGCGATCATGCTCCACTTCATCACGCGCATCGTGATTTGCTCCTTTGGTTTTAGAAGAGTACTGCCGTCCCACCTGTTTTATTATCTGGGCGGCTCTTTCTTTTTGTGTCGGCGCAAACTTATATCACGCCGACCATGTTGGCGATACTTGCGCATCTAACCTTTCAGCATCTTTACGACCCTGTCGCAAACAGCTGGGTAGATGTCGCAAATTTACAGCCCCAATGCAAGAGGACTGACAACTTGTTTGTTGTTTTCCAAGGCCTGAGCATCGGTAAAAAGGGTCCCTGGTGAAACGAGTGAATCTCCATCGGGCTACCTTGCCACTGTTTTTATATGCCTGGCGGCTTCCACTTCCAGCGGAGGCGCAAAAGGCGATGTGGGTGTGAATGCAACAAGCGTGCTCAAATCGGAAATCTTTCTGTTTTTTTTCTGAAATATCGCCAAAAGCCGTAAAGGCCTCATAAAACCGGGGGGTTCGTGCCCCGAGGTTCGAGCTTGACGCCGGGATTGGCATCGTGTTTCACCGTTCTGGCTATCAGCGCGACAAGTCAAAATGTTACCGGTTCACCCCGCAAGTGAGTAAAAGGTGGATCCCCGACCCACCAGCGTAGACGCAATGTGCGGTTTTGGTGCAAAAAATTTGCAGCACTGTGCGCAATTCACTCAGCGCGGCCATGATGTGGTTTGGAGCGTCGCCTTGATAATCAGTCACTTCAGCGCTTTCGCCTTCCTGGTTCGTGCTGAAATGGTGCGTCTTGCACAGAAAAGGCCCATGTCGGAGCGTGCTGCCTGCCGTCGTCGATGGTCGTGAAGCGAGCGACGTTCGCAGGTATGCTGCTCAACTGTCGCCTGGTCAAGCGTCGTTGAAGATGAGGCCAGGTTGTAAATGATCATCTGCCGGAGTGCGCACAGTGTTTGCCTTGGATTCACGACTTCAACAAGACACCTTACCGATAGGGGATTTCCCGCTCTGTCGGCTGCTCTTGTCCAACGATTCGAATTACCCCTGGTTCATCCTGGTGCCACGCCGCGAGGATATCAGCGAGATATTTCAGTTGGATGTCGCTGATCAGCTGCAGCTGTGGCAGGAGACTTCAGCGTTGGCGCAGACGCTGAAGGACTCGTTCGACGCTGACAAGCTGAACATTGCAGCGCTGGGTAATGTGGTCAGCCAGTTGCACATGCATGTCATTGTGCGCAAGCGCGAGGACGCTGCCTGGCCGGCCCCGGTCTGGGGCAAACATCCGGCCGTGCCGTACAGTGCCGAGCAGGTAGCAGCTGTCCGCGAACGGCTGCAGCGGGTGTTAACTGAAGATTTCACGTTTCTGGAGGGTTGAATCATGAGTCTTGAGGAGCGCATCAATGACCTGGAAAGCCGCCTGGCATTTCAGGATGACACCATTAACACCCTCAACGATGTACTGGTGGCGCAGCAGGTCGTCGTCGAGCGGCTGCAGCTGCAGATGGCGGCCCTGATTCGACGTCAGGAGGAAATGGTCGGGCAGTTCGAGTCTTCCGAAGAAGAAGCCCCGCCGCCCCATTACTAAAGGGTAGGCATAAAAAAACCGCGAACAGCCGGGCTGTTCGCGGTTTTTTTCAGCCGGGAATCAGCGTCGCGGCAGAGCCGCGATCACGTCTTCGGCTTGCAGGCCCTTGTCGCGATTCATCACGGAGAACTCCACGCGCTGGCCTTCGACCAGGACGCGGTGACCTTCGCCACGAATGGCCCGGAAATGCACAAAGATATCATCGCCGGAGTCACGGGAAATAAAGCCAAAACCCTTGGAAGTGTTGAACCACTTGACGGTGCCGGTATCGCGGTTGGTCATGTCGTAGCTGGGCGAAGCGGCGGCCGGTGAAGATTTGTAGAAGCTGATCGCCAGGTGCAGGAGGACGGCTATGACGGCAGCAGCCAGGCTGAACAGCACGTTGGGTTGACCGGAGACAAACGCAATCTCCGCAAGAAGCGTCAGTGTCTGCAATACGACAGCCAGGACCAGCAAGGCGCTGACCAGGTTCTGCAGTTGATGACGCGGGCCTTTGTTCCAGTAGGGAATGACAGGCGCGAGGGTAAGGTTGAGCAGGCCGAAAAAGGCCAGGTACAGTGCATCGGGTTGCAGCAGGTAAGGAACAGCTTCGGATCGCAGGCTAGGGATGAAGGACAGCAGCAAGGCTGCTGCGCCCATTAGCAGGTGGACGATTTTCAACATTTTGATTAACTCACGTTAAGACGGATCACAAGGAAGAGCTGACGGAGCACGGTTCGCTTCAGAACAATAAGAGGCGTTGGGCACGTACCCGAAGTCAGCCTATGCGCAGCGTCCGGAAAAATAGACGCTGGCGACACACTGCCTATTTAACAGCAAAGCTTGTGGCTACTCAAATCAGGCAGTCCAGCGGCGTCATGCGGGCAATTTGTCGCACGGGGACTGGCCATCCGGTGCTGCGGTGTGGCGACAGCCTTGCTAGAGTGGTCCCTGCACCTGTTGGATGGAATCAATCACCTTTAGGGGAACCGCATGGCAATTGATATTGGTATCAGTGAAGAAGACCGCAAGTCCATCGTCGACGGACTGTCGCGCCTGCTGTCGGACACTTATGTGCTTTATCTGAAAACCCACAACTTCCATTGGAACGTCACGGGGCCGATGTTTCGGACCCTGCACCTGATGTTCGAAGAGCAATACAACGAGTTGGCCCTGGCCGTGGATTCGATCGCCGAGCGCATTCGCGCCCTCGGGTTTCCGGCACCGGGTGCCTATTCCATCTATGCGCGCCTGTCTTCCATAAAGGAAGAAGAGGGTGTGCCGAATGCCGAGGACATGATTCGGCAGCTGGTTGCCGGTCAGGAAGCCGTCACCCGCACCGCGCGGGGTATTTTCCCACTGCTCGACAAGGTCAGTGACGAACCGACTGCCGACCTGCTGACCCAGCGCATGCAGGTTCACGAAAAAACCGCGTGGATGCTGCGTTCCTTGCTGGATCAATAAGGCGCGTGCGCACGGCTGGCATCCTTGGGGTGTCACCCGTGCGTGGTCCGACACCCTTCACCTCGAACGATTTTGCACCGGGTGTTGCAGGAAACTGTACGGAGCAGGACCGTCATCCATGATCTCCCTGCAGTTGCAGTAAAATCCTGCGAGGGTGGTTAAAAAGTCATCTGGATATCCCATTTTTCCTTCGCTTGCACAGGCGCGGGCTTGCTCGTCGAGCGCCCCATTGACCGGGGCGGCAGGGTGAAAGTTGCAGAGTGTCGGTCTGTGCAGTCTTACGGCTGCACTGGCTGCATTTAATGGATATAATCCCGCTCTTTGCCGCAAAACCCCGAGTCTGCGGTAGCAATCTGATCGCCGAGACAACCCCCATGCCGATGTACGACTATCAATGTGCTTCCTGTGGTCATCAGTTGGAAGCCATTCAAAAGATCAGCGCTCCGGCGCTGGTCGACTGCCCTGCGTGCCAGGCACCAGAGCTGAAGAAGATGCTGTCCATGCCGGGCTTCCGCCTCAGCGGCACCGGCTGGTACGAAACCGATTTCAAGACCGGCTCCAAGAAGAACCTGGCCGGCGGCGACAAAGCTGACTAGATTCCAGGGTCCGAGTTGAACGACACGTGCGAGCTCCTGCATCATCCAGCTCCTGAGATGGGCAAGACCTCCTACCGAATTTCGAATTACGAGAAGTGAAACCATTACCATGATGCGCAGCCATTATTGCGGCCAACTGAACGAAAGCCTGGACGGCCAGGAAATTACCCTTTGCGGATGGGTTCACCGTCGCCGTGACCACGGTGGGGTGATTTTCCTCGATATCCGTGATCGTGACGGTCTGGCCCAGGTGGTGTTCGACCCGGACCGCGCTGAAACCTTCGCCGTCGCCGACCGCGTGCGCAGCGAATATGTGGTCAAGGTCACCGGCAAGGTGCGCCTGCGTCCGGCCGGTGCCACCAACGCCAACATGGCGTCGGGCATGATCGAAGTGCTGGGCTACGAACTTGAAGTGCTGAACGAGTCGGAAACTCCGCCGTTCCCGCTGAACGAGTTCTCCGACGTTGGCGAAGAAACCCGCCTGCGCTATCGCTTCCTCGACCTGCGTCGCCCGGAAATGCTCGAGAAGCTGCGTCTGCGTTCGCGCATGACCACCAGCATCCGTCGCTTCCTGGACGAGCACGGCTTCCTCGACGTCGAGACGCCGATCCTGACCCGCGCCACGCCTGAAGGCGCACGTGACTACCTGGTGCCGAGCCGCACGCACGCCGGTTCGTTCTTCGCCTTGCCGCAATCGCCACAGCTGTTCAAGCAATTGCTGATGGTTGCCGGCTTCGACCGTTACTACCAGATCGCCAAATGCTTCCGTGACGAAGACCTGCGGGCTGACCGCCAGCCGGAATTCACCCAGATCGACATCGAGACCAGCTTTCTCGATGAAACAGAGATCATGGGCATCACCGAACAGATGATCCGCAACCTGTTCAAGGAAGTGCTGGATCTGGAATTCGGCGACTTCCCGCACATGACCTTCGAAGAGGCCATGCGTCGTTACGGTTCCGACAAGCCGGACCTGCGTAACCCGCTGGAACTGGTTGACGTTGCCGACCAGCTCAAGGAAGTCGACTTCAAGGTGTTCAGCGGCCCGGCCAATGACCCGAAAAGCCGTATCGCAGCTTTGCGCGTACCGGGCGGGGCGAGCATGCCGCGCAGCAAGATCGACGACTATACCAAGTTCGTCGGCATCTACGGTGCCAAGGGCCTGGCGTACATCAAGGTCAACGAGCGCGCCAAAGGCGTCGAAGGCCTGCAGTCGCCTATCGTCAAGAACATCCCTGAAGCCAACCTCAATGTGATCCTTGATCGCGTTGGCGCGGTCGACGGCGACATCGTGTTCTTCGGTGCCGACAAAGCCAAGATCGTCAGCGAAGCCCTGGGCGCGCTGCGGATCAAGGTCGGCAACGACCTGAACCTGCTGACCTGCGAGTGGGCGCCGATGTGGGTCGTCGACTTCCCGATGTTCGAAGAGAACGACGACGGCAGCTTCAGTGCCTTGCATCACCCGTTCACCGCGCCGAAGTGCACGCCACAAGAGCTCGAAGCCAGCCCGGCGACCGCTCTGTCCCGTGCCTACGATATGGTGCTCAACGGCACCGAGCTGGGTGGCGGTTCGATCCGTATCCACCGCAAGGAAATGCAGCAGACGGTGTTCCGCCTGCTCGGCATCGACGAAGCGGAACAGGAAGAGAAATTCGGCTTCCTGCTTGACGCCCTGAAGTACGGTGCACCGCCCCACGGTGGCCTGGCCTTCGGCCTGGACCGCCTGGTCATGCTGATGACCGGCGCCCAGTCGATCCGTGAAGTGATTGCGTTCCCGAAAACCCAGAGCGCGGCTGATGTCATGACTCAGGCTCCGGGTGCAGTCGATGCCAAGGCATTGCGCGAATTGCACATTCGTCTGCGCGAAACGCCGAAAGCCGAGTAAAGCGGGTCGTCAAGGCGCATCCTTATGGGGTGCGCCTTTTCTTTAGGTCGAGATTTTTGGTTGCTGGCTGGCGCAGTTCGCGTGGCGGGCAACGTTTCAAAGTGAATTCGGAGCGAGTTATGGCGGGTCATTCCAAGTGGGCGAACATCAAGCACCGCAAAGAACGTCAGGATGCCAAGAAAGGCAAGATCTTCACCAAGTGGATCCGCGAGCTGACGGTTGCTGCCCGCCAGGGCGGCGCTGACCCGGGTTCCAACCCGCGCTTGCGCCTGGCGCTGGACAAGGCCCTGGGTGCGAACATGAGTCGCGACATCATCGATCGCGCCGTAGCGCGCGGCGCGGGTGCTGCCGATACCGACGACATGGTCGAACTGACCTACGAAGGTTATGGCCCAGGTGGCGTGGCAGTGATGGTCGAGTGCATGACCGACAACCGCAATCGCACCGCCGCCGCAGTTCGCCATGCGTTCAGCAAGTGCGGGGGCAACCTGGGCACCGATGGCTCGGTGGCCTACCTGTTCGAGCGCAAGGGCCAGATTTCCTTTGCGCCGGGCGTCGATGAAGACGCGTTGATCGAAGCGGCGATGGAAGCCGACGCTGATGACGTGGTCACCAACGAAGACGGTTCCATTGACGTATTCACCTCGTTCGCAGGGTTCTACTCCGTACGTAACGCGCTGGAAGCGGCCGGTTTCAAAGGTGATGACGCAGAAATCGTGATGTTGCCAACCACCAGTGCCGAGCTGGACCTTGAGGGTGCCGAGAAGGTGCTCAAGCTGCTCGACATGCTCGAAGACCTGGATGACGTGCAGAACGTCTATTCCAACGCGGACATCCCGGAATCGGTTGCCGCACAGCTGGGTTGATGTCCATATAAAAGATCGCTGTCTTTGCAAGGCCCTACGCTAAACCTGCAGGAGCTGCCGAAGGCTGCGATCTTTTGACTTTAAGATCCAAAATCAAAAGATCGCAGCCTTCGGCAGCTCCCACGGGGATATCCTGAGGTACCGCGATCTCCTTGCGCAGGCGTTATGACTCTAATTCTTGGTATCGACCCCGGTTCGCGCATTACCGGGTATGGCGTGGTATCTGATACCGGGCGCGGCTGTGTCTACGTGGCCTCGGGCTGCATTCGCACCGGCTCCGGTGAATTGCACGAGCGCCTGCAAATCGTCTATCGCGGCGTGCGCGAAGTCATCCAGACGTACGGCCCGATCACCATGGGCATCGAAAAGGTGTTCATGGCACGTAACGCCGACTCGGCCTTGAAACTGGGTCAGGCCCGCGGTGCAGCGATCGTTGCCGGTGCCGAGGAAAACCTGGAAATTGCCGAATACACCGCGACTCAGGTCAAGCAGGCCGTCACCGGTACAGGCGCGGCAAACAAGGAACAGGTGCAGATGATGGTGATGCACATGCTCAAACTGACCAGCAAGCCGCAAATCGATGCTTCGGATGCCCTGGCCATTGCGATTTGCCATGCTCACACCCGCTCCAGCCTGCTGCCCCATGGTCTGGGAACGGCACGCAGTCGTGGCGGGCGCCTGCGTCTCTGATAGCATCAGCACATCTTTTCCAGGACCAGGGGTCCTGCGCCTGTGTTGTCGGCGTGAAGCCCTTGGCCTGTCAGTCGCCAGCCCTGTACTGGCCAACGCTCAAGGATCTGAAACGTGATTGGACGCTTGCGCGGCACATTGGCTGAAAAACAGCCGCCGCACCTGATTCTGGATGTAAATGGACTGGGGTATGAGCTGGAAGTACCCATGACCACGTTGTATCGCCTGCCGTCGGTCGGCGAACCGCTGACGCTGCACACCCATTTGGTCGTACGTGAAGACGCGCAGTTACTCTATGGCTTTGCCAGCAAGCGCGAGCGAGACTTTTTTCGTGAGTTGATCCGTCTCAATGGTGTGGGGCCAAAACTGGCGCTGGCCTTGATGTCGAGCCTGGAAGTCGACGAACTGGTGCGCTGCGTGCAGTCCCAGGACACCTCGGCGTTGACCAAGGTGCCGGGCGTGGGCAAGAAGACTGCCGAGCGCCTGCTGGTTGAGCTCAAGGATCGCTTCAAGGCTTGGGAAACGGTGCCGGCGATGTTTGCCCTGGTACCGAACCAGCCCGGTGGCCCGGATGTGGCTGCGGTGGCCAGTGCCGAAACTGACGCGGTGAGCGCGCTGATTTCCCTGGGCTATAAGCCCCAGGAGGCCAGCAAGGCGATTTCCGCTATCAAGGAGAAAGGTTTGAGCAGTGAAGACCTGATACGTCGTGCCCTGAAGGGAATGATCTAAGTGATTGAAGCGGATCGTCTGATTACAGCTGCACCCGGCCCACGGGACCGTGAAGAGGTCCAGGACCGGGCTATCCGTCCGGTCAGCCTGGCCGAATACATCGGCCAGCCGACCGTCCGCGAGCAGATGGAACTGTTCATCCAGGCCGCACGCGGACGCAACGAGTCCCTGGACCACACGTTGATTTTTGGTCCTCCGGGTCTGGGTAAAACCACCCTGGCCAACATCATCGCCCAGGAAATGGGGGTCTCGATCAAGAGCACGTCGGGCCCCGTGCTCGAGCGTCCGGGCGACCTGGCCGCACTGTTGACCAATCTTGAGCCTCACGATGTGCTGTTCATCGACGAAATCCATCGGCTGTCGCCGATTGTCGAAGAAGTGCTGTACCCCGCCATGGAAGATTTCCAGCTGGACATCATGATTGGCGAAGGCCCGGCCGCGCGCTCGATCAAGCTCGACCTGCCGCCATTTACCCTGGTGGGCGCCACGACGCGAGCCGGCATGCTGACCAATCCGTTGCGGGATCGCTTCGGTATCGTGCAGCGCCTGGAGTTCTACAACACGGCGGACCTGGCAACGATTGTCGGTCGTTCGGCGAACATCCTTGGCCTGCCGCTCGACCCGGAAGGTGCCTTCGAAATCGCCCGCCGTGCCCGGGGTACACCGCGTATCGCCAACCGCCTGTTGCGGCGGGTGCGGGATTTCGCCGAAGTTCGCGCCAAGGGGCACATCACCAAGCCGATCGCCGACCTGGCCTTGAACCTGCTGGATGTCGACGAGCGCGGCTTCGACCATCAGGACCGGCGCCTGCTGCTGACCATGATCGAGAAGTTCGACGGTGGCCCGGTGGGTGTCGACAGCCTGGCTGCAGCCATCAGCGAAGAGCGGCATACCATCGAGGATGTGCTGGAGCCGTACCTGATCCAGCAGGGCTACATCATGCGCACACCCCGGGGGCGGGTGGTGACCCGGCATGCGTACCTGCACTTCGGTTTAAACATCCCGTCACGATTGGGTGAGATGCCCGTGGTAGACGAATCCCTCGATGCAGTTGACGATTAATCACGTTGCGGGCTGATCAATTCGGGGTTTGTGCTGTCTGAGGACCGTGCTTTCGCGATAAAGCCGCAGAACAATGAAAAACAGTTGCCTGGCCGGATTGGCAACCTGAGGAGTAAGCACTAGAGTATGCGCGCGCAAAACGGGCTTGGGCCTTTCGCACATCGTTGTCGCGTTTATTACGAAGACACCGATGCGGGTGGCATCGTGTATTACGTTAATTACCTCAAGTTTATGGAACGGGCTCGAACCGAGCGGCTCCGGGAGCTGGGCTTTGCCCAATCCCAGCTGGCAGGGGAGGACCTGTTATTCGTCGTGCATTCCAGCGAAGCGCGTTACCACGCGCCGGCGCGACTGGATGACGAATTGCTGGTAAGCGCTGATGTAAGCGAATTGAACCGTGCCAGCCTGCGTTTCAAGCAGCAGGTCAGGCGGGCAACGGATAATGTGCTGCTCTGCGAAGGGCAGTTTCTGGTGGCCTGTGTGCGCACTGAAAGTTTAAAACCCCGGGCCATTCCCGAAGCTCTACGTGCGGCCTTTGCCGACGTGAGCGGCGCGGGTACACACTCAAAGCAGGAGATAAAGCGTGGAAGCTAACGTCGTCGACCATTCCTCCATGTGGAGCCTGGTCAGCAATGCCAGTATCGTGGTGCAACTGGTAATGCTGATCCTGGTAGCCGCATCGGTCACCTCATGGATCATGATCTTTCAGCGCAGCAATTTGCTGCGCGCCGGTCGACGGGCCCTGGAGAGCTTCGAGGAGCGCTTCTGGTCGGGTATCGACCTGTCCAAACTCTATCGTCAGGCCGGCAGCAACCCTGATCCGGATTCGGGCGTCGAGCAGATCTTCCGTGCCGGCTTCAAGGAGTTCTCCCGTCTGCGCCAGCAGCCAGGGGTTGATCCTGAAGCGGTCATGGAAGGCGTGGCCCGGGCCATGCGCGTCGCTATTTCCCGCGAAGAAGAAAAGCTCGAGCAGAGCCTGCCGTTCCTCGCGACAGTAGGTTCCGTGAGCCCGTATATCGGCCTGTTCGGTACGGTCTGGGGCATCATGAACTCCTTCCGTGGCCTGGCCACTGCGCAGCAGGCAACCCTGGCCACCGTGGCTCCGGGTATCGCCGAAGCCCTGATCGCCACCGCGATCGGCCTGTTCGCCGCGATTCCAGCTGTCATCGCCTACAACCGGTTTGCTGCCCGCAGCGAAACGCTGATCAGCCGCTACTACACCTTCGCCGATGAATTCCAGGCGATCCTGCACCGCAAAGTGCACACCAGCGAAGAATAAGCAGGTAATTTCCAATGGCTTTAATCGCTCGAGCTCGCAAAAAGCGCAAGCCGGTCGCCGAGATGAACGTAGTGCCCTACATCGACGTGATGCTGGTGCTGCTGGTCATCTTCATGGTGACCGCGCCGATGCTTAATCAGGGCGTGAAAGTTGATCTGCCCAAGGTTTCCAGCGAAGCCTTGCCGCAGGACAACAATACTCAGGTCCTGACCATTTCGATCAAGGCTGACAAGACCTACTACTGGAACCTTGGCAGCGAAGTCGATACCCAGAAACAGCAGGACAAGGCCATGACCTTGCCGCAGATGACCGACGCGGTGACCAAGATCATTCGCGCCGGCACCGAAGGCGGCAAGCAGACCCAGGTCTTCATTCGAGGCGACAAGACCGTCGATTATGGATCGGTCATGGGTGCCATGGGCGGTCTCCAGAAAGCCGGGGTCGGTAATGTTGGCTTGATTACCGAGGCGCCCTGATGCGGCAACAACGAGAGCCGACAGCCTCGGAAAGCTACTTCTGGCCTAGCGTCTGGGCGATTGGCTTGCACGTGCTGGTGTTCGGCATGTTGTTTGTCAGTTTTGCCATGACCCCGGAGCTGCCGCCGGCCAGGCCGATCGTCCAGGCGACCCTGTACCAGCTGAAATCGAAAAGTCAGGCGACCACCCAGACCAATCAGAAGATTGCGGGTGAGGCGAAGAAATCCGCCGCGCGCCAGACCGAAGTCGAGCAGATGGAGCAGAAGAAGATCGAGCAGGAAGCCATCAAGGCTGCGGAACAAAAGAAGGAAGATACGGCTCAAAAAGCCGAAGAATCCAAGAAGGCCGACGAGACCAAGAAAGCGGAAGAGGCGAAAAAGGCTGATGAAGCCAAGAAAGCCGACGAAGCCAAAAAGACCGCCGAGGCCAAAAAGGCGGAAGAGAAACAATTGGCTGATATAGCCAAGAAGAAATCTGAAGAAGAAGCCAAGAAGGCAGCTGAAGAAGAGGCCAAGAAAGCGGCCGCTGAAGAAGCCAAGAAAAAGATCGTCGAAGACGCGAAGAAGAAAGCCGCAGAAGACGCCAAGAAGAAATCTGACGCTGAAGAGGCGAAAAAGAAAGTCGCCGAAGACGCGAAGAAGAAAGCTGCTGCCGATGCTGCGAAGAAGAAATCGCAGGAAGCGGCACGTAAATCCGCCGAAGACAAAAAGGCTCAGGCCTTGGCAGATCTGCTTTCCGACACGCCGCAACGTCAGCAGGCCTTGGCGGACGAGCAGGGTGACGAAGTCGCTGGCAGTTTCGATGACCTGATTCGTGCACGTGCAGCAGAAGGCTGGGCTCGTCCCCCTTCGGCACGCAAAGGCATGACGGTCGTGCTGCAAATCGGCATGTTGCCGGATGGAACAGTGACCTCGGTTACCGTCGGCAGATCAAGCGGAGATGGTCCGTTCGATGCTTCGGCAGTGGCGGCGGTCAAGAATATTGGACGTTTGACAGAAATGCAGGGAATGAAGCCGAGCGATTTTGCTCCGTATCGTTCATTCAAGATGACATTCACACCTGAGGATCTAGCCTTGTGAGAAACCTTCTTCGAGGAATGCTTGTCGCCATCTGCTGCCTGGCAGGGATGGCGGTAGCCGATGAGAAAAACATTCTGGTAACCAGCGGCAGCGATCGGGCTACCCCGATTGCCGTCGTTCCGTTCGCCAACCAGGGCGGCAGCGTGCTGCCGGACGATATGGCCGAGATCATCGGTAACGACCTGCGCAACTCGGGTTACTACTCGCCGATCCCGAAACAGAACATGATCAGCCAGCCAAGCCAGGCCAGCGAAATCATCTACCGTGACTTCAAGGCGCTGGGTGCCCAGTACGTCATGGTCGGCAGCATCGCTCCGGCGGGCGGTCGCCTGCAGGTGCAATACGCCTTGTTCAACGTCGCCACCGAGCAGCAAGTGCTGACCGGCAGCGTGTCGGGCAGCGTTGACCAGTTGCGTGACATGTCGCACTACATTGCTGACCAGTCGTTTGAAAAACTCACCGGTATCAAAGGTGCTTTCTCGACTCGCCTGCTCTACGTGACTGCCGAGCGCTTCTCCGAGAAAAACACTCGCTACACCCTGCAACGTTCGGACTACGACGGTGCGCGTGCCGTTACCCTGCTGCAATCGCGCGAGCCGATCCTGTCGCCGCGTTTCGCACCGGATGGCAAGCGCATCGCTTATGTCTCGTTCGAGCAGAAGCGTCCGCGCATCTTCATGCAGAACATCGACACCGGTCGCCGTGAGCAAATCACCAACTTCGAAGGCCTCAATGGTGCACCAGCCTGGTCGCCGGACGGCAATCGCCTGGCGTTCGTGCTGTCCAAGGACGGCAACCCGGACATCTATGTGATGAACCTGGGCTCGCGCCAGATCACCCGCGTCACCAATGGTCCCGGCATCAACACCGAACCGTTCTGGGGTAAAGATGGTTCGACCATCTACTTCACCTCCGACCGTGGCGGCAAGCCGCAGATCTACAAAACCAGCGCAGGCGGCGGTGGTGCAGAGCGTGTGACCTTCATCGGTAACTACAACGCCAACCCTAAGCTGTCGGCTGACGAAAAGACCCTGGTCATGATTCATCGCCAGGAAGGCTTCACCAATTTCAAGGTGGCGGCCCAGGATTTGCAACGCGGTAGTGTAAAGATCCTCACTGATAGCACTCTGGACGAGTCGCCTACTGTTGCGCCCAACGGCACCATGGTAATCTACGCCACCCGCCAGCAGGGCCGGGGAGTCTTGATGCTCGTGTCCATTAATGGACGCGTAAGGCTCCCGCTTCCTACCGCACAAGGCGAAGTCAGAGAACCTTCCTGGTCCCCTTACCTGAACTGACGCGGCGCTTTACGTTTTACTTAACACACTGGGGTTCATTAGGAGTTTCACGATGGAAATGCTGAAGTTTGGTAAATTTGCTGCGCTGGCTCTGGCCATGGCTGTAGCTGTAGGTTGCTCGTCCAAAGGCGGCGACAATGCCGGTGAAGGCGCTGCTGTTGATCCAAACGCTGGTTACGGCGCTAACACTGGTGCAGTTGACGGCTCCCTGAGCGAAGAAGCTGCTCTGCGCGCGATCACCACTTTCTACTTCGAATACGACAGTTCGGACCTGAAGCCAGAAGCCATGCGCGCTCTGGACGTTCACGCCAAGGACCTGAAAGCTAACGGCGCTCGCGTTGTTCTGGAAGGTAACACCGACGAACGTGGTACTCGTGAGTACAACATGGCACTGGGCGAGCGTCGTGCGAAAGCCGTTCAGCGCTACCTGGTACTGCAAGGCGTTTCCCCAGCTCAGCTGGAACTGGTTTCCTACGGCGAAGAGCGTCCAGTTGCTACCGGCAACGACGAGCAGTCCTGGGCCCAAAACCGTCGCGTCGAACTGCGTAAGTAATTCGTCATGCGAACGTGCCGTCGTGCTGTAACTATTCTGGCTCTCAGCCTCGCACCGCTTGCGGTGTGGGCTGCGGTTCCTGTGGTCGATAACAACAACTCCGGCAATAGTGGAAGTAGTTATCCGCCCGCGGGTTACGGTACGAACGGCGCCTATGCCGGGGGAGGGGTTTCGACCCCTGTCTCGGCACAGGGCGAGCTGTTCAACCAACTGCAATCCATGCAGGAGCAGATCTCGCGCCAACAAGGCATCATCGAAGTTCTGCAAAATGATGTAGCGCGCATGAAGCAGGAAAGCCTGGAGCGATACCAGGATCTTGATCGGCGCATTGGAACCGGCGTTGCACCAGCCGCAACTCCTGAGAATTCTTCCACCGGTGGCGATTTGAACGCCCCCGGTGCAGCAGCAGGTGCTGGAGCGGCTGCCGCTCAGGCACCGGCCGCGGGTACCGAGCCGGCTGACCCGGCGAAGGAAAAACTGTATTACGATGCAGCCTTCGACCTGATCAAATCCAAGGATTTCGACAAGGCCAGCCAGGCTTTTGCCGCTTTCCTGCGCAAGTACCCCAACAGCCAGTACGCGGGCAATGCCCAATACTGGCTGGGCGAAGTGAACCTGGCCAAAGGCGACCTGCAAGGGGCCGGTCAGGCGTTTGCCAAGGTGTCCCAGCTGTACCCCAAGCACAACAAAGTGCCTGACTCGCTGTACAAGCTGGCTGATGTAGAGCGCCGCCTTGGTCATCCCGACAAGGTCAAAGGCATTCTGCAGCAGGTCGTGTCCCAATATCCGGGCACGTCCGCCGCGCAGTTGGCCCAGCGCGACTTGCAGAAAATGTAAGCTTGCCTGATCCGTTTTGAAGAAACCCGCACTTGCTGCGGGTTTTTTCGTTAGAATTCACGCCCTTTTTCTGAAACACCGCTTTTTGGGATTCGCGCGATGGCGGGGTTCCTAAAAGTGCCTGACGGAGGCGGACAGCCTGTTTAGCTGTTACGCCCGTGGCGACTATGCAAGACACATTGAGAATCACCGAAGTATTTTACTCGTTGCAGGGTGAAACGCGGACGGCCGGGCTGCCCACTGTTTTTGTGCGCCTGACCGGTTGTCCATTGCGTTGCCAGTACTGCGACAGCGCCTACGCCTTCACAGGCGGCACGGTTCGCCCGCTGGATGACATCATCGAACAAGTGGCCGGCTTTCGTCCGCGTTATGTGTGTGTCACCGGCGGCGAGCCCCTCGCCCAGCCCAACGCCATCCCATTGCTCAAGCGCCTGTGTGATGCCGGTTACGAAGTGTCACTGGAAACCAGTGGAGCTCTGGATATCTCGGCAGTCGATTCGCGGGTAAGTCGCGTGGTCGACCTGAAAACTCCGGGTTCGAAGGAAGCGCATCGCAATCGCTACGAAAACATCGAGCTGCTGACGCCCAACGATCAGGTGAAGTTTGTCATCTGTTCCCGGGAAGACTACGACTGGGCCGTGTCCAAGCTGATTCAGTACGGTCTGGATCGCCGCGCCGGTGAGGTTCTGTTTTCTCCCAGCCACCATGACCTGAATGCTCGGGACCTGGCGGATTGGGTCGTGGCGGACAACCTGCCAGTGCGCCTGCAACTGCAGCTGCATAAATATCTATGGAATGACGAGCCGGGGCGCTGAAATGACTGAACAACTGAACGCTGCAGAAAAACGTGCGGTCATCCTCCTGTCTGGTGGCCTGGACTCGGCCACTGTCGTGGCCATGGCACGAGCCGATGGCTACAGCTGCTACACCATGAGCTTCGACTACGGCCAGCGCTCCCATGCCGAACTGCACGCTGCCGCACGCGTCGCCCGTGATCTTGGCGTGGTTGAGCATAAAGTCATCGGGTTGAACCTGGACGGCATGGGTGGCTCGGCATTGACCGACAGCAGTATCGATATTCCGGAGGAGGCCGGTGAAGGCATTCCGGTCACCTACGTTCCTGCACGCAATACCGTATTCCTGTCCCTCGCGTTGGGCTGGGCCGAAGTGCTCGGAGCGCGTGACATCTTCATTGGTGTCAATGCCGTCGATTACTCCGGTTACCCGGATTGCCGTCCCGAGTTCATCGAATCCTTCGAGCGCATGGCCAACCTCGCCACCAAGGCAGGGGTGGAAGGTAACGGCTTCCGCATTCAGGCGCCCTTGCAGAACCTGAGCAAGGCGCAGATCGTCCAGGCTGGCGTCAAGCTGGGTGTCGATTACGGCCTGACGGTTTCCTGCTACCAGGCCGACGATAACGGTCGGGCGTGCGGCAAATGCGACAGCTGCCGACTGCGTGCAGAAGGCTTCGCGGCGGCCGGAATAACTGACCCAACGCCTTATTTTTGATTTATTTCAAATTAGGTGTTGAATAGTCCTTAAAAATCAGTATTATACGCGCCACCACACAGCGGGTCGTTAGCTCAGTTGGTAGAGCAGTTGGCTTTTAACCAATTGGTCGTAGGTTCGAATCCCACACGACCCACCATTTTTATAGCAGTTTAGAAAATCCGGAAGGCCCACGAAAGTGAGGATTTCCGGGTTTTTTTTTGCCTGAAATTTGGTCATTGCACCGCTTGGCACGGCACGAGGCGGGCAACTTCCTCAGCGTCTGTCAGCTGCCGAAGGTGAGATCGAATCCATCTGCGCATTCTCTCAGCCTCATTCGCAGGTGGCGGTTCGGTGGATTCGACGATGCGCTTGGCGGCAGCCAGCACGTTGTTGTCGCGGATGGATGGTGTGTATGCCGTCAGGCATCTTGTCCAATAAGGTCGCACCCTTTTTCATGTGCATGAACGCCGGCCCGCACGGAGCCGGCCGACCGGAACGCTTTGAAGTTGAGCATCGGCTTGTTACCAGCTTGATGGCGCGATGGTCCTGTTCGATGATGTTGTTGAGGTGCTTGACTTGGCGCACCACGATCGAATCGATGACGTTCATCGTATCGTGATAGCGCCGGTTACTTGAGCAGGGGGGCGAGATAGCCGCCGTCGACGTCGAGCAGTTCAGCGAGCAGGCGGCACGGTCGCCAGTCCTCGACACTCCCAGCAGCCGTCCAGATGTCAAGGTCACGGAGCTGGTCGAGAATCGCGGCGCCATGGATAAGCGCGCGACCATGAATCGGATCCATATGTCGAACGGCGATCTCAACCGCAGCGTTGCCTGCCTCCGAATCAATACGATGGCCTTCTTCGGATACGCGGGCCTCGCATACCAACCGGCACAGGTCGATCTCGACCGGACCGAGCACGGCGAACTCAAAGTCCAGCAGGGCGACGACCTCTCCATCCCATAAAGCATTCATCAGCGCGAGGTCGCCATGGTTGACGGTCTGTGCTACCAAGGGTGCAGCCCGGAAGTAACCCTCGATGATTCCATGGAGCCGCGACTGCTGTGCGCTGGACAGTCCCAGCTTGACTTTGGCGCGGTTAGCCGCCGCGGTGGCAGCTTCGAGCGAAGCCGGTACGAATCCCCCGTGAGATGCGACAAGCGTCCTCAGAGACGGGCTCGCGTCGTGCACGATCTGGGCCCGAGCCCAAAGCTGGCGGACCGCTGCTTCCTGCTCCGCAGGCGTCAGCGTCGGCCACGCCTCCTGGAGGTTCTGGCCGCGAATCTCCGCGCTCACGATCCAGCCGTGGCCCTCGGTAGTGCCCTCTCCAAGGATCTCCGGGTGCCCGACCTCTCGCGGAAGAGCCTGAACGAGCGCAACCTCGCGTGCCATGTCGACGGGTGTATGCGCGATACGCACGGCGATGCCGTTACCGACCCACGTCGCATTCGAGTACCCATTGGCTCGCTGCATTCGCGCGAGATCGCCACCATGGTGAGCCGCCACCTTAGCGGCCAAGCTCCAAACAAGGGCTGTGCTGATCGGGTCACGATCCTGGTCGAGCGGATGAATACTTGTACTGGGGTCTTTCATTTTTTCCATCTGAGCCACGCCTCAGCAAATATATTGAGTTGAATTGAATGATTGCTCCTACCCTTTTTCGCTCATCTGAGATCGGGTCTATGCCATTGCGCCTCGCCATTTCCAGCATTACAGAGCGAGCACCCTGGAAGTCGATCGGTACCCGATCGAAGTGACCCTGGACTGTTTTCAACAGTTGAGAAATCCGCAAGGCTCAAGAGCGTGAGGACTTGCGGATTTTTTTCTTCGATTTGAGCGGGCTCACGTTCGGAGCTGCACCGCGTGACGCAGGTCAGATTCATCTTTTGCATCGTCGGGATATTCTGTAGCCTTGCGCAGCTTCAATGCTGTGCCTGATGACTACTCACTTTCCCGGCGGTACCCTCTAAGGGGTCCGGAGCCGGGTGTATACTCGACTTTCGCGCAAATGCGCCTGCAGGTCTTGCGAACATGACGCAGATTTCCGAACGCCTTCTGGTTCAAGCCCATCTCGACGCCAAGCAGCCCAAGCCGCTGACGGTCGAGGAAGAGGCTTATTACCGCGCTGCCATCGCTGACGAGCTCAAGGCTCAGGACGCAGTGCTGGTTGCTCACTTCTATTGTGATCCGGTCATTCAAGCGCTCGCCGAAGAGACCGGAGGCTGCGTCTCCGACTCGCTGGAGATGGCGCGCTTTGGCAATGCTCACTCGGCCAAGACCGTGGTGGTCGCCGGCGTGAAGTTCATGGGCGAAACCGCGAAGATCCTCAACCCGGAAAAACGCATCCTGATGCCGACCCTGGAGGCGACCTGCTCGCTGGACCTGGGTTGCCCGGTGGACGAGTTCTCGGCGTTCTGTGACCAGCACCCTGAGCGTACGGTGGTGGTGTATGCCAATACCTCGGCGGCAGTCAAAGCCCGGGCTGACTGGGTGGTGACTTCAAGCTGCGCGCTGGAAATCGTCGAGAGCCTGATGGACAACGGCGAAACCATCATCTGGGGGCCGGACAAGCACCTGGGTACCTATATCCAGCGCAAGACCGGCGCCGACATGCTGCTGTGGGACGGTGCCTGCATCGTTCACGAAGAGTTCAAGTCCAAGCAGCTCGAGGACATGAAGGCCCTGTACCCGGATGCCGCTATTCTGGTGCACCCCGAGTCGCCGACTTCGGTCATCGAACTGGCGGACGCCGTAGGCTCCACCAGCCAGCTGATTGCTGCAGCGCAGAGCCTGCCGAACAAGACCCTGATCGTGGCCACCGACCGCGGCATCTTCTACAAGATGCAGCAGTTGTGCCCGGACAAGGTGTTCATCGAAGCCCCTACGGCGGGTAACGGCGCGGCGTGCCGCAGTTGCGCGCATTGTCCGTGGATGGCGATGAATACGCTTGAGCGCACGCTCAAGAGCCTTAAAGAAGGGACGAATGAGATCTTTGTGGATCCGGCGTTGATTCCGCAGGCGATTCGGCCGTTGAAGCGCATGCTCGACTTTACCCAGGCTGCGCGGATGAAGTTGGCTGGTAACGCTTAAAGCAAGATCAACAGATCGCAGCCTTCGGCAGCTCAGGTGCTCACAAACCTTGTAGGAGCTGTCGACGGCTGCGATCTTTTTTATGCGCTTACCTCTATTTCTTCGGAATGCGCACCAGCTGCGTCTCGGAATACATGTCATGCCAGCTGCGTTTCTGCTTGTCGAACAGCGACCAGATGAAACCCAGGCCCACGCACAGCAGCGAGGCGATGGAGACCACAAAGCGCAGCAGCGCCTGCCACAGGCTGATGGATGAGCCGTCGGCGTTCTGCACCCGAATGCCCCACACCTGCATGCCCAGGGTCTGACCCGACCAGGTCCAGAACTTGGCAAAAAAACCGAACAGCACGAACAGCAGCAGGGTAGAAAGCAGCGGATCACCGTCCAGTGCTCCCGCTTCAGTCAGCTTGCGCATCCGCTCCTCGCCGATGATTGCCATCTGGATCATCTTGTAGATCCCGCTGGTGACAATTAGCAAAGCGGTGCACAGCAGGAAGTCATAGAACATCGCTGCCAGACGACGACCCAGGCCAGCGGCGGGAAAATCGCCCTGGGGCTTCAGCAGGTGTTTCGACATGGCACGGGTCTCGGGGGGAAAAAGAACTCATTTTACGGATTTGCGCGCACAAAAAAGCCCCTGATGTCAGCATCAGGGGCTTTTTCGTTACAGAAGATTAAGCTTCGGCCTGAACTTCGTCAGCCTGCATGCCTTTCTGGCCCTGCACAGCAACGAAGGTCACTTTCTGGCCTTCTTTCAGGCTCTTGAAGCCGTTGCCCTGAATAGCGCGGAAATGCACGAACAGATCCGGACCGCTTTCTGGCGTGATAAAACCAAAACCTTTCTCGTCGTTAAACCACTTGACGGTACCGCTCTGACGTTGGGACATTTCTTATTTCCTTTGACGCAAAAATTAATGACAGCCTCTTTCTCATGAAAGAGTACTGGGGCTGGTTGCAGGAGAGTAAGAAGACGTCGAACGGGATGTAGCTAACTTGTAGGCTACTGCCCAGGTCACGATTCCAAGCGACCCATGCAAACACAGTGAACAAACTCTACGCCAACTAGCCAATAAAAAACAAGCCCCTGTGAGGGGCCCGGTTTGCTTGGCTGTGAGGCTGTTAGTGGAGGCGTTGGTGCAGGCTTATTCGATAGCGCTGTTCAAATGTTTTCGACTGTTATAAGTACTGTTCATTATCGAACGGTTGCACTGTTTTATGGCGGCTGCGTTACAGATTAGTGCAGTGTTAACGCAGCCGCGTTACTTATAGAAACAGTCAATCAACCGCGATAGTAGCGTTGTGGAACAAATGGCATTTTGCTTACAAGCAAAGGCACCTTTTTCCCACGGACGATCGCCCAGACGGGGGTGTCGAGCGAAACGTACGCAGAGTCGAGGTAACCCATGGCCAGAGGGCCGCCCAGGGTGGGGCCGAAACCACCGCTGCAGACGCTGCCGATGATCTCGCCCGCTTCGTTGACGATTTCCGCGCCTTCGCGCACCGGCGTGCGCTCTTGCGGCAGCAGGCCTACGCGTTTGCGGCTGACGCCGCCCTGTTGTTGCGCGAAGATGTTTTCGGCGCCCGGGAAACCGCCGGCCCGTGCGCCATCGGCACGACGCGGCTTGGAGATGGCCCACAGCAGGCTCGCCTCGATTGGGGTGGTCTCGGTGTTCATGTCGTGGCCATAGAGGCACAGGCCGGCTTCCAGGCGCAGGGAGTCGCGAGCGCCCAGACCGATCGCGGCCACTTCCGGCTCGGCCAACAGGGCGCGGGCCAAGGCTTCGGCATTCGCGGCCGGCACGGAGATTTCGAAACCGTCTTCGCCGGTGTAGCCCGAGCGGCTGACGAAACATTCCACGCCCAGCAGCTGGACGCGCGTGAACTGCATGAAGGTCATCTTCGCCACTTCAGGCGCCAGGCGCGCGAGCACGGTCACGGCGGCCGGGCCTTGCAAGGCCAGCAGCGCACGCTCTTCGAACAGCGGCTCGATGGTGCACTGCTCGCCGATGTGCTTGCGCAGGTGCGCCAGGTCCTGGTCCTTGCAGGCGGCGTTGACCACCAGGAACAGTTCGTCGTTGCCCAGGTTGGCGACCATCAGGTCGTCGAGAATGCCACCGGCCTCGTTGGTGAACATCGCGTAGCGCTGCATGCCCACCGGCAAGTCGATGATGTCTACCGGTACCAGGGTTTCCAGGGCCTCGGCAGCCTTGGCGCCGGTCAGGCGAATCTGGCCCATGTGCGAGACATCGAACAACCCGGCCTGGTCGCGGGTGTGCTGGTGTTCTTTCATCACGCCCAGCGGGTATTGCACCGGCATGTCGTAGCCGGCGAACGGCACCATGCGCGCGCCGAGTTCGATGTGCAGGGCGTGCAGCGGGGTAGTCAGCAATTGTTCGGTGGACATGTTGTGCTCCTGAAAAAATGTGCAGAGGCCAATGCGCGCGCATCAGCATTCGATAATGTTGACCGCCAGACCGCCGCGGGCGGTCTCCTTGTATTTGCTTTTCATGTCGGCGCCGGTCTGGCGCATGGTGCGGATGACTTTGTCGAGGGAGACGAAGTGCTGCCCGTCACCGCGCAGGGCCATGCGGACCGCATTGATGGCCTTGACCGAGCCCATCGCATTGCGCTCGATGCAAGGCACTTGCACCAGGCCGCCAATGGGGTCGCAGGTCAGGCCGAGGTTGTGTTCCATGCCGATTTCCGCGGCGTTTTCCACTTGCTGCACGCTGCCGCCGAGGACTTCGCACAAGGCACCCGCCGCCATGGAACAGGCCACTCCTACTTCGCCCTGGCAGCCGACTTCGGCACCGGAGATCGAGGCGTTTTCCTTGTACAGAATGCCAATGGCCGCTGCGGTGAGCAGGAAGCGCACCACGCCGTCATCGTTCGCGCCGGGAATGAAGCGCACGTAGTAATGCAGCACCGCCGGGATAATACCCGCCGCGCCGTTGGTGGGCGCCGTCACGACTCGTCCGCCGTTGGCGTTTTCTTCGTTGACCGCCAGGGCGTACAGATTGACCCAGTCCAGTACCGAGAGCGGATCGCGCAAGGACGATTCGGGGTTCTTGCACAATTGCCGATGCAGCGCCGCAGCGCGACGCTTGACCTTCAAACCACCGGGCAGGATGCCTTCGTTGTGACAACCGGCGGCCACGCAATCCTGCATCACTTGCCAGATATTCAGCAGGCCGGCGCGGGTTTCGGCTTCAGGTCGCCAGGCACTTTCATTGGTGAGCATTACCTGGCTGATCGACAGGCCGTAGGTCGCGCAATGCCCCAGCAGGTCCTTGGCGCTCTTGAACGGGAACGTCAGCTTGGTGGCATCTTCGACAATGCGGTCGGCACCGGCTGCATCCTCATCGACCACAAACCCGCCGCCTACCGAGTAGTACTCGCGGCTGCGGGTTTGCAAACCGGCAGCATCGAACGCACGAAAAATCATGCCGTTGGGGTGATAAGGCAGCGGTTTGCGAATCATCGCCAGGTGTTCTTTCTCGTTGAACGCGATGCTGTGCTCACCCAGCAGGTTCAAGCGACCGTTGCCGCGAATCTCTTGCAGGCGAGCAGCGACGGTTTCGGTGTTCACGGTGTCCGGGTGTTCGCCTTCCAGCCCGAGCAACACGGCCTTGTCGCTGCCGTGGCCTTTGCCGGTGGCGCCGAGTGAGCCGTAGAGCTCGACCTTGACGCAGGCGGTTGCAGCCAGCAGCCCTTCACGGCGCAAGCCTTCGGCGAAACGCGCGGCAGCGCGCATTGGGCCGACGGTGTGGGAACTGGAGGGGCCGATGCCAATCTTGAACAGGTCGAACACGCTTAAAGCCATGGTTGTTCTCCGGTTTCTTGTTATGGGAATTGGCGGAATTTTTAACTGGACACGGTCCTGTGGGAGCTGGCTTGCCTGCGATGGCGTTGGTTCAGGCGCCATCGACGCTGCTTGACAGGCCGCCATCGCAGGCAAGCCAGCTCCCACAGGTTTTGTGGTGTTCTTGAGAAAGAGGGGCAGGCGCACCCGCCCCTCATTGGTTTAAGCGTAGCTTTCGATCGACGGGCAGGCGCACACCAGGTTGCGATCACCGAACACGTTGTCGACGCGACCGACCGGTGGCCAGTACTTGCCTTCGATCAGCGATGCTACAGGGTAGACCGCCTGCTCACGGCTGTACGGGTGAGTCCACTCGCCGACCAGTTCCGCCGCAGTGTGCGGAGCGTTCTTCAGCGGGTTGTCGTCCTTGTCCAGCGTGCCGTTTTCCACTGCGCGGATTTCTTCGCGGATGCGGATCATGGCGTCGCAGAAGCGGTCCAGTTCTTCCCTGGATTCGCTTTCGGTCGGCTCGATCATCAGGGTGCCAGCGACCGGGAACGACATGGTCGGTGCGTGGAAACCGAAATCGATCAGGCGCTTGGCCACGTCATCGACGCTGATGCCGCTGCTGTCTTTGAGTGGACGCAGGTCCAGGATGCACTCGTGGGCTACCAGGCCATTGCTGCCGGTGTAGAGCACTGGATAGTGCTCTTCGAGGCGACGGGAAATGTAGTTCGCGTTCAGGATCGCCAGCTGCGAAGCACGCTTGAGGCCCGCGCCGCCCATCATCCGAATGTACATCCAGGTGATCGGCAAAATGCTCGCGCTGCCGAACGGTGCTGCGCAGACCGCGCCTTCTTTACGCTCCATGGTGCCGTGACCCGGCAGGAACGGAGTCAGGTGCGATTTGACGCCGATCGGGCCAACGCCCGGGCCGCCACCACCGTGAGGGATGCAGAACGTCTTGTGCAGGTTCAGGTGCGAGACGTCGCCGCCGAACTTGCCCGGTGCGCAGAGGCCGACCATTGCGTTCATGTTGGCGCCGTCGATGTACACCTGGCCGCCGTTGTCATGAATGATCCCGCAGATTTCGCGGATGCCTTCTTCGAAAACGCCGTGGGTCGACGGGTAGGTGATCATCAGCGCCGCAAGGTGTTCGCGATGCTCGATGGCCTTGGCGCGCAGGTCTTCGATGTCGACGTTGCCGCGGGCATCGCAGGCGGTCACGACCACGCGCATGCCGGCCATGTTGGCCGTCGCCGGGTTGGTGCCGTGGGCAGACGACGGGATCAGGCAGATGTCGCGACGGTCTTCGCCACGGCTCTGGTGGTAAGCGCGAATAGCCAGCAGCCCGGCATATTCACCTTGCGAACCGGCGTTCGGCTGCAAGGAGATGGAGTCGTAGCCGGTCGCGGCGCAGAGCATCGCTTCAAGTTCGTCGGTCAGTTGCTGGTAGCCGGCACTTTGCTCGGCCGGGGCGAACGGGTGCAGGGCGCCAAATTCAGCCCAGGTCACCGGGATCATTTCGCTGGCAGCGTTGAGTTTCATGGTGCACGAACCCAGCGGGATCATGGTGCGATCCAGGGCCAGGTCCTTGTCGGCGAGCTTGCGCAGGTAGCGCATCAGCTCGGTTTCCGAGTGATAACGGTTGAATACCGGGTGGCTGAGGATCGGCGTTTGACGAACCAGCGCAGCCGGGATGGTGCTGACCACCGCAGCAGCGAGGGCGGCGAAGTCCGGCAGCGCCTGGCCGTCGGCGAACAGGGCCCACAGTGTTTCGACATCAGCTTGCGACGTGGTTTCGTCAAGGGACAGGCCCAGACGTCCGCCATCGACGACGCGCAGGTTGATCTGCTGCGCATGCGCCTGGTCGTGCAGCTTGGCGGTGTGGGCGCCAGTGTTGAGGGTCAGGGTGTCGAAGAAGTTTTCTTGCTCGACGTTCAGCCCCAGTGCGCTCAAGCCTTTGGCGAGGATCGCCGTCAGGTGATGAATGCGCTTGGCGATCTGCGTCAGGCCTTTTGGACCGTGATACACGGCGTACATGCTGGCAATGTTGGCCAACAGAACCTGCGCGGTGCAGATGTTCGAGGTGGCCTTCTCGCGGCGGATGTGTTGCTCGCGAGTCTGCATCGCCAGGCGCAGGGCCGGCTTGCCGAAACGGTCGACGGAAACGCCCACCAGGCGGCCCGGCATGTCACGCTTGAATGCATCTTTGGTAGAGAAGTACGCTGCGTGCGGGCCACCGAAGCCCAGCGGCACGCCGAAACGCTGTGCGCTGCCGATGGCCACGTCGGCGCCGAATTCGCCTGGCGGGGTCAGCACCGTCAGGGCCAGCAGGTCAGCGGCAACCGCCACCAGAGCGTTGGCGGCATGGAAGCGTTCGGTCAGCGCGCGGTAGTCAAAGACATCACCGTTGCTTGCCGGGTACTGCAGCAGTGCGCCGAAGAACGGCGTCACGTCAGTCAGCTCAAGCTCGTCGCCGACGACCACGTCGATGCCCAGAGGCTCGGCACGGGTGCGCAGCACGTCGAGGGTCTGCGGGTGGCAGTGAACCGATGCAAAGAACGCGTGGCTGCCTTTGTTCTTGCTCAGGCGCTTGCAGAAAGTCATGGCTTCGGCTGCAGCGGTGGCTTCATCGAGCAGCGAAGCGTTGGCGATCGGCAGGCCGGTCAGGTCGCTGATCAGCGTCTGGAAGTTGAGCAATGCTTCGAGGCGACCCTGGGAGATCTCTGGCTGATACGGGGTGTAGGCGGTGTACCAGGCCGGGTTTTCCAGCAGGTTGCGCAGGATAGGCGACGGCGTGTGGGTGCCGTAGTAGCCCTGGCCGATGAAGGTCTTGAACAGCTGGTTCTTGCCGGCGATGCTTTTGATCATGGCCAGGGCGTCGGCTTCACTCAGGCCGTCGTCCATGCCGAGCACGCTGGTGCCCTTGATGCTTTCCGGGATCACGCTGGCGCTCAAGGCTTCCAGGGAGTCGAAACCGAGGCTATTGAGCATGGCTTGCTCATCGCCGGCGCGCGGGCCGATGTGGCGCGCGATGAATTCGTTGGCGGTGCTTGTGGTTACAACGGCAGGGTTTACTTGAGTCATGTCGGCGCTCCTCAGGCTTCGGCGTTGGCTTTGATCAGACGGTCGTAAGCGTCCTGATCCAGCAGTTTGGCGACGGCAGAGGCGTCGGTTGGCTGAAAGCGGAAGAACCAGCCGTCACCCATTGGATCTTCGTTGACCAGTTCCGGGCTGCTGTCGAGCGCCGGGTTGACTTGCAGCACTTCACCGTCCAGGGGCATGTACACGCCGCTGGCCGCTTTTACCGACTCCACGGTGGCCGCTTCCGCGCCCTTTTCGTAGGACTGCAGCTCTGGCAGTTGTACGAAAACCACGTCGCCCAGGGCGTTCTGCGCGAAGGCGGTGATGCCGACTGTGACGCTACCGTCAGCTTCGGTGCGCAGCCATTCGTGATCTTCAGTAAAACGCAACTCGCTCATGGAAACTCCTAAGGGGGCCAGACTCGTCTGGTGGACGCGATTGAATGCTTGGGGCGTTAGCCCTGATTTATGCAGGGGTAATAAGCAAAATCGCGGCCAATGTTTTAAAAGCCATATAAAACAATGAGTTGTGTGATTTTAGGACAGAGGGGAATGATTTTTGTGTAGCGAAATCGCTACAGCTTGGGGCGTGGAAAAAAGCCTATCTGGATCAAAGCCTTGCACACTGGTCGCTGGGGAGGGGTGTAGCGATATCGTTCCGCTGTAGCGCTTTCAGTACGGCTGGAGGTCGTTTCCAAGCAGGTTAGAAGCCTTCCGATTGGAATTCGTCCCGCAGGAGCGGCCGAGGCTGCGATCTTGTCGCAGGCAACACAGTATCAACGTCAAGAGATCGCAGCCTTCGGCAGCTCCTACGGGATGCGGCCAGGCGTGAGCATTCTGTGACCGCTACTGCCTGGTGGGAATGCCGTACTTGCGCAGCCGATGCGCGATCGCCGTGTGGGAGGTCTGCAGGCGGCTGGCGAGCTGCCGGGTCGAGGGGTAACTGACGTAGAGTTTTTCCAGCAGGGTTTTCTCGAACTCGTCCATGGCCTGCTCCAGGCTGTCGACTTCGGTGTCGCTCTGGCGCGCCACCGAGGTGCCGGCGATGTCGAGGTCGCCGATGTCCACCAGGCTGCTTTCGCAAATGGCAGCGGCGCGGAAAATCACGTTCTGCAACTGCCGTACGTTGCCTGGCCAGCGGTTGCCCAGCAGCGCCGGATAAGTCCCGGGCGCCAGGCGACACACCGGGCGCTGGATCTGTGCACAGGCCTGCTGCATGAAGTAACGGGCCAGCAGGAGGATGTCCTGGCCCCGCTCACGCAGCGGCGGGACTTCGACATTCAGGACATTCAGGCGGTAGAAGAGGTCTTCGCGGAACGAGCCTTCGCTGACCATTTTTTCCAGGTCGCGGTGGGTTGCGCTGAGGATTCGCACGTTGACCTTCACTTCGCGGTCACCACCGACTCGCCGAAAGCTGCCGTCATTCAAAAAGCGCAACAGTTTCGCCTGCAGGTAGGGAGACATCTCGCCGATCTCGTCGAGAAACACCGTACCCTGGTTGGCCAGTTCCATCAGTCCCGGTTTACCGCCTCGTTGCGCTCCGGTGAATGCCCCGGGGGCGTAGCCGAACAGTTCGCTTTCGGCGAGGTTCTCCGGCAATGCCGCGCAGTTCAGCGCCAGGAAAGGTGAGCTGTACCGGGCGCTGATGGCGTGGCAGGCGCGCGCTACCAGTTCCTTGCCGGTGCCCGTTTCGCCCTGGATCAGCAGGGGCGCATCCAGGGCCGCCACGCGCTGGGCACGGGCCTTGAGGGTGCGGATGGCGGGAGATTCGCCAAGTAGCGCATCAAAGCCTTCGGCATGGTCATGGTGCAGCGCTGACAGGCGCTCGCCGATGCGGTTGGGTTGATACAGGGTCAGCAACGCACCGGCGTCGGTAATGGGCGTGGCGTCGAGCAGCAGGGTCTGGCCGTTGACGGTGATCTCGCGCAGCGGCAGGCGAAAGCCGTGCTCCAGCAACGCGTCGAGCAGCGCCGGGTCGGCAAACAGCTCCGCCACGCTTTCCCCGGCCGGTTCGCGACCATACAGGGCAATCAGTGCCGGGTTGGCCAGCAATACATTGCCCGCACTGTCGAGCGCCAGCACCGGGTCGGTCATGGCTGCCAGCAAGGCATCGAGCTGCAGGTGCCGGCGCTGGCCAGGCAGGATGTCCACCACCGTCACGGCCTGCACGCCGCGCACGCTGAACAGCGCATCGCGCAGCTCTTCGAGTACTTCCGGGCTCAAGGTCGGAGCGTCGATGTAGACGTTGGGCGGCACCATTTCCACCGCATCCAGGTTGAGATTGCGCCCACCGAGCAACGCCAGAACTTCCTGGGTGATGCCGACTCGGTCGATGAAGCTGACGTGAATGCGCATGGGGCGATGGGGTTCTGGCGTGCGGAGGGTGGCAAGTATGCCTTGGGCAGGGCTGCAGGTGAAATCCTGGACTGATATCGCGGCCCTTCAGAAGCAAAGGTTGCCTGGTGTGCCATGGTCCGTGGGAGCAAAGCTTGCTCCCGCAGGACTCCCTTACAGCTTTACACCTACAGGGCTGTGCCGGTTACTCGAGGTGTTCGGGTTTGACCGGGTCGCCGGATTTGACGTCGAGCTGTGCCCGGACGTCTTCAAACATCAGGTCGTACGCCTTGTGCACCGTGCCGATGCCGGCGTCCTTGGGCAGGCCATGCTTCTGCGCCAGGCGAGTGGCATGGCGGGCGAAATCGAATGCCTGGTCCTTGGGCAGGAAAAACTCCTCCTGCAGTTCCTTGCCCTGCACCGAGCCATGCATCTTGAACAGCATGCCTTCGCCTTCCTTGGGGTCCTGGGTCACTTCATAGTCGATGCTCAGCGCGTAGCTGTAGTCATCCTTGTTCAGCGCCGTGCGCTCGATATGCAGGTGACCGGGCTCGAACGTAGCCATTGGCATCTCTCCGTATCAGTTGGTAATGCCAGGTGTCGCCGCGCAGACGGGAGCGCAGGCAGGGCCCTGGATAATCGTTTCGCTGTCCGAGAGTGGACCGAACAGCGCGATATTTCCAGTAAAGCGACCTCGTTCGAGTATTTCCAGGCTCACGCCCACAGGGGCCTGTCAGACGCGGAACTGATCCATCAGCTTCATCTGATGGGTCGTCAGCGAATTGAGGTGGCTGCTGATCTGTGCCGATTCGGTCGCTTGCCCGGTCAGGGTCTCGGTGACGGTGCGGATGGCCGAGACGTTGCGGTTGACCTCTTCGGCCACGGCGCTTTGCTGCTCGGCGGCGCTGGCGATTTGCAGGTTCATGTCGCTGATCACGGTGACCGCATCGCTGATCTTGCTCAAGGCCTGGACCGCTTGCTGGATCTGGCCAGCGTTGCTGTGGGCCTGGGTCTGGCTCGAGTGCATGGTGGCAACCACGCCGCGGGTGCCTGTCTGAATACGTTCGATCACGCTGCGAATTTCTTCCACCGAGTCCTGGGTACGTTTGGCCAGGTTGCGCACTTCATCCGCCACCACCGCAAAACCACGGCCACTCTCGCCGGCGCGTGCGGCTTCGATGGCGGCGTTGAGGGCCAGCAGGTTGGTTTGTTCGGCGATGCTGCGGATCACTTCCAGCACTGAACCGATCTGCTCGCTGTTGACCGCCAACGCTTCGACTTCGGTGACCGCCTTGCTGACTTCATCGGCCAGTTGATTGATGTCGCGGGTGCTGCGCTCAATGATCTGCATGCCATCGCGGGCCGATTGGTCGGCGCCTTTGGCGGCGTTGGCCGCATTGGAGGCACTGTTGGCGACGTCATGGGCGGTGGCGCTCATTTCATTGGACGCAGTGGCAACCTGATCGATCTCGCGGAACTGCACCTGCATGCCTTCGCTGGTCTGGCGGGCAATTTCCGAGGACTGGTCGGCCGTGCCGCGCGCATCGGTAATGCTCTGTTTGATCTGCGCGATGGTCGGCTGCAGCTTGTCGAGGAAGCGGTTGAACCAGCTGACCAATTCGCCCAGCTCGTCTTTCTTGCTGTACTGCAGACGCTGGGTGAGGTCGCCGTCGCCGCTGGCAATCGCCTTGAGCATCTGGGCAACGCTGTTGATCGGCCGGGTCACGCCCGAGGCGGTGAGCCACATCAGCAACAGGCCGACCAGGCCAGCCGCCACCGCCACCAGCACGGCTTTGATGGTGCCGCTTTGCTGGGCCTCATCGAGTACCGCTTGCAGCTTCACCGAATCGGCCAGCAAGACGTTTTTCGGCAGGTCGATCACCACGCCCCAGGCCTTGGAATCAGTAATCGGGCTGACCGGATACACGGCGCGAATCAGCTCGCCCTGCTCGAGGATTTTCGGCGTGCCAGCGCTGAGCAGCTGCAGCACTTCCTTGCCATCGCTGCCCAAGGTGTCGGCGATGCTTTTGCCGACCTTGCTGGCGTCAACGCTGTAACCTGCGAGCACGCCACTGCCGGAGACGATCAGCATGTGCCCGGCGCTGTTGAACAGGTCACGCTGGGATTCGACAGCGGCCGCTTGCAGGGCATCGAGGGCGATATCCACACCGACCACGCCGATGGTTTTGCCATCCACCAGCAGCGGCACGGAAATGGTGGTCATCAGCATTTCCTTGCCGTTGACGGTATCGGCATACGGGTCCAGCAGGCAGGTGCGCTTGCTGTCGCGAGGGCAGGTGTACCAGCTGTTATAGGGCGTGCCGTTGATGTTGAGGGTGGTCTTGGTCATGTCGTCTTCGACCATGATCGTGTTGACCCCGGCACCACCGGCACGGCTCCAGTAACTGGCAAATCGCCCGGCCTCGTTGGACTGGCGCGCCGCGTCGTTGGCGAATTCGCTGTCCTTGCCGTCCAGGCCGTTGGGTTCGAATGCCAGCCAGATCCCCAGCACTTTGCTGTTGCGCTCGAAGGCGGTTCGCAGGCTCTGGTTCAATTCCTCACGCACAGTCCCCGCTTCCAGCGACCGCTTGGCCGCCATGCTGCGCAGGTCCTGGATCTGATCCGCCAAAGCCGTGACCACCGTCAGGCTCTCGCCGAAGGTCTTCTGCACCCGCACGGCTTGCTCTGCTGCTTTGGCTTGCAGCAGATTCTGCACGCTGTCGGTGAGCATTTTGCTGCTGGAGGCGCTGACCAGTTCGTCGTTCTGGTTGGTCTGGTAGATATTCATGCCCACGATCAGGGCAAGCACGCCCAGCAGGCAAAGGCCGGACAGCAGCACGATTTTCAGGCGGATGGAGAGAGAGTCGAACATAAGGCGAACTCGCGAATGGATGAGGTGTTGGCTGTGGGTCGAGACCGACCCGGTTCGCCAAGTCCATTCAGCGCCATGGGAGAGGCATCGGCGTCGGGAAGGTTTGCATGAGTAAAAGCCGATGAACGGTCAGCGCAAGCGTTTGCGAGGGTTCATTGGGTGTCGGGAAGCTCGCTCCCACATTGAACCGGGTCACTGTGGCAAATACCTGTGGGAGCCAGCCGGCTGGCGATGGGCACGACTCGGTCTTTCAGGAAGAGTGCGCCAGGGACTCGGGCCTCGACCAGATCCACAGGTTGCCCAGGCTCATCCCGGCGATGGCCAGGTAGATCGGCCAGCCATGATCGAGCATCACCAGCATCAGCCCGGCGCACAGCAACATGCTGGCCGTGGCGCTGACTTTGGCGCGACGGGTGATGATCTTGCCGTTGCGCCAGTTGTGGAGCATCGGGCCGAACAGGCGGTGGTTCTCCAGCCAGGCGCTAAGGCGTGGGGAGCTGCGGGTAGCGGCCCAGGCGGCGAGCAGGATGAACTCGGTGGTTGGCAGGCCAGGCACCACAATAGCGACCAGGCCTATGCCCAGGCTGACGTAGGCCAGCAGGCCGAAAAGAAAACGTATGAGTCTGGAAGATGAGGGCATGGGCTCAAGGTAACGCATGTGGGGCTTGATCGGAGGAGCCAGGGTGCGGTCCTTTTGGGAGGAGCCGGGGCGCGGTCCTGTGGGAGCAAGGCTTGCCCGCGTTAGCGATGCCGCGGTCCAACCTGTCAATCGCGGCGCCTCAATCGCGGGCAAGCCTTGCTCCCACAGACCAGCAAGCCAGCTCTAACCTGTCAGGCAAATTCAGGGGTATAGGCCTGTTCCAGCAGCACGGTGAAGCGATTAAAGGCATCGATCGCACCTTTATCCAGTTCAGCTTCTTGCTGTGCACTCAACTGCAGTCCATCCAGGGTCTTCACGAAGCGCTTCCAGCCCTCCGCACGACCACCGACGGGTTCAGCGAGGTGGCGCGCGCCAAAAGTCTCGCTCAGCCCCAGGCCCACCGCGCGCTTGATCAGGAATGCCGCGCCCAGCTTCGAGCCTTCGGACACAAACAGCCAGCCCAGGGCCTCGGCCTGGGTTGGAGCGTTCACCGCGCCTGCCACGGGTGCCGGTACCTCGGTGTCGAGGTCTGCCAGGTCAGCCCTGGCCGCTTCCGCCCGGCAGCGCGCCGGCAGGTCGGGGACGATGGCGGTCAGTTCGACGTCGTTGTACAGCGCCACCAGTTCCGACTGGAACAGGTACTGCGCGACGACGAAGCGGGCGAAGTTGGCCTGGGTTTCGAAAGGCGCGTGGGCTTTGACCAGTGCATCGAGTTTGGTGTGTGGTTCGTGGGTGATCTGGTTCAAGCGTTGTGAACGCAGAGCGGGGCGTTGAGCAGTGTCCTGGGTGGTCATGACAAATCCTTGAGAGAAAATGGTGCTTGGTAACGAGACGAACGAACAGGCACCGGACAGTAAAAAAACCTCGTTGCGCGGGGGGGGGGAGAGGCCGCCGCGCAATGAGGCACGCAGGATCAGATATCCCACACCAGATTGACCGAGAAGTTGCGCCCCGGCTGGGTCAGGCGGTCGAGGTTGGCAGGCTGGGTCACGGAGGCTTCGCCCACGCTGTCGTAGCCGCGCACGTCATCCCACTGCCAGTACTTCTTGTTGGTCAGGTTGTACAGGCCGGCGTTGACGGTCACATCGTCGGTCACCTTGTAGAAACCGGCGAGGTCGAGCACGCCATAACCCGGGGTCTTGAACTGGGTGCTGGTGCCATCAGGCGTATTGAAGTTGGTGCTGTCGACCCGGTCCTTGCGTTTGACCAGGGTCCAGCTGAGCAGTGCGCCGTATTTGTCCTGGTCATAACCGAGGCCGAATACGCCGGTCAGCGGGTTGATGCTGTTCAGCGGTTCGCCGCTGTCATCGTTGCGACCGTACAGGTAAGACAACGAACCCTGGGTGTAGAGGCCATCGGGCGCGCCGAATGTGTCCAGGTTCAGGCGACCCTTGAGTTCCACTCCCTTGATGGTGGCATGCTTGATGTTGTTGCTCTGGAAGGTGAGTTCGTCGTAACCCGGGGTAATGGCGTTCTCGTTGATGAAGTCGCGGTACTTGTTATGGAACACCGCGACGTCGAAGTTGCCGGCTTCAAACTGGCCACGCAGGCCGGTTTCGTAGCTCTTGCTCTTTTCCGGTTCGAGGTTGGGGTTGGGCGCGACCTGATAACCGCCGGAGGTATTTTCGAAGCGGCCGTACAGGGCCTTGGCACTCGGTGTGCGGAAGCCTTCGGCGTACTGGCCGTACCAGGTGTAGTGTTCGTTGAACTGGTAAGTGGTGCCAAACTTCGGCGACAGGCGATGCCAGGTCTTGGTGCTGTCATTCACCTGGCCATTGCCGCTCTGGTCGGCGGTGGCCAGGAATCGCTCGGTCAGCTGCGGCTTGAGCTGGGTGTAGTCGTAGCGCATGCCGGGTACGAAGGTCCAGTTGTTCCAGCTGATCTGATCCTGGGCAAACAGGCTGTAGGTGTTGATGGTCGGGTCCGGGAAATCGCTGGCCGGGGTCAGGGTGTCGGCGGCGCTCGGCGCTCCGATCACCCGGCAGGCGCCGGCCACGCTCAGACAGGTGCCGTCACCGGTGCGCAGGCCGGTGACCTTGTCCTGCTTGAGGGTGGTGCCGTAGGTGACGAGGTGATCGGTTGCGGCGACGGCAAACGCCTTGTCGGCCTGGGCATCGAACACCCACTGGCGATCCTTGTAGGTGGTGTTGCGATTACGCAGCACGGTGCGCGACGGCGCGTAGATTTCCTGGGTGCTCTGATCGGTCTTGGCGATCTGGTAGTTCAGGGTCCACTTGATGTTGTCCGCCAGCGCGCTGTCGAGGCCGAAGCGGTGCTCAAGGCCAAAGCGCTCGCGAGTAATGGTTTCGTTGCCACTGCGCGCTTTATAAAAGCCAAAACCGCGCCCGGCGTTGAACGGTCCGCCCACCGCACTCAGCTGGTTGGTGTCACGGTCGTCCTTATAGTGCTCGTAAGTCAGGCCGAATCGCCCGTCCTCGGCATAGTCCCAGCCCAGCTTGGCGAGGATGTTGGTAGTACGCACGTCTTCTGGGTTGGCTCCGGTGCGATTGAGCCCGGTGCCGCCGGTCTCGCCATAGGACTCGGTTTCATGCCCGTTGCGCTGGCTCAGGTGCAGCAAGCCATCAAAGTCGCCAGCGCGCCCGGCGACGGTGCCGGAGGTCAGCCAGCTCTCGTCGGCCGAGCTGTAGCCGGTCTTCAGGCGAGCGCCGACATCCTGGCCGGGTTTGATGATGTCGTCCGGGTCGAGGGTGTAGTAGCTGACTGCGCCGCCGATGGCGTTGCTGCCATACAGCACCGAGGCCGGGCCGCGGAGGATCTCCACGCGCTTGACGATTTCCGGGTCGACGTAGTTGCGATTGGTCTGGGCGTAGGGGCCGTTAAAGAAACCGTCGGGCACTTGTACACCGTCGACCTGGGTCAGCACCCGGTCGCCATCGATGCCGCGGATGTTGTAGCCGGTGATGCCGGAGCGCTGTCCTGTGCCACCTACGGATACGCCTGGCTCGTAGCGCACCAGGTCCTTGATGGAGTTGATGTTGTTGCGGTCGAGTTCTTCACGGGTGTGCACCGTGACCGTGCTCGGTACGCTGCTCACGTCCTGTTCCTGGCGGGTCGCGCTGATGGTCACCTGCTGCAGGTTCAGCGCGCCGGTGTTGTTGCGCAACGCCAGGACGATGTTGTTGTTGCCCAGTTTGCGATAGCTCAGGTTGGTCCCCACCAACAGGCGATCGAGGGCGGTTTCCGGCCGCAGGGAGCCGCGCACGCCGGGCGAGGGCACCCCCTGCGCCAGCTCGGCGGAAAACCCGACCTGCCAGCCCGTCACAGCGGTAAACGCATTCAGCGCCGACACCAGGGATTGCTGGGGAATGGCGAATGCGTAGTCACCGATGTTGCGGGTCTGTTGGCCGTCTGCGGTGGCGGCCAGCAATGGCGCGCTGCCGGCCATCAGAATGGCGGCGGTCAGCAGCGACAGCACGCGCGAAGGGGTAGAGGACTGGCGGGTAAGGCGAGAGGACATCGATAGCGCTCCGTGTCGCACGAATCTTTATAGGTGCTGATTGGCATTTGTGGATGCGAATCAATTGCATTGGCTATAACGAGACGAACGAGCTTCAGCTATCGAGTAAAAATAATTCTCATTTAGTTCAAAATCACCAGCGCCGGGAATTCCCTGAGTTGCGCCGAGGTGATGTGGGCCAGCGAGCGCACCACGTCCAGCGGCTGGTCGAGGCGATAATTGCCGGTCACGTTGATGTCCGCCAATTGCTCGTTGTTGTTGATGATCCAGCCAGGGTAATAGCGACGCAGTTCCGCCAGCACCTGGCTCATCGGGCAATTCTCGAACACCAGGCGGCCCTGGACCCATGCCAGTTCGGTGGCGGCGTCGAGTTTGGCCGGGCGGTCAAAACCGTTGGGGCCGATGCGAATACTTTCCCCGGCCGACAGGCGCACCCTTGCATCGTCGCGCGTGGCGCGCAGGTCGACATCCCCGCGCTGCACCTGAACCTGCGCCACGCCGTCCAGATAACGCACGGCAAAGGCGGTATCGCGCACGCTGGCCTTCACCGGGCCGGCATCGATTTCCAGCGCCTGGCCACGATTGGCCGCCACTTCAAAAAACGCTTCACCCTGATACAGGCGGGCAATGCGCTGCCGATCATTGATGGTGCTGGAAAACGCCGAGTTGGTATTGAGCAGGACTTTTGAACCGTCCTCCAGTTGCAGGCGCTGGCGTTCCCCGACGACGGTCAGGTGATCGGCCTGCAGGCGTATGGGCAGATTGCTGAAGCTGAACAGGCCGAGGATCAGCACGGCGGCGGTTGCCAGGGGTTTCCAGTGCGGACGCAGGCGCGACAGCACCGTTACCTTTGGCGGCCGGGCCGCCAGTGTCTGCGCGCTCAGCATCACTTGCGGGCCATCCCATATCGCCTGCGCCTCGGCAAACGCCTGGGCATTCAACGGGTCGGCGGCGAGCCAGGCCTGAAATGCCTGAGACTGGTCCTCGCTCGGACTGCCCAGCACGATGAGCCAGTCCAGGGCCTGGTCCATCGCGTTGGCGCGGTCCTGCGCCGGGGAGGGCGGAGGCGAGCGGCGGGTGTGCGTCACGGGTTTTCCTCGGCAGTGTCTGTGCACTGCTGTTTTTTTAGTGGAGCGTGAAAAGACGCAAGGGTAGCAAAGCCTCGCGAATTCAGTCGCCGTTCAGGCGTTCAGCGACCCCGATGCAGATCGCCATGATCAGCTTCAGTTCCTTTTGCACGGTGCTCATCGAGACGTCCAGTTGCTCGGCAATTTCCAGGTAACTGTGGCCGTGCAGGCGACTGAGGATGAAGATCTGCTGTTGGCGCGAGCTGAGTTGATTGAGACTCACGTTCAGGCGCTCCAGCAATTGTTCGGCATGGGCGGCATCCTCGGCGCTGCTGACCGGCGCGGCGACACTTTCGACCACCTCCGGTGGCACGTCATCGACCAGGGTGCGCGACTGGACGCGCCGCGCGCGCAGGTGGTCAAGCGCGAGGTTGCGGGCAGTCTGGAACACAAAGGGTTCAAGGTGATCGATGGCCCGTTCACTGAGCGCACGCGTCACTCGCAGGTAGGTTTCCTGCAGGAGGTCTTCGGCGGTGCTGTGATTGTTGACCATCCGCTCCAGCGTGCGCAGCAGGGAAATCCGCTGGGCGATGAAGACATGATTGAAGCGCGATTGACTCACGGGAGGACCTGATCCATTTCGAGCGAATGATAATGCTTATCATCTACTGTCATGGTCAAGCGCTTAATCGTGAAAATCTGCGTAGGAGCTGCCGCAGGCTGCGATCTTTTGATTTTGCTGTCAAAAGATCGCAGCCTGCGGCAGCTCCTACGGGAATTCGTGGTGAGTGGCCGATTTACTCGGCGTTACACAGCGCCAGGCAGTTATCCAGCATGCGGTTGGAGAAGCCCCATTCGTTGTCGTACCAGGCCAGCACCTTCAGCAGCTTGCCGCTGGATTTGGTGTGGTTAGCGTCAAAGATCGACGACAGCGGGTTGTGATTGAAGTCACTGGAGACCAGCGGCAAGGTGTTATAGCCGAGGATCTTCGAATGCTGGCTGGCTTCCTTGAGCAGCGCGTTCACTTCATCAGCCGAGGCTTCGCGTTTCAATTGCACGGTCAGGTCGACCAGCGACACATTGATCACCGGCACCCGTACCGCCATACCCGTCAGCTTGCCCGCCAGTTCCGGCAACACCAGCCCGACCGCTTCAGCCGCCCCGGTTTTGCTCGGGATCATGTTCTGGGTCGCCGAGCGGGCGCGGTACGGGTCGGTGTGGTAGACGTCGGTCAGGTTCTGGTCGTTGGTGTAGGCGTGAATGGTGGTCATCAGGCCACTTTCGATACCGAGCTCGCGGTGCAGCACTTGCGCAACGGGGGCCAGGCAGTTGGTGGTGCACGAAGCGTTGGAAATGATCTGGTGCGACTGGCGCAGAATGTCGTGGTTGACGCCATACACCACGGTGGCGTCGGCGCCTTTGGCCGGGGCCGAGATGATGACTTTGCGCGCACCGGCAGTAATATGCGCGGCGGCCTTGGCCCGGTCGGTGAACAGCCCGGTGCATTCGAACACCACGTCGATTTTTTCCGCAGCCCAAGGCAGTTCTGCCGGATTGCGAATCGCGCTGACGGCAATGCGGTCGCCGTTGACGGTCAGGCTTTCCTGATCGTGCTGCACATCGGCGTCGAACGTGCCGTGAACGGTGTCGTATTTGAGCAGATGAGCGTTGATCGAACTGTCGCCCAGGTCATTGATGGCAACGATCTGCAGGTCCTGGCGATAACCTTGGGTATACAGTGCGCGCAGGACGTTGCGGCCGATACGGCCAAAACCATTTATTGCAATTCGAAGAGTCATTTAACTGGGCCGCCGTCGTTTTGTT
Source organism: Pseudomonas sp. 65/3-MNA-CIBAN-0223 (assembly GCF_040310425.1). NCBI lineage: Bacteria > Pseudomonadati > Pseudomonadota > Gammaproteobacteria > Pseudomonadales > Pseudomonadaceae > Pseudomonas > Pseudomonas sp. 65/3-MNA-CIBAN-0223. The sequence continues at coordinate 122,977 of NZ_JBEOPV010000011.1, forward strand.
GTTGGAATTACAAGATTATTCGCATAAAAATAGAAAACAAGCCTTTTTAGTGGCAATATTTTGTTCAATCTACAACGAGTGACCTGAATCAACTGGTCCGACCGATCAAGAAAACCGTCTGTCATCCCAATCACAGCGGTGCTTGTTCAGCATAGACAATCAGGTCGCCACATCCGTTAGCCTGGAGTTCTAAACATGCATCCCCGCGTCCTTGAGGTCACCGAACGGCTTATCGCCCGCAGCCGCGCAACCCGCGAGGCTTACCTTGCGCTCATTCGCGGTGCTGCCAGCGACGGTCCGATGCGCGGCAAGCTGCAGTGCGCCAACTTCGCCCATGGCGTGGCGGGTTGCGGCACTGAAGACAAGCACAGCCTGCGGATGATGAACTCCGCCAACATCGCAATTGTTTCGTCATATAACGACATGCTCTCGGCGCATCAGCCGTACGAAGTCTTCCCTGAACAGATCAAGAAGGCGCTGCGCGAGATCGGGTCGGTCGGCCAGTTCGCCGGCGGCACCCCGGCCATGTGCGATGGCGTGACCCAGGGCGAGCCCGGCATGGAACTGAGCCTGCCGAGCCGCGAAGTGATCGCGCTATCGACCGCCGTGGCCCTGTCCCACAACATGTTCGACGGCGCATTGATGCTGGGCATCTGCGACAAGATCGTGCCGGGCCTGATGATGGGGGCGCTGCGCTTCGGTCATCTGCCGACCATCTTTGTCCCCGGCGGGCCGATGGTCTCGGGTATTTCCAACAAGCAGAAAGCCGATGTGCGCCAGCGCTATGCCGAAGGCAAGGCCAGCCGCGAAGAGCTGCTGGAATCGGAAATGAAGTCCTACCACAGCCCGGGTACGTGCACCTTCTACGGCACCGCCAACACCAACCAGTTGTTGATGGAAGTGATGGGCCTGCACTTGCCGGGTGCTTCCTTCGTCAACCCGAATACGCCGTTGCGCGAAGCCTTGACCCGCGAAGCGGCACATCAGGTGACCCGCCTGACCAAGCAGAATGGCGACTTCATGCCCATCGGCGAAATCGTCGACGAGCGTTCGCTGGTCAACTCGATCGTGGCGCTGCATGCCACCGGCGGCTCGACCAACCACACCCTGCACATGCCAGCGATCGCGATGGCGGCCGGTATCCAGCTGACCTGGCAGGACATGGCCGACCTCTCCGAGGTGGTGCCAACCCTGAGCCACGTGTACCCCAACGGCAAAGCCGATATCAACCACTTCCAGGCGGCGGGCGGCATGTCGTTCCTGATCCGCGAACTGTTGGCGGCCGGGTTGCTCCATGAAAACGTCAACACCGTGCTGGGTCATGGCCTGAGCCGCTACACCCTGGAGCCTTTCCTGGATAACGGCGAGCTGGTGTGGCGCGAAGGCCCGACCGACAGTCTCGACGAGAGCATCCTGCGTCCGGTGGCCCGGGCGTTTTCCCCCGAGGGCGGCCTGCGCGTGATGGAAGGCAACCTCGGGCGCGGCGTGATGAAAGTCTCGGCAGTGGCGTTGGAGAACCAGATAGTCGAGGCGCCAGCGATGGTGTTCCAGGACCAGCAGGACCTGGCCGATGCGTTCAAGGCCGGTCTGCTGGAGAAGGATTTCGTTGCCGTGATGCGCTTCCAGGGCCCGCGTTCCAACGGCATGCCGGAACTGCACAAGATGACGCCGTTCCTTGGCGTGTTGCAGGACCGTGGCTTCAAAGTGGCGCTGGTGACCGACGGGCGCATGTCCGGCGCCTCGGGGAAAATCCCGGCGGCCATTCACGTCAGCCCTGAAGCTTATGTCGGCGGCGCTTTGGCCCGGGTGCAAGAGGGCGATATCATCCGCGTCGATGGCGTCAAAGGCACCCTGGAGCTTAAGGTGGACGCCGACGAATTTGCAGCGCGCGAACCTGCCAAGGGCCTGTTGGGCAATAACATCGGCAGCGGTCGCGAACTGTTTGGTTTCATGCGCATGGCCTTCAGCTCGGCGGAGCAGGGCGCCAGCGCCTTCACTTCTGCCCTGGAGACGCTTAATTGAAACTGGCTTTGGTCGGTGACATCGGTGGCACCAACGCACGGTTTGCGTTGTGGAAAGACCAGCAACTGGAAGCCATCCAGGTGCTGGCGACGGCCGATCACGCCAGTCCGGAGGAGGCCATTGCCCTCTACCTGAGCGGGCTCGACCTGGCGCCGGGCTCCATCGGCTCGGTGTGCCTGTCGGTGGCTGGCCCGGTGAGCGGCGACGAATTCAAGTTCACCAACAATCACTGGCGACTCAGTCGCAAGGCGTTCTGCCAGATCCTGCAGGTGGATGAGCTGCTGCTGGTCAATGATTTCTCAGCCATGGCGCTGGGCATGACCCGTTTGCAGTCGGACGAGTTTCGTGTGGTGTGCCCAGGCACGCCGGAGCCGTTGCGCCCGGCGGTGGTCATCGGTCCGGGCACCGGCCTGGGAGTCGGCACCTTGCTTGACCTGGGCGCCGGGCGTTTTGCCGCCTTGCCCGGGGAGGGCGGTCACGTCGATCTGCCCCTGAGCAGCCTGCGGGAAACCCAGCTGTGGCAGCATATTTTTAATGAGATCGGGCATGTCAGCGCCGAGACGGCGTTGAGTGGCGGTGGCTTGCCGCGGGTGTACCGGGCAATTTGTGCGGTGGACGGGCACGAAGCGGTGCTCGATACCCCGGAGTCGATCACAGCCGCCGGCCTGGCCGGCGACCCGATTGCGCTGGAAGTGCTGGAGCAATTCTGCTGCTGGCTCGGCCGTGTGGCGGGCAACAACGTGCTCACCACTGGCGCACGGGGCGGCGTGTACATCGTCGGCGGGGTGATTCCGCGCTTTGCCGATTTCTTCATTGAAAGCGGGTTTGCCCGGTGTTTTGCCGACAAGGGGTGCATGAGCGATTACTTCAAGGGCATCCCGGTGTGGCTGGTGACGGCGCCGTATTCCGGGCTGATGGGTGCGGGTGTGGCGCTGGACCAGGCCTGAAACCGCGTTGCCTCCATCGCGGGCAAGCCACGCTCCCACAGGATTACCTGCATCTGAAAATGTGCGCATGACCTTGTGGGAGCGGGCTTGCCCGCGATGGGGTCCGAACAGGCAATAAATTTCTGAGGTTCATCAGGCATAATCCGCCCAACTCAAACAACAAGGACGCCGCCCCGTGAGCTCAGTCAACAAGTCGATTTTGTTGGTCGATGACGATCAGGAAATACGCGAGTTGCTGGATACCTACCTGACCCGCGCGGGTTTCCAGGTGCGTACCACACCGGACGGCGCCGGCTTCCGGCAGGCCATGAACGAGGCGCCGAGCGACCTGGTGATCCTCGACGTGATGCTGCCCGATGAAGACGGCTTCAGCCTGTGCCGCTGGATTCGCCAGCATCCGCGGCAGGCCCAGGTGCCCATCATCATGCTCACCGCCAGCTCCGATGAAGCTGACCGCGTCATCGGCCTGGAGCTCGGTGCCGACGATTACCTCGGCAAACCCTTCAGTCCCCGGGAACTGCAGGCGCGGATCAAGGCGCTGCTGCGGCGCGCACAATTTGCTCAGGAACGCTCCGGCGGTGAGGTGCTGGCCTTCGATGACTGGCGCCTGGACATGGTCAGCCACCGGCTGTTCCACACCGACGGCGAGGAAGTCATTCTCTCCGGCGCCGATTTCGCCTTGCTCAAACTGTTTCTCGATCACCCCCAGGAAATCCTCGACCGCGACACCATCGGCAACGCCACCCGTGGCCGCGACCTGATGCCCCTGGATCGTATCGTCGACATGGCGGTCAGCCGCCTGCGCCAACGCCTGCGCGACACGGAAAAACCGCCACGGCTGATCCGCACCGTGCGCGGCAGCGGCTATCAGCTGGCAGCCAATGTGGTTGCCAGCAATGGTCACTGAGTTCCTGCGCAAACTGGCGGCCAGGGTGCCGGTGCCGCGTTCGCTGCTGGGGCGGATGTTGCTGCTGACACTGTTGGCGGTGTTGTTTGCGCAGGCGTTGTCGAGCGTGATCTGGGTGTCGCAGCTGCGTGCTACCCAGCTCGAAGGCCTGGTCACCAGTGCCCGCAGCCTCGCGCACTCAATGACCGCCAGCGTCAGTTACTTTCGATCCCTGCCCGTCGCCTTCAGGCCGCTGGTCCTTGACCAGTTGCGCAGCATGGGCGGCACCCGTTTTGTCGTGACGCTCAACGACAAACCCCTGGGCATGGAAGTGCTGCCGATCACCCCGCGTAAAGCGGCGGTGCTCAAGGCGGTGGACGAAGTGTTGCGCCAGTCCTTGGGACAGGACGCGGACATCTCCGTGACCTTCGTCAGCCCCGAGGACCTGCGAATTTTCAACGGCGGCCTGAAACTCGACGAGTTGCCACGCTCCTGGGCGCATTACGCGCTGACCCTGGAGCCGGTGAATCCACCGGTGCTGGTCACGCAGATCCAGATGGCGCCCGGCGAATGGTTGTACATCGCCTCGCTCCTGCCCGAGCCTTACACCAGCCTGGAAGAGCAGGGCCTGCCTGCGCAGCAAGTGTGGTTCATCGTGCTCACCAGTGGCTTTTTGCTGTTGTTCATCGGCTTGCTGGTGCACTGGCAAAGCCGGCCGCTCAAGCGCCTGGCGCGAGCCGCGCGAGACATGTCCCTGGGCGCCGAGGTAGAGCCAGTGGCTGAAGGCGGTGGCAGTGAAGTGGTCGAAGTGGGCCGCGCTTTCAACGCCATGCGTGAACGCATCAGCCGCTACCTGACCGAGCGCAGCCAGTTGTTCAGTGCCATTTCCCACGACCTGCGCACGCCGATTACCCGGTTGCGCCTGCGCGTGGAATTGCTCGAGGACGAACAGTTGCAAGCCAAGTTCGGCCGCGATCTGGATGAGCTGGAATTGCTGGTCAAAGGTGCGCTGCAATGCGTGAAAGACACCGACATCCACGAGAACATCGAGGCGGTGGACCTCAATCACGTGCTCGATTGCCTGGTGGAGCCGTACCTGGCGCCCAACGGCAACGGTCGCGTCACCCAGCAGGGCCGGGCGCTGGCGGCCTACCCTGGCAAGCCGCTGGCACTGAAGCGGTGCATTGGCAACCTGATCGACAATGCCTTGAAGTACGGGCAGAACGCGCACTTGCATATCGATGACGATGAAAGCGCGTTCATCCTGCATGTCGATGATGAAGGCCCGGGTGTGCCGGAGCAGCGTTTGGAGCAGGTGTTCGAACCGCACTTCCGGCTGGCAGGGCAGCAGCAGGGGTATGGGTTGGGGTTGGGCATTGCGCGCAATATCGCCCACAGTCATGGCGGCGAAGTCAGCCTGCAGAACCTGCGTGAAGGTGGGTTGCGGGTGACGTTACAGTTGCCGCGTAGTGTTGAGTAGGTACACCGCGTAATCGTTCTTCGCGGGCGAGCCCGCTCCCACAGGATTACCTGCATTCTCAAATTATGTGCATAACCCTGTGGGAGCGGGCTTGCCCGCGAAGGCGTCAGTCGATCCAACCCATACCCAGATCAAATGTCACAAAGTGGTGACATAACCCGCCCCCTTCGTTACAAGCCCGCCACCCCCCGTTGTTTAGACTGCCCCCAGTCATAACAACAAAAAAGGCACCCCATGCACACCTTCCAACCCGTCTTCAGCAGCTGGCTGAACGCCCCCGCGCATCAGCAATGGCTGGCCGCCGAAGGCTTGCGCCTGCTGGCGTTCGCTAAAGCCTCCAGACTGCCTGAAGGCTTCGGTAACCTTGATGAAAAGGGCCGCCTCCCGGCCAATGCCCGCGCCGAAACCATGAACACCGCACGCATGACCCACAGCTTTGCCATGGCTCACATCCAGGGCCTGCCGGGCTTTGCCGAGCTGGTAGACCATGGCGTCAAGGCCCTCAGCGGGCCAATGCGCGATGCCGAGCATGGTGGCTGGTTCGCCGTTGCCGATCATCAGGACGGCAACACCGGCAAGGCCGCCTACCTGCACGCCTTCGTCGCTTTGGCTGCCAGCTCCGCTGTCGTCGCGCAACGGCCTGGCGCGCACGCCTTGCTCGCTGACGCGATCAACATTATCGACACGCGTTTCTGGAGTGAAGAGGAGGGCGCCCTGCGCGAATCCTTCAATCGCGACTGGAGTGAAGAGGAGCGCTACCGCGGCGCCAACAGCAACATGCACGCCACCGAAACCTTCCTCGCCCTGGCCGATGTCACCACGGACAAACGCTGGCTGTGCCGCGCCCAGCGCATTGTCGAGCGGGTGATCCGTGATCACGCGGCCGCCAACGACTACCTGGTGGTCGAACACTTTGACCGCGACTGGCAGCCCCTGCGCGAGTACAACCACGACAACCCGGCGGACGGTTTTCGCCCCTACGGCACCACACCCGGCCACGGGTTCGAGTGGGCGCGGCTGTTGCTGCACCTCGAAGCGGCACGGGTCCAGGCCGGGATGCTTACGCCGGGCTGGCTGGTCACCGACGCGCAAAAACTCTTCGAGCACAACTGCCGTCACGGTTGGGAGGTCGATGGTGCACCCGGTCTTGTCTATACCCTCGACTGGGACAATCGCCCGGTGGTGCGGCACCGTCTGCACTGGACCCATTGCGAGGCCAGCGCCGCCGCCAGCGCATTGCTCAAGCGCACCGGCGACAGCCAGTACGAAGCCTGGTACCGGCTGTTCTGGGAATTCTGTGACCGTTACTTCATCGATCGCGAAGCCGGCAGCTGGCATCACGAACTGGACCCGCAAAACCGTGCCAGTGCCGATATCTGGCCGGGCAAACCCGACCTGTATCACGCCTGGCAGGCCGTCCTCATTCCCGGCCTGCCCCTGGCGCCGAGCCTGGCCACCGCTCTGGGGCGCGTGTCCCAGGGTGTTCCTGTGTAACCATGTGGTGACATTCCAGCGTCCCTTCGTTACCTGCGAGGGGCTGACTCCTGTTTAAAATCCATGCAGCGCAAGCACCAGACTTGCATGCATAACAACAAGAAAGGTACTTCCAGATGAATGCGATTTCTCGCCTCGCTACGCTCATTTCTCTTGCCTCCCTGTCTGCGCTCCCTCTCAGTGCTCTTGCCGCCGATGCCAAAGGTTCGGTGGAAGTGGTTCACTGGTGGACGTCGGGTGGTGAAAAAGCAGCGGTCGATGTACTCAAGGCTCAAGTTGAAAAAGACGGCTTCACCTGGAAAGACGGCGCCGTAGCCGGGGGTGGCGGTTCAACGGCCATGACCGTGTTGAAAAGCCGCGCCGTCGCCGGCAACCCGCCTGGCGTTGCCCAGATCAAGGGCCCCGACATCCAGGAATGGGGCAGCACCGGCCTGCTCAGTACCGACACCCTGACCGACGTCGCCAAGGCGGAAAACTGGGACGGCCTGCTGTCGAAGAAGGTCTCCGACACCGTCAAGTACGAAGGTGACTACGTTGCCGTGCCGGTGAACATCCACCGCGTCAACTGGCTGTGGATCAACCCGGAAGTCTTCAAGAAAGCCGGGATCGACAAGGCTCCCACCACCCTCGAAGAATTCTACGCCGCCGGCGACAAGCTCAAGGCCGCCGGCTTCATCGCCCTGGCCCACGGCGGTCAGCCTTGGCAGGACAGCACTGTATTCGAAGACGTGGTGCTCTCGACCATGGGCGCCGAAGGCTACAAGAAAGCCCTGGTAGACCTGGACCAGAAAACCCTGTCTGGCGCTGAAATGACCAAGGCTTTTACCGAACTGAAAAAGCTCACCGGCTACATGGACCAGAACCGCGCCGGTCGTGACTGGAACATCGCTGCCGCCGACGTTATCAACGGCAAGGCCGGCATGCAGATGATGGGCGACTGGGCGAAAAGCGAATGGACGGCGGCGAAGAAAGTCGCCGGCAAGGACTACCAGTGCGTGCCGTTCCCGGGCACCGAAAAAGCCTTCACCTACAACATCGATTCCCTGGCCGTGTTCAAGCTCAAGGCCGATCGCAAAGGCGACATCGCCGCTCAGCAAGACCTGGCCAAGGTCGCCCTGGGGACCGATTTCCAGAAAGTCTTCAGCATGAACAAAGGCTCGATTCCGGTGCGCACCGACATGCTCAACGACATGAGCGCCCTGGGCTTCGATTCCTGCGCCCAGACCGCAGCCAAGGACTTCCTGGCTGACGAGAAGACTGGCGGCCTGCAACCGAGCATGGCGCACAACATGGCCACCTCCCTGGCCGTGCAGGGTGCGATCTTCGACGTGGTCACCAACTTCATGAACGACAAGGATGCTGACCCGGCCAAGGCCAGCGCCCAACTGGCATCGGCTGTCAAAGCGGCCCAGTAATCCCCGACAGCGAGTGAGCCCCTGGTAGGAGCTGCCGCAGGCTGCGATCTTTTGATCTTGATTGTAAAAAAACAAAATCAAAAGATCGCAGCCTGCGGCAGCTCCTACGAGGGATCGCACTTCGATCCTTTATATTTAAACCTGGATTATCCCGATGAGCTCTGTGGCGGTTTTCAGCAAAGCCTCACCGTTCGATGCGCTGCAACGCTGGTTACCCAAGTTGGTACTCGCGCCGAGCATGCTCATCGTGTTGGTTGGTTTCTACGGTTACATCATCTGGACATTCGTCCTGTCCTTCACCAATTCCAGCTTCATGCCGAGCTACAAATGGGTCGGCCTGCAGCAGTACACCCGGCTGCTGGACAACGACCGCTGGTGGGTCGCGAGCAAGAACCTCGCCCTGTTTGGCGGCATGTTCATCGGCATCAGCCTGGTGCTGGGGGTGTTCCTGGCGGTGCTGCTGGACCAGCGCATTCGCAAGGAAGGCTTCATTCGCACCGTCTACCTGTACCCGATGGCGCTGTCGATGATCGTCACCGGTACCGCCTGGAAATGGCTGCTCAATCCAGGCCTTGGCCTGGACAAGATGCTGCGTGACTGGGGCTGGGAAGGTTTTCGGCTTGACTGGCTGGTGGATCAGGATCGCGTCGTGTATTGCCTGGTGATCGCTGCCGTATGGCAAGCCTCCGGGTTTGTCATGGCGATGTTCCTGGCCGGCCTGCGCGGTGTCGATCAATCGATCATCCGTGCCGCGCAAGTCGACGGTGCGAGCTTGCCGACCATCTACCTGAAGATCGTGTTGCCGAGCCTGCGCCCGGTATTTTTCAGCGCCTTCATGATCCTCGCGCACATCGCGATCAAGAGCTTCGACCTGGTGGCTGCAATGACCGCAGGCGGCCCGGGCTACTCGTCCGACCTGCCAGCGATGTTCATGTATTCCTTCACCTTCAGCCGTGGCCAGATGGGCATTGGTTCGGCCAGCGCCATGATGATGCTCGGCGCGATCCTGGCGATCCTGGTGCCTTACCTGTACTCGGAACTGCGAGGCAAACGCCATGAGTAATCAACTGGGCAAACCGGCGCTCAGCTTCAGCCGCATCGCCATTTACGCCACGTTGTTGCTGGCCGCCGCGGTCTACCTGATCCCGCTGGTGGTGATGCTGCTGACCAGCTTCAAAACCCCCGAGGACATCCGCACCGGCAACCTGCTGAGCTGGCCAACCGTGATCGATGGCATTGGCTGGCTCAAGGCCTGGGACAGTGTCGGCAGTTACTTCTGGAACTCGGTGAAAATCACCGTGCCCGCAGTGCTGATCTCCACCTTCATCGGTGCAATGAATGGCTACGTGCTGTCGATGTGGCGCTTCCGTGGCTCGCAACTGTTCTTCGGCCTGTTGCTGTTCGGCTGCTTCCTGCCGTTCCAGACCGTCCTGCTGCCAGCCTCGTTCACCCTCGGCAAGCTCGGCCTGGCCAACACCACCACCGGCCTGGTGCTGGTGCACGTGGTCTACGGCCTGGCGTTCACCACGCTGTTCTTTCGCAACTACTACGTGAGCATTCCGGATGCGCTGGTCAAGGCGGCACGCCTGGATGGCGCGGGCTTCTTCACGATCTTCTGGAAGATCCTGCTGCCGATGTCGATCCCTATCGTCATGGTCTGCCTGATCTGGCAGTTCACGCAGATCTGGAATGACTTCCTGTTCGGCGTGGTATTCGCCAGCGGCGATGCACAACCGATCACCGTGGCCCTGAACAACCTGGTCAACACCAGCACCGGGGCCAAGGAATACAACGTTGATATGGCTGCCGCGATGATCGCCGGGCTGCCGACACTGCTGGTCTACATATTCGCTGGCAAGTATTTCCTGCGTGGGCTGACGTCCGGCGCGGTCAAGGGGTAGAACATGGCAACTCTCGAATTACGTAACGTCAACAAGACCTACGGTGCCGGCTTGCCGGATACCCTGAAGAACATCGAACTGAAGATCAATGACGGTGAGTTCCTGATCCTGGTCGGTCCGTCGGGCTGCGGTAAGTCCACGCTGATGAACTGCATCGCCGGCCTGGAGAACATCAGCGGCGGCGCGATCCTGGTGGACGACGCCGACATCAGCGGCATGAGCCCCAAGGATCGCGACATCGCCATGGTGTTCCAGTCCTACGCGCTGTACCCGACCATGAGCGTGCGCGACAACATCGCTTTCGGCTTGAAGATTCGCAAAATGCCGGCGGCCGAAATCGACGAAGAAGTTGCGCGCGTGGCTAAGCTGCTGCAAATCGAACACCTGCTCAACCGCAAACCGGGCCAACTCTCTGGCGGCCAGCAACAGCGTGTGGCCATGGGCCGGGCACTGGCGCGGCGGCCGAAGATTTACCTGTTCGATGAGCCGCTGTCCAACCTCGACGCCAAGCTGCGAGTCGAGATGCGCACCGAAATGAAATTGATGCACCAGCGTCTGAAAACTACCACGGTCTACGTGACCCACGACCAGATCGAAGCGATGACCCTGGGCGACAAAGTGGCGGTGATGAAAGACGGGATCATCCAGCAGTTCGGCACGCCGAAAGACATCTACAACAACCCGGCCAACCTGTTCGTGGCGAGCTTCATCGGCTCGCCGCCGATGAACTTCATCCCCCTGCGTTTGCAGCGCAAGGACGGTCGCCTGCTGGCATTGCTCGACAGCGGCCAGGCCCGTTGCGAGTTGCCACTGGGCATGCAGGACGCCGGTCTGGAAGATCGTGAAGTGATTCTGGGCCTGCGTCCGGAGCAGATCGTGCTGGCGGGCAACGAGCCGAACGGGCTGCCGACCATTCGCGCTGAGGTCCAGGTGACCGAACCGACCGGCCCCGACACCCTGGTGTTCGTCAACCTCAACGACACCAAGGTGTGCTGCCGCCTGGCGCCGGACGTCGCGCCAAATGTCGGCGAGACCCTGACCCTGCAATTTGATCCGTCGAAGGTTTTGTTATTCGACGCCAAGACCGGCGAGCGCCTGGGGGTTGCCGGCCAACCAAAAGCCGAAGCCCACAGCGCCAACGTCGCCCAGTTCAAGGGTCGCTGATGTAGGAGCGAGGATTTGTAAACCGCGTTAGATAAAAACAGTTAATAACAATAAAACGAGGATGTAGGGATGAAGAAGAAGAACAACGCTCAGCTGATCTGCCAATTGTCAGCGATTGCGGCGATGAGCCTGGCTGGCACCGTGCACGCTGCTGAAGCGTTCAGCCCCGAGTCGAAGTGGATGACGGGCGACTGGGGTGGTGAGCGGACCAAGCTGATCGAGGCGGGCTACGATTTCACCCTGGAGTACGTGGGCGAAGTCGGCTCCAACCTCAAGGGCGGCTACAACGATGACACCACGGCGCGCTACAGCGACCAGTTTGCCTTGGGGGCGCAACTGGACCTGGAAAAGATCTTCGGCTGGAAAGACGCCGAGTTCAAACTGGCGATCACCGAGCGTAGCGGCAAGAACATCTCCAACGATCGCATCGGCGATCCACGGGCTGGCACCTTCAGTTCTTCCCAGGAAGTCTGGGGCCGGGGCCAGACCTGGCGCCTGACGCAATTGTGGGTCAAGCAGAAGTATTTCGATGGCGCCCTGGACGTCAAGGCCGGTTACTTCGGCGAAGGCGAAGACTTCAACAGCTTCCCGTGCGACTTCCAGAACCTGGCGTTCTGCGGCTCGCAAGTGGGTAACTGGGTGGGCGGCATCTGGTACAACTGGCCGGTCAGCCAGGCGGCGATCCGCGTGAAGTACAACATCAACGACGAGCTCTACGCGCAGATCGGCGCGTACAACCAGAACCCGTCGCAACTGGAAACCGGCAACGGCTTCAAGCTCAGCGGCAGCGGCACCAAGGGCACCATCATTCCAGTCGAGCTGGTGTGGTCGCCAAACGTCAACAGCCTGCCGGGCGAGTACCGCGTCGGTTACTACAAAAGCACCGCCAAGGCCGACGACGTTCGTGAAGATGCCAACGGCAACGACGCGGCCGTCAGCGGTGATGCGTACCGCAGCCACAGCAGCAAGTCCGGCTACTGGTTCGTCGCCCAGCAACAGCTGACCGACCACAATGGCGACAAGAGCCGTGGCCTGAGCATCGCGGCCAACGCCACCTTCCACGACAAGGACACCAACGTCGTGGACAACTATCAGAACCTGATGCTGGTCTACAAAGGCCCGTTCAACGCGCGCCCCAAAGACGATGTGGGCATCGGGATCGCCCGTATCCACGTCAACGAAGACGCGCAGAAAAACCGCAAGCTGATCAATGGCGTCAACGGCATCGACGACTACGACAACCCGGCCTTCCTGCCTATCCAGGACACCGAGTACAACGCTGAAATCAACTACGGTTTTCACGTCACCAACTGGCTGACCGTGCGTCCCAACCTGCAGTACGTGAAGCACCCCGGTGGTGTGGATCAGGTGGACGACGCGATCGTGGCCGGCCTGAAAATTCAGTCGGTGTTCTAACGCTGTTGCGATAAGCTTCTCTCCATGTGCGCATTTTTGCGGACGGCCAAGGCTGTCCGCTTTTTTTTGGGGCGGGCACTTCCCGGTAACAGATGATTTTCAGGACTGCGGCACATGCATGAGCATCCGCTACAACGCTTCTTCAAATCCTTGCGCGAGCGTCCTGTGTTCGCGTGGGAGCGCTATCAACTGCGCGACGTGCTGGTGATCGATCATCCGCTCTGCCAGGCGGTGTTCAGTCGCCAGGGTGCGCAGTTGCTGCACTTCCAGCCCAAAGGCCAGAAACCCTGGCTGTGGTGCGCAGCGAAGTGGCCGCATGTCGGCGCGATTCGAGGCGGGGTGCCGGTGTGCTGGCCGTGGTATGGCCGCCATCCGAGCGAAAACGCCTGGCCGTCCCATGGCTGGGCGCGTCTGCTCGACTGGAAGTTACTCGACAGCAGCACGGACGACGACGGCGTGCGCCTGCACTGGCAACTGCAACTGTGCGACTGGCAAGTGGACCTGCATGCGCACCTTGGCGAGCGCCTGGACCTACGCCTGGCGACTGAGCATCAGGACAGCCTGCCGTGTCAGTTGAGTCAGGCTTTGCACGCCTACTGGCGTATTGGCGACGTGGGCGAGGTAGCGCTGTCTGGGCTCGATGGGGTGCAAGGTTACGACCAGTTGAAGCGCCAGGCATGCCAGCAGGAAGGAGAGCTGCGGGTGGATGGCGGCTGCCAGCGAGTGTTCCAGCACGAGGGCGAATTACAGCTCAAGGACCCTGTCTGGCAGCGGCAGTTGTGCATCGATACCGGGGATGACGCAAACACCGTGGTCTGGCACCCGGGGACGCGGCCGTTGCTGGGAGTGAGCTGGAACGAGATGTCTGAATTTGTCTGTGTCGAGGCGGCGAGTGGAGGTGGGCGGGGACTGGCGCCGGGGGAGCGGGCGAATTTGAGTTTGCAGGCGCGGGTGGGGGCTTAGCTCGGAATGGGTGGTGTTGCGGCTGGCCTCATCGCGGGCAAGCCCGCTCCCACAGGGATCTGCGAAGCGCACGAATCCATGCTCACTGAAGATCTCTGTGGGAGCGGGCTTGCCCGCGATGAGGCCCGACCAGGCAACACCGATGTTGGGCTTAGTTAAACTCATCCCCCACCGGATACCGGCTCGCATTCAGGCTCTCTTTGATCTTACGCAAATGCGGTTGGAAATCCACGCCCCGGCGCAGGGTCATGCCGGTTGCCAGTACATCCAGCACGGTCAGTTGAATGATCCGCGAGGTCATCGGCATGTAGATGTCGGTGTCTTCCGGCAGTGGAATATTCAGGCTCAGGGTGCTGGCCTTGGCCAGGGGCGAGCCCTCAGCGGTCAAGCCCAGCACCGAGGCGCCGTTTTCCCGGGCAATGCGCGCCACTTCCACCAGCTCGCGGGTGCGGCCGGTGTAGGAAATGATCACGAACAGTTCACCGGTATGTGCCACCGACGCAATCATGCGCTGCATCAGCACGTCGGCATGGGCGGTGACGGCCAGGTTGAAACGGAAGAACTTGTGCTGCGCATCCAGCGCGACCGGGGCTGAAGCACCGAGGCCGAAGAAGTGGATCTGCCGGGCCTGGATCAACAGGTCGACAGCGCGGCTGATCAGGTTCGGGTCCAGGGCCTGCAGGGCGCTGTCCAGGGACGCGATGGCGCTGCCGAAAATCTTCTGGGTATAGGCTTCCGGATTATCGTCCGCCTCGACCGCACGGCTGACGTACGCGGCTCCGCTGGCCAGGCTCTGGGCCAGTTGCAGCTTGAGTTCCGGGTAGCCGCTGACACCGAACGAACGGCAGAAACGGTTGACCGTCGGCTCACTGACCTTCGAGGCCTGGGCGAGGGCGGCGATGCTGAAGCGGGTGGCCTGCTGTGGGTTGAGCAGGATCACCTCGGCGACTTTGCGTTCGGCCTTGTTCAGGTCTTCAAGGCGATTCTGGATCTGTTCCAGTAAATTTCGCACGCGGTCCATATATGTTCCTTGATTCACCTGTAAAAAGCCGCTCGGCTATGCGAATTGAGCCTTTGGTGAGGCCCGGGACGGTGGCCTATCCTACTGATGGCTCCGACTGACCACCACTCGCAATCCATATTTTGCGAAAATGTTGTGGTTATTACTACATTTTCTCTTGAGCGATGCCTTGAAAAAAGGTATTTGTAGCTTAACTTGATAAAAGAACCAACATCATGCCTTCGATTACGGTTGAACCGTGCACCTTTGCCTTGTTCGGCGCCCTTGGCGACCTGGCCCTGCGCAAGCTGTTTCCTGCTCTCTACCAGCTTGACGGTGCAGGCCTGCTGCACGAGGACACGCGCATCATCGCGCTGGCCCGTGAGCCGGGCAGCCAACAGGAGCACCTGGCGTTTATCGCCACGGAGCTGCGCCGCTACGTGGGCGCCAAGGAGCTGGACGAAGCCGTGGTCGAGCGTTTCCTCGCCCGCTTGAGTTACCTGCATGTCGATTTCCTCAAGGCCGATGATTACGTCGCCCTGGCGGAGCAAGCCGGTAGCGCCCAGCGAGTCATCGCCTATTTCGCCACCCCGGCCGCCGTCTACGGCGCCATCTGCGAAAACCTGGCGAAAGTCGGCCTGGCTGAAAATACCCGCGTGGTGCTGGAAAAACCGATCGGCTCGGACCTGGAATCCTCGCGCACGGTCAACGACGCGGTGGCCGAGTTTTTCCCGGAAAACCGCACCTATCGCATCGACCACTACCTGGGCAAGGAAACCGTCCAGAACCTGATCGCCCTGCGATTTGCCAACAGCCTGTTCGAAACCCAGTGGAACCAGAACTACATCTCCCACGTGGAAATTACCGTGGCCGAGAAAGTCGGGATCGAAGGCCGCTGGGGCTACTTCGACAAGGCCGGCCAGCTGCGCGACATGATCCAGAATCACCTGCTGCAGCTGCTGTGCCTGATCGCCATGGACCCGCCAGCCGACCTGTCCGCCGACAGTATTCGCGACGAGAAGGTCAAGGTGCTCAAGGCGCTGGCGCCGATCAGCCCGGAAGGCCTGACCACCCAAGTGGTGCGCGGCCAGTACATCGCCGGCTACAGCGAAGGCAAACCGGTGCCGGGCTATCTTGAAGAGCCGAATTCCAATACCCAGAGCGACACCGAAACCTTTGTCGCCCTACGCGCCGACATTCGCAACTGGCGCTGGGCCGGTGTGCCGTTTTACCTGCGTACCGGCAAGCGCATGCCGCAGAAGCTGTCGCAGATCGTCATCCATTTCAAGGAGCCGTCGCACTACATCTTCGCGCCGGAGCAGCGCCTGCAAATCAGCAACAAGCTGATTATCCGCCTGCAGCCGGACGAAGGCATTTCCTTGCGTGTGATGACCAAGGAGCAAGGCCTGGATAAGGGCATGCAGCTGCGCAGCGGTCCGTTGCAGCTGAATTTTTCCGATACCTGGCGTAGCGCACGGATTCCCGATGCCTACGAACGGTTGTTGCTGGAAGTAATGCGCGGCAATCAGAACCTGTTTGTCCGTAAAGATGAAATCGAAGCCGCGTGGAAGTGGTGTGACCAGTTGATCGCCGGGTGGAAAAAATCCGGTGATGCGCCCAAGCCGTACGCGGCCGGGTCCTGGGGCCCCATGAGCTCCATTGCACTGATCACGCGGGACGGGAGGTCGTGGTATGGCGATATCTGATTTGAAACTGCCTCAGGGCGTCAGCGCCCATGAGTACAAGAGCCCGGTGCTGTTGGCCGATGCCTTGGCACTGAATGTGGCCAAGCAGCTGAGTGACGCTATTGATGCTCGCGGCACCGCGACGCTGGTGGTGTCCGGTGGCCGTAGCCCGGTGGCCTTTTTCCAGAACCTGGCCAGGCAAAAGCTCGACTGGTCCAAGGTGGTTGTCACCCTGGCCGACGAGCGCTGGGTGCCGGTCGAGCATGCCGACAGCAATGCCGGGCTGCTCAAGCGCTACCTGCTGCAAGGCCCGGCGGCCAAGGCGCAATTCCTGAGCCTGTACAGCGCCACGGCGAACCTGGAGCTGGCCGCCGAGCAAGCCGATCGTCTGTTGGCAGAGTTGCCGCCGATCGACGTGCTGATACTCGGCATGGGCGATGACGGTCATACCGCGTCGCTGTTTCCCAACAGCCCGAACCTGGCTGAAGCGTTGGCAGCCGATGGCACTCGACGCTGCTACCCGATGCTGGCCCCGACCGTGCCGCATCAGCGCCTGACCATGAGTCGTGCGCTGCTGGCCTCGGCCGAGACCACAGTTCTATCGATTTCCGGTCAGTCCAAGCTGACCACCCTGAGTGCCGCATTGGCCGGTGACGATGTCGGCGCCATGCCGATTCGCGCGTTTCTGCAACCTACGTTAGAGATTTACTGGTGCCCATGAGCCAAGGATCAGCCGCTATGAAAAACACTCCCCCGACCGTTTCCATGGCGGACAAAGTTGCCCTGATCGACAGCCTCTGCGCCAAGGCGCGGATTCTGCCGGTCATCACCATCGCTCGCGAGCAGGATGTCCTGCCCCTGGCCGATGCCCTTGCCGCCGGTGGCCTGACTGCCCTGGAAGTGACCTTGCGTTCGCAGTTCGGCCTCAAGGCTATCCAGATTCTGCGCGAGCAGCGCCCGGAACTGATGACCGGTGCCGGTACCGTGCTGGATCGCAGCATGCTGGCCGCGGCCGAGGCGGCAGGTTCGCAGTTCATCGTCACGCCAGGCATTACTCGTGACCTGCTGGAAGCCAGTGTCGACAGCCCGATTCCACTGTTGCCGGGGATCAGCAATGCTTCCGGGATCATGGAGGGTTATGGCCTGGGCTATCGCCGTTTCAAGCTGTTCCCGGCGGAAGTCAGCGGTGGCGTCGCGGCGATCAAAGCCCTGGGCGGTCCGTTCGGCGAAGTTAAATTCTGCCCGACTGGCGGCGTTAGCCCGGCCAACATCAAAAGCTACATGGCGTTGAAAAACGTGATGTGCGTGGGCGGCAGCTGGATGCTTGATCCGGAGTGGATCAGGAACGGCGACTGGGCCCGCATCCAGGAATGCACTGCCGAGGCGTTGGCGCTGCTGGACTGATTGGTTTTACTGACACGTCGTTGTGTGTTCTACGGCTTTAACGGTGCGCTTGGTCGGTGCACCGTTTTTTTTGTCTGAAGAAAGCCCCACCGTGTACGCCATAACCCTGTAGGAGCGAGCTTGCTCGCGATGGCCGTTAACGATAACGCTGGAAACCTGACACCCCTTGGCGGTCTCAGGTTTTTCGCGAGCAAGCTCGCTCCTACAGCGGGGCGGTGGTGAATCAGCGCAACTGGTCCAGCGCCTTGATCAGCGCCGCGATATCCGCCGCTGTGGTCGTCAGCCCCGGTGTTATGCGGATACAGGGTCCGCTCGCCGCGCCGCTGCGTACAACGGTGAACAGGTTGAACTCATTCAACAGCCGGTCGACCATCACCTGTTGATCCGCATGCCGGGTAAACCGCATCGAGGTTATCGCGCAATACAACCGTGGGTCGTCCGGGGTCATCACCTCGATACCCGGCCAATTCCGCACCGCCCGGACCCACTCATTGCGCAGATAATTAAGCCGCGCGCCTTTGGCTGCGGAGCCGCCCATGGCCAGGTGTTCCTCGAACACCAGCGGCAGCGTCAGCAGCGCCGGGATATTGGGGGTGCTGTACGGCGTGCGGGCGCGAATGTCGTTGAGCGGGAAATGCTGCTCGCCCATGTCCGGGTCAATATCCGCCAGGCGCTCCGGGGCGATGTACATGAAACCCAGTGTCAGCGGCGCACCGATCCACTTGTGCAGGTTGTAACCGGCGAAAACAATGCCCAGCTCTGCGAGATTGAACTTCATCTGCCCCAGCGCATGGGCGCCGTCGAGAATCACATCGATGCCGTGTTCCCTCGCAGCCGCCGCAATGGCCTGCACCGGCATCACCAGCCCGGTGCGATGGGTGACGTGGGTCAATGCCATCAGCTTGAGCCGTGGGTAACGCTCGAAAGCCTCACGGTAACTGGCCAGCAGCGAGTCGAAAGAGGCGGGGTGCTGGTGATCAATCTCTATCACCTCCACACCGCGATAACGCGCCAGCCAGCGCATGGCACCTTTTACCGTGTCGTATTCGAGGTCGCAGATCAGCACCTGATCGCCCGGCTGCAGGCGGTTGTAATTGCGGATCAGCGATTGCAGGGCGTCGGTGGCGTTACGGGTCAGGGCAACGGCTTGCGCCCGCACGCCAATCAGCTCCGCCAGCTGCGCGCGAATCTCCAGGCTTTCGACCTGTTCGAAGCGCTGGCGCACATGAACCGAGTTGCTGCGGTTGATCAGCTCGATGTTGCGCTGGTATTCCTCGACCACCGTGCGCGACATTCGGCCGAAATAACCGTTTTCAAGATTGATCGGGCCAGGTTCCTTCGAGTAACGATCGGCAAACGTCAGCCAGAACAGCTCATCACGGGCGCGGCGGGTGTTATCGGGCATGGCTTACTCAGTCTTCAATGACGCGGGGCAGGTTTGCCGTGTTTGGCGCGCAGCGGTTCAAGCAGCTCCGACAGGCCGTTGTGGTCGATCTCCTGCATCAGGGCCAGCAGGCCGCCCAGTTCGCCGTGGGGAAAACCTTCCCGGGCAAACCAATTAAGGTACTGGCCGGGAAGGTCGGCAATGATGCGTCCTTTGTATTTTCCAAAGGGCATTTGGCGAGTAATCAGCAGTTCGAGCTTTTGCGGGTTCATCATTTGATCGTCTTGAGTCAGTCACATTTGAAAATACAGGCATTCTGCATGCAGGCCAAATGACAGATCATGCAAAAAAAGCGGATGCAGATTTCGCGATAAAACATAAATCATTGAAATATAACGAATTTATTTTCAGTGAAAAGCTGGCATGCAGGGTGCAATAGCTATTGCATCTTTCATCAACCCGCAAGGAATTGAAAAATGACCGACATGAATAAAGAAGCCATCTCTGTACTCAACGACCTGATCGAAGTTAGCAAAGACGGTCAGGAAGGGTTCAAGACCTGCGCCGAAGACATCAAGCACCCAGAACTCAAAACCCTGTTCGTGACCCGTTCCGCTGATTGCGCAACCGCCGCGGCAGAACTGCAGGCAGCCGTGCGTTCCATGGGTGGCGATCCGGAAACTTCCACCAGCGTCAGCGGCGATCTGCACCGCCGTTGGGTTGACGTGAAGGCCATGTTCACCGGCAAGGATGAAGAAGCCGTGTTGAACGAAGCCGAGCGCGGTGAAGACCATGCGCTGAAGGCTTACAAAGAAGCCATCGAAAAAATCAACAAGCACAATCTGGTGGGCATTCGTGACCTGGTTGAGCGTCAGTACCACGGCGTACAACGCAACCACGACCAGGTCAAAGCCCTGCGTAACCAGGCTCGCGCTCGCTCGTAAGCGTTCGTAGCAGCCAAAAAAACGCCGGTTGATCCGGCGTTTTTTTCGTCAAAAGATCGCAGCCTGCGATCTTTTGCTTTTCAACCGATGCTGATCGCCGGCAATGTGGTCAACGTCACGGTCTGCTGCTTGCGCGGCGCCAGAATCTCCGCTTCACCATCCACTACCAGCTCATCACGCTGATTGAAAACGCGAGTCGCAATGCGCACGCGAAACTTCGGCAGTTTTTCGAGGATTTCAAGGCGCACGGTCAACGTGTCGCCAATCTTTACCGGCTTCTGGAAGCTCATCTGCTGGCCGATGTAGATAGTCCCGGGCCCGGGCAGTTCGCAGGCCACGGCTGCGCTGATCAAGGCGCCGCTGAACATGCCATGGGCGATACGCTCCTTGAACATGGTGCCTGCCGCATATTCGGCGTCCAGGTGCACCGGGTTGTGATCGCCGGACATCGCGGCGAACAACTGGATGTCGCGCTCTTCGACCGTTTTGCTGTAGCTGGCGGTCTGGCCGACTTCGAGGGCTTCATAAGGGGTGTTGGTAACCTGGGTCATCTGTTTCAATTCCTGTCACGAATAAATAAATCGCAAAAAAACTATTCCGACCGGGTGGGTCGGCGGTGGCTCAGCGCCTGCTCGATCCAGTTCAACAGATCGTTGATAACCTGATCGCGGTTGATCTCGTTGAAGAGTTCATGCCGGGCCTGGGGGTAAATAATCAGATGCAGATTCTGGCTGCCGGCCTTGCGCAGGGCATTGGCCAGACCTTTGAGACGCTTGCCTTCACTCACCGGATCACATTCGCCGCCAATCACCAGCAACGGCAGGCCCGGATCAATCTGCGCGAGATTGGACGCTTTGCTGATTTGCTGCAAGCCGCCCAGCAAATCGACCCACAGCTGATTGGTGCAGCGCATGCCGCAAAGCGGGTCGTTGATGTACTTGTCGACTTCGGCCGGGTCGCGGCTCAGCCAGTCAAAAGGCGTACGTACCGGCTTGAAATGCTTGTTGAACGAGCCGAACGACAACCACTCGATCAGCGCACTGCGGCCCTTGGGACCTTGGCGCAGCCGTTCGGCGCGGGCGATCTGCCGGGCGGCGCGATAAAGCGCCACGGGCTGGAAGTTCGAGCCGCTCAGCACAGCGCCGTGCAGGCTGGCGCTGTGGTGCAGCAGATAGGCCTGGGCGAGGTAGCTGCCCATGCTGTGGCCGATCAGCAGGATCGGCACCCCGGGATGCTGCTGACCGACGTGCTGATTGAGGCTCGCCAGGTCGCCGACGACCTTGCACCAGCCATCGTCGTCGGCGAAATGCCCCAAGGTGCCATTTTCGGCGGTTTTGCCATGTCCTCGCAGGTCGGGGGCATAGACACCGTAGCCCTGCTCGCAGAGTTTTTGCGCCAGGCCTTGGTAGCGGGCGCTGTGCTCCGCCATGCCGTGGGCCAGCAGCACGATGGCTTTCAGGGGAGGGGTGGGTAGCCACTGATTGACGAACAGGCGACTGCGGTCACTCGCGGTCAGCCAGAAAGTGTCGTGGATCATGGCGATTCCTTTGCGCTGGGTCGATGCATTGTATAGCGCATTCCGGGTGCGGCCGTGCGAACTGCCTTACACCACGGCAGGAAGATTCACACGATCAATGACGGTATCGGTCATGTTTGCCTGATTCGCCATAACTGCTAGTGTCCGTGAAGCTCCGCTTTTCGCGTCAGGTCTGACGAAACTGACAGAACAGCGGCCCGGATAGGTTCAGGTAAAGAGGACAAGAACAATGCAACCTGATTTCTGGAATGACAAACGCCCGGCCGGCGTACCCCTGAACATCGACCTTGGGGCCTACAAGTCGGTCATTGAGGTGTTCGAGCGTTCCTGCAAGAAATTCGCCGACCGCCCGGCCTTCAGCAACATGGGCGTGACCCTGACCTACGCCGAACTGGAACGCTACAGCGCCGCGTTTGCCGGTTACCTGCAAGCCCATACCGACCTGGTGCCAGGCGATCGCATCGCGGTACAGATGCCGAATGTCCTGCATTACCCGATCGCCGTGTTTGGCGCCTTGCGTGCCGGCCTGATTGTGGTCAATACCAACCCGTTGTACACCGCGCGGGAAATGCGCCATCAATTCAAGGATTCCGGTGCCCGGGCGCTGGTGTACCTGAACATGTTCGGGCAAAAGGTCCAGGAAGTGCTGCCGGACACCGACATCCAGTACTTGATCGAAGCCAAAATGGGCGACCTGATGCCGGCCGCGAAGGGCTGGCTGATCAATACCGTGGTCGACAAAGTGAAGAAAATGGTTCCGGCCTATTCACTGCCCCAGGCCATCTCCTTCAAGAGCGCGCTGCGCATGGGCAAGGGGCAGGGGATCAAACCGTTGAACGCCGGTCTCGACGATGTCGCAGTGCTGCAGTACACCGGCGGCACCACTGGCCTGGCCAAGGGCGCGATGCTGACCCACGGCAACCTGGTGGCGAACATGCAACAGGCGCGGGCCTGCCTTGGTCAGTTCGGTACCGACGGCCAGCCGCTGCTGCGTGAAGGGCAGGAGGTGATGATTGCGCCGCTGCCGCTGTATCACATCTATGCCTTCACGGCGAACTGCATGTGCATGATGGTCACCGGCAACCATAACGTGCTGATCACCAATCCACGGGACATCAAGGGCTTTATCAAGGAACTGAAGAGCTGGCGTTTTTCCGCGTTGCTGGGTTTAAACACTTTGTTTGTCGCGTTGATGGATCATCCGGATTTCAAGACCCTGGACTTCTCCAGCCTCAAGCTGACCAATTCCGGTGGTACTGCGTTGGTCAAGGCCACTGCCGAACGCTGGGAAAAACTCACCGGATGCCGCATCACCGAAGGCTACGGCCTGACCGAAACGTCACCGGTGGCGTGCACCAACCCCTACGGTGACAAGTCGCGCATCGGTACGGTGGGCCTGCCAGTACCGGGTACCACGCTGAAAATCATCAACGATGAAGGTGTCGAGCAAGCCTTGGGCGAACGCGGCGAGCTGTGCATCAAGGGCCCGCAGATCATGAAAGGCTACTGGCAGAAGCCTGAGGCGACGGCCGAAGTACTGGATGCCGAGGGCTGGTTCAAGTCCGGCGATATTGCAGTGATCGACCCGGATGGTTTTGTGCGCATCGTCGATCGCAAGAAGGACATGATCATCGTCTCGGGTTTCAACGTGTACCCGAACGAGATCGAGGACGTAATGATGGCTCATCCGAAAGTCGCCAACTGCGCGGTGATCGGTGTACCTGACGAGCGCTCGGGGGAGGCGGTGAAATTGTTTGTAGTGGCGCGCGAATCCGGGGTCAGCCTTGAAGAGCTGAAGGCCTACTGCAAGGAAAACTTCACGGCTTACAAAGTACCCAAGCATATTGTGTTGCGCGAATCGTTGCCGATGACGCCGGTGGGCAAGATATTGCGGCGGGAGCTGCGTGATATTGCTTAGTGATCAGTAGAGTTGGATGACGCCAAAAGATCGCAGCCTTCGGCAGCTCCTACATGAGAATGCGTTCCTCTGTAGGAGCTGCCGAAGGCTGCGATCTTTTGCTTCCAGGCGACCAATAGAATTTTTGCTCTAAAACTGACTATAAGCTATTCAAGAGTCACCAGCGTGACTGTAGAGCCCGCTTTTGGCTCTGGTCGACCCTTGGCAAAGCTGCTACTCTCGGCGCGCTTTGGGACTTCCCGGCCTTTTAAAACGCCGTTTTGGCCCCTGACCAAACACCAATAATAATCGCATCAAATGCGGTGCTGAATTCGCGTTGCTGAGGAGTGGGCTTCCATGATCGAAGACTTTTGGAAGGATAAGTACCCTGCCGGGATTGCTGCCGACATCAATCCGGACGAGTACCCGAATATTCAGGCAGTACTGAAGCAGTCCTGCCAACGCTTCGCCAACAAGCCGGCGTTCAGCAACCTGGGCAAGACACTCACCTACGGTGAACTGTACGAACTGTCGGGCGCCTTTGCCGCTTATCTGCAACAGCATACCGACTTGCAGCCAGGCGATCGAATCGCCGTGCAATTGCCCAACGTGTTGCAGTACCCGGTGGCAGTCTTCGGTGCGATTCGCGCCGGGCTGATCGTGGTCAACACCAACCCGCTGTACACCGCGCGGGAAATGGAACATCAATTCAACGACTCCGGTGCCAAGGCCCTGGTCTGCCTGGCCAACATGGCCCATTTGGCGCAGACCGTGGTACCCAAGACCGGGGTCAGGCACGTCATCGTTACCGAAGTCGCCGACCTGCTGCCGCCGCTCAAGCGCCTGCTGATCAACAGCGTCATCAAGTACGTGAAGAAAATGGTCCCGGCCTATCACTTGCCCAAGGCGATCAAGTTCAACGACGTATTGAGCAAGGGCCACGGCCAGCCAGTCACCGAAGCCTGCCCGGCCAGCAGTGATGTGGCCGTGTTGCAATACACCGGTGGCACCACCGGCGTGGCCAAAGGCGCGATGCTGACCCATCGCAACCTGGTGGCGAACATGTTGCAGTGCAAGGCGCTGATGGGTTCCAACCTGAATGAAGGTTGCGAGATCCTGATCACGCCGCTGCCGCTGTACCATATCTATGCCTTTACCTTTCATTGCATGGCGATGATGTTGATCGGCAACCACAACATCCTCATCAGCAACCCGCGCGACCTGCCGGCGATGGTCAAGGAGTTGTCGAAGTGGAAGTTCAGCGGTTTTGTCGGCCTTAATACGCTCTTCGTTGCGCTGTGCAACAACGAAGGTTTCCGCAAGCTGGACTTCTCTGCGCTGAAAGTCACCCTGTCGGGCGGCATGGCCCTGCAACTGGCGGCCGCCGAGCGCTGGAAGGCGGTCACCGGTTGCTCCATCTGTGAAGGGTACGGCATGACCGAAACCAGTCCGGTGGCCACGGTGAATCCGATCCAGCACATCCAGATCGGCACCATCGGCATTCCGGTACCCTCGACCCTGTGCAAGATCATCGATGATGCCGGCGTGGAACAGCCACTGGGTGAAATCGGTGAACTGTGCGTGAAAGGGCCGCAGGTGATGAAGGGTTACTGGCAGCACCAGGACGCCACCGATGAAATCCTCGACAGCGAAGGCTGGCTGAAGACCGGTGACATCGCCCTGATCCAGCCGGATGGCTACATGCGTATTGTCGATCGCAAGAAAGACATGATCCTGGTGTCCGGCTTCAACGTGTATCCCAACGAGCTGGAAGACGTGCTGGCGACCCTGCCGGGCGTGTTGCAGTGCGCAGCGATTGGCGTGCCGGACGAGAAGTCGGGTGAAGCGATCAAGATCTTCATCGTCGTCAAGCCGGGCGTGACCCTGACCAAGGAAACGGTGATGGAGCACATGCGTGCCAATGTCACCGGCTACAAGGTGCCGCGTTCCGTGGAGTTCCGCGATGCGCTGCCGACCACCAACGTCGGCAAGATCCTGCGGCGCGAACTGCGCGACGAGGAGTTGAAGAAGCTGGGCCTGAAGAAGGCCTGAATGGCAACTGGCGTCGCCTGCCGATCCGGGGACGCTGGCTGAGCATTGAACCGTCGAAAAATCCGCGACCCGAAACGGGCTGCGGATTTTTTTTGCGCGCTATTCCGCAATGGGTCGCACTGCCGCACGCATGCATCAGCCCATTGTGCGTTTTCTGAAAGTCTTGGGTATTGGGGCGTGATTTGATTGCTTGCTCTTGGCCAATGCCATCTTTCATGGAGTGATGCTTATGCCGCAGATAAAGACCAACACCTCTTCGCTCGTGAGTGATAACCCTATCCTCATGGGCATCCTAATCAAAGAGCCCATGCCTGTTACCAAGAAGCTGAAGCGCGCCAGCAACGTCGACCTCCCCTTTCCCAAGCGTGGCTTTACACTGACCGACGCACCAACAAACGCAATCGCTTCCCAAGAAAGGCTAAAAGGATCAGTGATGAAAACTCATCGCGGTGGGATGCGCACTGGCGATGACTCCTCGCTCGAGCAACCTGTTCGGGCAGGTGGGGCCCGTAACCAAAACGAAGTTGCGAATTTATCCGGGGGCAGCAGGCCTGATTCGCGGACCTCTGTCATCGATCTTAGAGGACGTAACTTTAGCTACGAAGACCTGACAAACCGCCTGTATCAGAATTTCAATCTTGGGGAATCGAATTTCGAGGCCGCCATCTTGTCCGGGGCGACATTCAAAAATACCATCCTCTCACAGTGCAATTTTCGTGGAGCCGTCCTAACCAACCTTTGTTGTGAAGACGTGTTCTTCGTTGGCGCCAGGGTGGGCAGGACGATGATCAAATCTGGCCATTACTCAGGCTGCAATTTTTCTTGGGCCGAACTATCCAACGTTGACTGTGTTGACGTGAACTTCAGTGGCAACAATTTTTTCTCAGCGAAACTCATAAAAGTCATTTTCGTGGACTGCGATCTTAGCGGGGCCAACCTAACCAACCTTGACCTTGATGACGTGGACTTCAGTGGCGCGAATCTCACCGACGCGCAGATGTCCTTGAGTCAAAAGTGTATCGAGGAAACTCTGCTAGGGCCCATCACCAGCGACAGAGAACGTCAGCTTAACGCCTATTGTCCCGAGACGGGCATCAGCAATTTATTGGTGACTATCCACAGCATCAATCCCACTTATCAGAATCTGAAAAACTCCTTAATGCGATCGGTGATCGAGCAAGTGAACCGCTTGGATGACGGCGCGCTGCAGCTCCACCTGCCGGCGCTGGTGGAGATGTTGCTCAATAGTCCTGGCTATGACGAAGTACCTGAAATCGCGTCGTTCAATAATCGATTGCTGAAATTGTGGCTGCAACTAAAAGAACGGGAGCCGTATCGCCGCGGTGAAGTCGATCGGGACCTGGTGCTGAAACTGATCAAACGCCATCCATCCGGGGAGGACCACTTGGTGAGTAACTACGGGAAAACCCTCGCCCGAAATGAGCCGAGGGCTTCGTCTGACGCGCAAACGGCCAGTCTTCAGACTCCGGCGATTACAACCGAAACGGCGCAAAATTGACGTTGGTGCCCGCCGGACGCATGTCCTGCAGATACGAGTCTTTGTCGGCACTCAGTTCCAGGCTCAGGGCCGCCTTGCGCTTGCCCTCGTTGCGCACCACCAAGCCTTCGAGCTTTTCACGCAGGAACACCGTGGGCACCTTAAGGTGCAGCAGTTCGTCGGTGTCTGGTGTGTGCATCAACAGGTGCACCCACTCGTACTGACCAATGGCCAGGCGAGCGACCGGAATATCGAACCACCAGATGTTGCGGTTGCGGTTCAATTCGGTGAAATGGCAGTTGTTGACGCCAAGCACAGCACCGCCGAGTTCCTGGTTTCTGCGGGCAATGGCCTGCTTTTTATCGAGTTTCATAACATTCCTACGGGGTTGGATCTTCAGCGCCATGGCCTGAATACGTTGCGCATTCTCGGGTGTTGGCGGGCAAACATAAAGCCCAACCTGCCGGGATCGATGAAATCTTCTGCGCAAAATAAATGAAACTC
Source organism: Pseudomonas sp. 65/3-MNA-CIBAN-0223 (assembly GCF_040310425.1). NCBI lineage: Bacteria > Pseudomonadati > Pseudomonadota > Gammaproteobacteria > Pseudomonadales > Pseudomonadaceae > Pseudomonas > Pseudomonas sp. 65/3-MNA-CIBAN-0223. The sequence continues at coordinate 150,570 of NZ_JBEOPV010000011.1, forward strand.
CCGGCAAATCCCTCCGGTCAATCTTTCTGTAAGCACTTTTTTTCGTTCAATTGTTCACAGGAGAGACACCATGAGCAGCACTGGCGATAAAGTAAAAGGCGTCGCTAACGAAGCAGTCGGTAACGTCAAACAAGGCGTAGGCAAGGCTACCGGCAACGATAAAATGCGTGCCGAAGGCGTAGTGCAGGAAAAGAAAGGCGAAGCTCAGCAAGCAGTGGGCAAAGTCAAAGACGCGGTAAAGAAAGGCGTCGACAAGGCCTGATCTGGCCTGTGAAGCTATTATGAACGGCCATCTGCGGATGGCCGTTTTTGTTTCAGCTGGAACTTGAACACAGAATTTGTTTCAAAGTGGCCGAACAAGGCTATTTTGATGCAGGCTACATTGATAGCAACGGCCCCTGAGTCGCCCCGACTTGAACCCGATTTTTGCGGCGAAAGGAGACGCTAATGATTTTCCCGGACATGAAAGGCCTGCCCATCCACCGCGTGATGGTGCGAACGGTCACCGAATTCATCGATGACGAGATGTCGACCTATGCGTCGGCGCTGGCCTATCAGATGTTGTTCTCGCTATTCCCCTTCATTCTGTTCCTGATCGCCCTGATCGGTTTTTTGCACCTGCCGGACTTCTTCTCCTGGTTGCGCCTGCAGTCGGAGCTGGTGTTGCCGCCCCAGGCCGTGGAGCAGGTGAACCCGGTGATCGACCAGCTGCAGCAATCCAAGGGCGGTTTGCTCTCGGTAGGTATCGTGATTGCGCTGTGGACCGCGTCTGCCGGCGTACGCCTATTGATGAGTGCGATGAACGCTGCCTATGACGTGGTCGAAGGACGTCCGGCGTGGAAACGTCTCCCGCTGTCGATTTTCTACACCATCGGCATTGCCGGCATGCTGCTGATCGCGGCGGCGCTGATGGTGCTCGGGCCGCAGGTGATGGGCTGGATCGCCGCGCAGGTGGGCATGGAATATTTCATCGTGACCCTGTGGACCATCGCCCGCTGGCCTGTGGTCGTGATCCTGCTGATGGTGGCGGTGGCGCTGATCTATTACGTGATGCCTGACGTCAAACAGGAGTTCCGTTTCATCACCCCAGGCTCGGTACTGGCGGTGGTGGTGTGGATCCTCGCGTCCGTGGGTTTTGGCTTGTACGTGAAGGAGTTTGCCAACTACAACGCCATGTATGGCAGTATCGGCGCGATCATCGTGTTGCTCCTGTATTTCTACATTTCTGCTGCCGTGTTGTTGCTGGGGGCGGAGATGAATGCGGTGATCGAACACATGTCCAGCGAAGGCAAGGACCCGGGCGAAAAAGTCCCCGGGGAGCTCGCCGAAGAGCCTAAACAACATGTTTCCGGACTGGGTCGGGATCACTCGATCAAGCCATCCACTGACGAAGTCATCAAATGATCCGTGAAATCCTGAAAATGGGCGATGAGCGACTGCTGCGCATCGCCCCGCCGGTGCCTGTCGAAATGTACGACTCGCCGGAGTTGTGGCAGTTGATCGACGATATGTTCCAGACCATGGAGAGCGTTGGTGGCGTCGGCCTGGCCGCTCCGCAAATCGGCGTTGACCTGCAACTGGTGATCTTCGGGTTCGAACACAGTGAGCGTTACCCGGATGCCGACGCCGTGCCGCAGACCATCTTGATCAACCCGCTGATCACGCCGCTGAGCCAGGTGATGGAGGAGGGGTTCGAAGGCTGCCTGTCGGTCCCGGGCCTGCGCGGTGCGGTAAATCGGTATCGGGAAATCCGCTACGAAGGTTTTGATCCCAAAGGCCAACCCATTGTGCGTTTTGCGTCGGACTTCCATGCCCGGGTGGTGCAGCATAAGTGCGATCACCTGATCGGACGACTGTACCCTTCGCGCATCACCGATTTCAGCAAGTTCGGCTTCACTGAAGTGATGTTCCCGGACCTCGACCCGAACGCTGACGACTGACCAGAATTACCCTCAATGCAATAGGGTCCTGCCGCAGGGGCGGGTTACAGGCCTGCCCCCATTGCAATCATCGGCTTGCTGCGCGCATAACGGCTCAACCGTTCAGCCATCGCATACGGCAGCACCGGGTCGAAGCTGAACCCGCGACGCTCATAGAAGCCGCGCAAGTCCGGATGACAGAACAACCACACCGGCCCCTGCAGACCTTTAATGGCCTGGGCAATCAACGCGCCCGCGATCCCCTGTTCACGACAACCTGGGTCAACAAACAGTCCGGTCAACCAATGCCCGTCCGCCACCGGCCGCAAACACAATGCACCGATGATTTCTTCACGCCTTGCGACCCATAGCTGGGCGTCGCGCACGGCTTTCATCGACGATTGATGGCTGCGATAAAACTTGTTCATCAGCGGCCACAATGGCTCGGCGAGCAGGGTGTACTGGGTGTCGGGCATGGGTTCGGTCTGTCGGTGCGCAAAGCCTTTGATTATAAAAGAACGCGCGCGCGGCGATAGGTGTATACCTGATCTCACATCCCGTATGAGTGGAGTACGTATCATGGCCAAAGGCATGGATTCAAAGAAAGCAGCGAAGAAAAAACCGGCGAAAACCGCTGATGAAAAGCGCGCGGACAAGAAGGCCAAGAAGGTGGACGTGTTCGGCCATTGATCCCGCAAAAAGGGAGCCCGGTCCTCGGGCTCCTGCTGCACGGCTGTGCAGCGTAAGCATCGTGTCCTCCGCGATGTTCGTAAGGTTCGCCCACTGAAAAAAGTTCAATTTATGCTGCGTAATGGCTGACTAGTGGCCTTGCGTACGGTTATTGCCTGTCTATGCTGACTCGTAACAAGGAGCGGTACGCGAAAGGGATTTATTCATGAGACTGTCAGGTTTGGCTCGATTCCGGGCTATCAAGAGAAGGATGTCTTGATAAGAGCGTCGCACCATGGACCCTCCGATTGAACATCATTTATCACCTGAGCGAACCCTCCATTTGATGGGGGGGCGTATGCCATGTTCCATGGAGCATTGTGGTGGATACGTAGAAAGGCCGAACTTTCTTCAATCAAAAGACCGTGCTTAGGGTGATACGACATGTTTAACCTACATCACAAGGCTGACCTGCTGGAAATCGAGCGCTTCAGTGGCGCGTTGACCGAAGCCAACGGCAAGCTGGCCGCAGTCAGCCGGTCGATGGCAATCATCGAGTTCACGCCTGATGGCATTGTCATCGATGCCAACGAGAACTTCTGCAGCACCATGGGTTACAGCGCCGAGGAAGTACGCGGCAAGCACCACCGGATTTTTTGTGAGGAGGCGTTTTACCGCAGCGAGGAATACGCGAAGTTATGGCGGGACCTGGCGCGGGGCGAACCGCTCAGTGGTACATTTCAGCGCCTGGACAGGAACGGTCGGGAGGTCTGGCTGGAGGCCAGCTACATGCCGGTATACGGGGCTGATCGGCAGGTGCAAAGCGTGATGAAAGTCGCGGCGGACATCACCGCCCGGATCAATCGGGAGCACGAAAACGACAGCCTGCTCGCCGCTATCGGGCGCTCCATGGCCGTCATCGAATTCAAGCCGGACGGCACCGTCATTACGGCCAACGATAACTTCCTTAAAACCATGCATTACTCGCTGAACGAAGTCGTGGGCCAGCACCACAGCCTGTTTTGCCATCGTACTGAGAGCGAGTCGCAGGCCTACAAAGCGTTCTGGGCCTCGCTTAATCGCGGTGAATATCACTCGCACCGTTTCGAGCGCAAAGACAAGCTCGGTCATACGGTGTTCCTGGAAGCGTCCTATAACCCGCTGTTCGATGCCAAGGGGCGCCTGTACAAAGTCGTCAAGTTCGCCAGTGACATCACGACTCAGGTCACCACCCTGCAGACCGCTGCCGAATCGGCCCACAGCACGTCGGTACAAAACGACGCCTGCGCCCAGAAAGGCTCCCAGGTGGTGCAGCAGACCGTGCAGATCATCCAGGACATTTCCCGCGACCTGAACGAGGCGGCACTGAGCATTGATGCCGTGAGCAAGCAGTCCGAAATCATCGGCAGCATTGTCCAGACCATTCGCGGCATTGCCGATCAGACCAATCTGCTGGCGCTCAACGCGGCCATCGAAGCGGCCCGGGCGGGGGAGCACGGCCGTGGTTTTGCGGTAGTGGCCGACGAAGTCCGCAGCCTGGCAGCGAGGACCAGCCAGGCGACGCTGGAGATTGTCGAAGTGGTACGCAAGAACCATGACCTGTCGCTGAGCGCGGTGACGAGCATGCAGTCGAGCCTGAGCCGCACCGGGCTTGGGGTTGAACTGGCGAACGAAGCGGGGGAGGTGATCCTGGAAATCCAGCAGGGCTCGCGACATGTGGTGGATGCGATCAGTCAGTTCAACTCGACGTTACAGTTGAACTGATCGCCGCGATTGCACTCACCCAACTTCACGGCAAGCCATTGCAGCCATGCCTGAGAAACCCCGGACGTTGCGCCAGCCGTTGAAAATACTCATCGACGGCGGGCAGGTCGGGGCGATCCATGGGGGTCATCAGCCAGCGGTTGATCGAAAGGCCGATGACGATGTCGGCCACGGTAAAGTGCGGCCCGGCGACATAGGCACCGGTGGCCTTGAGCTGTTGCTCGAGTATGGCCATTTTCTGGTTCCAGCCGCGCACCCCGGTGGCGATCAGGTGCGGGTCAATGAACTCAGGATCCCGACGCACCAGCCCGGTGAACGCATAACTCCAGGAACGATTGAGTTCGGTGGCCTGCCAGTCCATCCATTGCTCGACGCGGGCCCGGGCTGCCGGTTCGCCAGGCAGCAGTTCGGTGTGATGGTGCTTGCCGGCGAGGTAGCGACAGATGGTGTTGGATTCCCACAACACACCGGCTTCGTCGATGATCACCGGCACCTGGGCGTTGGGGTTGAGCTTGATGAATTCGGGGCTGTGGGTTGATGCGAAGCCGCTGCCCCAGTCCTCACGTTCGTAGGAAACGCCCAGTTCGTCGCAGGTCCACAGGACTTTTCTGACGTTGATCGAGGACGCTTTACCAAGAATCTTCAGTGCATGTTCCATCGAGCTACTCCTTTAGCGTTCAGCCGCTTCAGGAATCTGACAGGGTAATGTCCGACTGGCAATCAGGCCGGGTCCGGTAGTGCTGAAGCGGGCAAACCGAAGGTGCGATCAAACAACCAGTTGAACGCGAACGTGTAGCAGGGGATGAAGATGATCAGCGCCAGGTCCAGCAGGAAGGCTTGTACCAGGCTGATGTTCATCCACCAGGCGATCAACGGGATCAGAAACACTATCAAGGTTAGTTGAAATCCCACTGCATGGGCGATGCGCCGTTTCACGGTGCGGGTACGCGACACCTGACGGCTTTCCCAGCGCTCGAACAGCGAGGTGTAGATGAAATTCCAGGTCACGGCGATGGTGGTAATGATCACCGCCAGGGGGCCGGTGCTGCCGGGCGATGAGCCCGACAACAGCGCCAGGCCAAGTGCCGAGAATGTCATGCCGATGATTTCATACAGCGACACATAGACCAGCTTTCGTTTGAGACCTTGCATGGTTACAACCTCTTGCGACGAATAAAACGCCAGGTTTGTTGAAACGACTGGCGGAGGCGGCGCAAGATAGCTTCAATAGGGATGACAGAAAAAGTCAGAAGCTTTCAGTTTTATTGACAGGTTAAACATGAGTTTCAACAGCGATAGCATCGAACTGTTTCTTGCCGTGATTGAGCGCGGGTCGTTTTCTGCTGCCGCTCGATCCTTGGGCCGGGTGCCATCGGCGGTCAGCATGGGTATCGCCAACCTGGAGGCTGAACTCGGTTACCTGTTGTTCGATCGAAGCCATCGCGAACCGGTGCCAACCGCCATGGCCGCTGCCCTGGTGCCCCATGCAAGGTTGATCGCCGAGCAGCTCAAGCAGTTGCAGGTGCACGCCATCGAGCTGTCGTTGGGGCTGGAAAGCAAGTTGTCGATTGCAGTGGTGGCCGACCTCGACAAGCACGCGGTGCTGGCCGCGATCAAGGTCATCGCCCAGCGTTTTCCGCTACTGGACATTGAACTGCTCACCGCCGCGCAAGATGACGTGCTGGCCATGCTGCACAGCGGCAGGGTCAGTGTGTGCCTGGCGTTCGCCGGGCTGAGCATGAACGTGCTCGAGCGATTCCAGTTTGTCGGTTCGGAACGAATGATTGCCACACTCTCGGCGGATTATCCGCTGGTACCGGGGCAGGATCTGTTTCTGGAAGACCTGGTGCACCTGCGCCAGATCATCGTTGCCAGCCGTGATCTGCCGATCAGTGACACCCGGCCGCTGTTGGGCGAGTCCCATTGGCGCACCGATACCCTGGCGATGGCGCTGGACATGGTTGAAGCCGGGTTGGGTTGGGGTAATTTTCCGCAGTCGGTGGTGCAGCCATTACTCGACGCCGGCCGGCTCCAGCGCCTGAATTTCCGCAATATCGAGAATGGCCTGGTGCTGCCAGTGCATGCGGTGTGGCTCAAGAGCCAGCCGCTGCAGAAGGGCGCGTTGGCGTTTGTGGAGCTGATGGCCAACCAATGACACCGGCCTCCTTCCGCAGGGGGGCGGGTTTCTTCAGAACCGTCGCAAGTTACGTGCTCTCGCGCACCTTCAACTCAAACCCCATGTCCAGCACTGGCCTGGCCACGGTGTTGCCGGCCAGCAAGGTCAGCATCAACTCCGCCGAACGCCGGCCGATGGCCTCGCGCGGCGTACTGATGCTGCTCAGGCGCGGCACCATGTGCGCTGAGGCCGGCAGGTCGTTGAAGCCCAGGATTGCCACCTGTTCCGGGACCTTGATCCCGAACCGCATGGCTTCGAGCAACGCACCCTGGGCCAGGTCGTCGTTGCCAAAGAAGATGGCATCGACGTCGGGATAACTGGCCAGCAACTGCATGAACAACTCGCCGCCCAGGCCAACGGAGGAAGGGCGCGGCGTCAGGATCTCCAGATCGGGATCGTACAGCCCGGCCTGTTGCAGCGCCCTGCGAAAACCTTCGCCGCGCAACAGGGTGCGCTGGTCCAGCTGGGCGCCGATGTAGGCCAGGCGCTTGCGGCCGCGGGAGAGCAAATGTTGCGCCGCTGTTTCACCGGCGGCCAGCTGCGAAAAGCCCACGCAGTTGACGCCCGCAGCGCTGTCGAGCTCCATCATGTACACACACGGGATGTTGCTGGCCTCGATCATGCGTCGCGAGCTTTCAGTGCGGTCAAAACCGGTCAGCAGCAAGCCCCGTGGCTGATAGGCCATGTAGTTGCGCAGCAGGTTTTCTTCTTCGTCACGCGAGTAGTGGAAGTTGCCGATCAGCACCTCGAAGCCTTTGGGACGTAAAACCTGATGAATGGCTTCCAGGGTCTCGATGAACAGCAAGTTGGACAGCGACGGCACCAGCACCACCACGGAATGGCCCTGTGCAGAGGCGAGGGCACGGGCGGCGGGGTTGACCACGTAGTTGAGTTCCAGCGCCGCTTTCTGCACCTTCTCCACCAGGTCGGCGGCCACGGTGCTGACCCCGCGCAGGGCTCGGGATGCGGTAATCGGGCTGACACCGGCCAGGCGCGCCACTTCGTTGAGGGTAGGGCGGCCAGTGGTGCGCGTATTCTTATCGTTTTTAGGGGAGATCATCGGACGGCTTGCCAAACAAAATTCGAGGCACTAAGGTAGCGCTGTCCCGAAGCAGCTGCAAATGCGTAAGCGAGTTTTGCCTGAACCTCGCTTCTCGGCGTTGGGTACGAAATGTTGCAACCCACAAAAATGACAAGAAGGCGTCGGCAACTTCTGCTTTTGAACCAGTGTCAAAGCTGGCAAAGGTAGCGCTGTCTGCGTGCTGAGGTGTTACATGAATCATCCCATCACCGCCCTGGTCATCATGGGCGTTGCCGGTTGCGGCAAAACCTGCGTCAGCGAAGCGCTGTGCCAGCTCAGCGGCGCAACGGCCATCGAAGGCGACACTTTCCATCCTGCTGCCAACATCGAAAAGATGAGCGCGGGCATCCCCCTCAATGATCAAGACCGTGCCGGCTGGCTCGACAGCCTGTGCGATGAACTGCGCCGGGTCGACGCCCAGGGCCAACGCCCGGTATTGACCTGCTCGGCCCTCAAGCACAGCTATCGCGAAGTATTGCGCAGTGCGCTGCCAGGCCTGGGTTTTGTGTTTCTCGAATTGACCCCTGAAGTGGCCGCCGAGCGTGTGTCGCACCGCCCGGGGCATTTCATGCCGTCGACCCTGATCGACAGCCAGTTCGCCACGCTCGAGTCGCCCAAGGGCGAACCGCTGACCCTGGCGCTGGATGCATCCAGCCATAGCGTCGACGAGTTGGCCGTTCAAGCACACCGCTGGTGGCTGGAACATGGCCTGAAGCTCGCCGTATGAGTGTTGTGCGAAAAGATAGCGCTGTCCTGATGGCTTGCGAATTACCCGCTTTAATAACAACAACAACCAGGAGACACCCCTAATGTTTGGCATGTCCCACGAGACGTTCCTGCTGCTTGATGCAGTGGTCACGGTGATCGGGCTTATCGTCCTGATCACCAAGTTCAAACTCCACCCGTTCATCGCCCTGATCATTGCCGCAGCATTCCTCGGCCTGACCTCGGGCATGCCGATCGGCACCATCATCAAGGCATTCCAGGACGGCTTCGGCGGGGTGCTGGGTTTTGTCGGGATCATCCTGGCGCTGGGCACCATGCTCGGCAAAATGATGGCCGAATCCGGCGGGGCGGACCAGATCGCCCAGACCCTGATTCGCGCATTCGGCAAGGACAAGGTGCAGTGGGCGATGATGTTCGCCGCCTTCCTGGTCGGCATCCCGCTGTTCTTTGAAATCGGCTTCGTGCTGCTGATTCCGCTGGTGTTCATCGTCGCGCGGCGCACCGGTGTATCGATCATCAAGATCGGTATCCCGCTGCTGGCCGGCCTGTCAGCCGTGCACGGCCTGGTGCCACCGCACCCGGGCCCGTTGCTGGCGATCGGTGTGTTCGGTGCCGACATCGGCAAAACCATCCTGTACGGGCTGATCGTGGCGCTGCCAACCGCCATCATTGCCGGGCCGATCTACGGCACCTTTATTGCCAAGTACATTCCCGGTCATCCCAATCAGGAACTGGTGGATCAGCTGGCGCGGGAGCCGGACGCCAAAGAACTGCCAAGTTTCAGCATTACCCTGATCACCGTGCTGCTGCCGGTGTTCCTGATGCTGCTCAAGACCTTCGCCGATGTCGTGTTGCCTGAAGGTAACTTCTTCCGCTCGTTCATGGACCTGATCGGTCACCCGATCTCGGCGCTGCTGCTGGCGTTGCTGCTGTCGCTGTACACCTTCGGCCACCGCCAGGGCATCGGTTCCAACCAGATTCTCAAATTGCTCGATTCCAGCCTCGCGCCGACGGCCGCGATCATTCTGATCATTGGTGCAGGTGGTGGCTTCAAGCAGATGCTGGTGACCAGCGGGGTGGGTGACGTGATCGGCCACATGGCGGTCAACGCGCAGATCTCGCCGATCCTGCTGGCCTGGCTGGTGGCTGCGGTGATCCGTATCGCGACAGGCTCGGCCACCGTGGCGACCATCACCGGTGCAGGCATCGTGGTGCCGGTGGTGGGCATGATCCCGGGCGTGAACCGTGAGCTGCTCGTGCTGGCCACCGGCGCCGGTTCGCTGATCCTGTCCCACGTCAACGACGCCGGTTTCTGGCTGGTGAAGCAGTACTTCAACATGACTGTGGCAGAAACCTTCAAGACCTGGACCGCGATGGAGACCATCCTGTCCGTGGTGGCGTTGGGCTTTATCCTACTGTTGTCGATGTTCGTGTAAGCGCTGTTTGAGGCACAAAAAAACCGCAGCAATGCGGTTTTTTTGTGGGCAGGGGGTGGGGTCGGGGGGCGGGTCAGGCGTCAGCCGCTGGTTTTGCTGGCCAGCCCATCGGCGCGGAACATCCCGCGAATGCCGCGCACGGCCTGGCGGATCCGGTCCAGGTTTTCGATCAGGGCGAAGCGCACGTGATCATCGCCGTATTCACCGAACCCCACGCCCGGCGAGACGCAGACCTTGGCCTCGGCGAGCAACTTCTTGGCGAACTCCAGCGAACCCAGGTGCGCATACGCCTCTGGAATCTTGGCCCAGACGTACATCGCCGCTTTCGGGTTTTCCACCATCCAGCCCAATTCATGCAGGCCTTTGACCAGCACGTTACGCCGCTGCCGGTATTGCTCGGCGATGTCCTTGACGCACTGCTGATCCCCCTCAAGCGCGGCGATGGCCGCTACTTGCAGCGGGGTGAAGGTCCCGTAGTCGTGGTAGCTCTTGATCCGCGCCAGGGCGTTGACCAGCTCCGGATTACCGACCATGAAACCGATGCGCCAGCCGGCCATGTTGTAGCTTTTGGACAGGGTGAAAAACTCCACCGCAATGTCCTTGGCGCCCGGCACCTGCATGATCGAGGGGGCTTTCCAGCCGTCGTAGACGATGTCGGCGTAAGCCAGGTCGTGTACCACCAGCACGTCGTACTGTTTGGCGAGGGCGATCACCCGCTCGAAGAAATCCAGTTCCACGCACTGGGCGGTGGGGTTGGATGGAAAACCCAGGATCATCATCTTCGGCTTTGGAATCGAGCCGCGAATGGCCCGCTCCAGTTCGGCGAAAAAATCCACACCCGGAATGAGCGGCACCGAGCGCACCTGGGCGCCGGCAATCACGGCACCGTAGATGTGAATCGGGTAGCTGGGGTTCGGCACCAGCACGGTGTCGCCCTGATCCAGCGTGGCCAGCATCAGGTGCGCCAGGCCTTCCTTGGAGCCGATGGTGACAATGGCTTCGGTTTCCGGGTCGATGTCGACCTGATAGCGATCCTTGTACCAATTGGAAATCGCCCGGCGCAGGCGTGGAATGCCCTTGGACGTGGAATAACCGTGGGTGTCTTCGCGTTGGGCAACGGTGACCAGTTTCTCGACAATGTGCGGCGGTGTCGGCCCGTCGGGGTTGCCCATGCTCAAGTCGATAATGTCTTCGCCACGACGCCGGGCGGCCATTTTCAGCTCGGCGGTGATGTTGAAAACATAGGGGGGGAGTCGATCTATGCGCGCAAAGCGGCGCGGCGAACCTTGTTCGGCCATTGTTGCCTCGGATAACGTAAGCGCCCGGAACCGTCCGAGCGACGTTGGCCACTGCGGTGGCCTGTGGCGGAATGTAAGGGCAGCTGTGGCAAACTGTCCAGCGGCTTTGTAAACAAAATTTTCCGAAGGAAACCGTTCGATGGAATTCACCAGTGGCTTCTTGCTGAGCCTTTCGCTGTGCCTGGACATTGGCGTGGCCAACATCGCGATGATCACCCTGGCGATGCAGCGCGGCTATTTTCAAGGGTTTGCCCTGGGCCTGGGAACCTGCGTCGGCGACCTGATCTACGCCGTGCTGGCACTGGCTGGCATGACCGTTTTGCTGCAGTACGAGACCGTGCGCTGGGTGTTGTGGATCGGCGGCTCGGCGCTGCTGATGTACTTTGCGGCGAAGATGATCTATTCGGCCATTCACCACGAAGCGGTGCTGGCACAAGCGGCCGAGGTGGGGCAGAACTCCCATCGCAAGGAGTTCTTGCGCGGGATCTTCCTGGCCATGTCGTCGCCCAGTGCCATCCTCTGGTTTGCCGCAGTAGGCGGCACCCTGATCGCGCGTTCGGGTGCCGGTGGCCCGCTCGGGTCGGCGTTGTTCCTGGGGGGCTTCTTCTGCGCCGGGCTGCTGTGGAGTGGTGGCCTGTGCTTCGCGGCGAGCCATGGCGGCAAACTGTTGGGCGATAAGTTGCTGCGTTACTCCTACATGGCATCTGCAGCGATCTTCTGCTATTTCGCGGTGTATGTGATTCTATCGGGCTACAACGAGTTTATCGGCGGCGGCGCGGTCGAGCAGTTGCACGCGCTGTGATTTGGCGAATCGGGTTTGGCTTCTATACTCCCAGCCGAACCCACTTTTTACCTTCCAGGAGTCGAGTCATGGACGAGCAAAAAACCGTGGAAATAACTGAACCTCGCTTCGAGCATGGGCACTTCCTGTTGATCGCAGGGCTTGGCGGGCGGTTCACCCAGGACACTACGGCTGGCATCCCCGATCTCTGGGAAAAATTCATCCCCGAGATTGGCAACATTCCGGGTCAGAAGGGCGAAGTGACCTACGGCATCTGCTGCAATCCCGATGGCAAGGGCGGCTTCGAGTACATTGCCGGCGTCGAGATCAGCAAGCTCGATGATTTGCCCGAGAAATACCGCTGGGTCGAGGTTCAGCCCCAGCAATACGCAGTATTCGAGCACAAAGGTTCGCTGGACAGATTGCCCCAGACGTTCCAGTACATCTGGAAAGCCTGGTTGCCAGGTTCCGGGCGCGAGGCGGCGGATGCGCCGGAATTCGAACGCTACAGTGCCGACTTCAACCCGACACTGAACACCGGTTCGCTGGAAATCTGGCTGCCACTCAAGCCGCAATAATCTATTATCTGCAGCCCTTTCATCGCCGAAATCGAGTTGTCATGACCCCTGTTATCCGCCTCGTCACGCCTGCTGACCTGGACCGCTGCTACGCCATTGAAACCCTCGCCTACGAGGGCGATGAGGCCGCGACCCGGGAAAAGATTGCGACCCGCATTGCCACCTGGCCTGAGGGTTTCATCGTCGCCGAGGTGGATGGCGTGGTCGCCGGTTTCATCAATTCCGGTGCGGCGTTTGAAGTGCAGATGTCGGACGAGGCCTTCAAGGAACTGATCGGCCACGATCCGGCAGGGCCTAACGTGGTGATCATGTCGGTGGTGGTGCACCCGGATTATCAGGGGCAGGGCCTGGCGAAAATGTTGCTGGGCGAGTTCATCGAAAGGATGCGCGGGCTGGGCAAGGCGAGCATTCACCTGATGTGCAAGGAGCGGCATATCCCGCTGTACGCCGGTTTCGGGTTTGCCTACATCAAGCCATCGGCGTCGGACCATGGCGGAATGGCGTGGCATGAGATGACCCTGACCCTGTAGGAGCTGCCGAAGGCTGCGATCTTTTGACCCTGATCTTCGGTCCCCCCCGTAGGAGCTGCCGCAGGCTGCGATCTTTTGATCTTGATCTTTAAAAACAAGATCAAAAGATCGTCCGATCGCGGCCCGAGCCTTCGGCAGCTCCTACGGGGGGATGTTTGAGTCAGTAAAGACTGTCCTTGACCCGCGCCGGCGCTTCCCGGTCATACGATTCGGCATCAAACGCCCCATCATTCAACCGCTTGTGAAACGCCCCGGCCGTCGGCAGTGCCGAGCGATCCAGGTATTTGTCCGGGTTCCACAGGTCCGAGCGCACTATCGCCTTCGAGCAATGGAAATACGCCGCGTCCACGGTCACCAGCATCACCGTGCGCGCCGGCTTGCCGTTGACCGCAAAACTCTCCAGCAACTGCGGTTCGGCGCTGATTTGCGCCGTGCCGTTAACGCGCAATGTCTCGCCGATCCCCGGGATGATGAACAGCAGCGACACCCTTGAATCCAGCACCACATTGCGCAGCGTGTCGATGCGATTATTGCCGGGGCGGTCGGGGATGGCCAGGGTCTGCGAATCGATGATGCGCACAAAACCGGGCGTATCGCCCCGCGGCGAGCCATCCATGCCGTCGGGGCCTACCGAGCTGATGATCACCAGCGGCGAAGCGCGGACCATCGCCTGGTAGTCCTCGTTGAGGAAGGGAATCTGCTTGCGCACGGCGCGATCGTGGGGAAGGCCGTACAGCGCCTCCAGTTCTTCAATGCTGTTGAGCATGACCAGACTCCTCGAAAACCAGGCCCATTCGCCGTTCATAGCCGATCCGGCCCCGATAGGCTTCGCCGCTGTCGACCCAGCCAAACCGGGCATACAGCGCGATCGCCGCGGTGTTGTCCGCATCCACCGACAGTTCCAGCCCCCTGATTTGCGGCCAGGCCTGGCGCGCAACCTGGGGCAGGGCCTGCAGGCACGCCTTGCCGTAACCCTTGCCTTGCGCCCGTTGATCGACCTGCAAGGCATGCAAGGTGGCGCTGTGTTCATTGGCCCAGGCAGGCAGGACCGGCGGGCGTTTGAGCAGCAGAAAGGCGACGGGAACACCTTCGACCAGCAGGGCAAATCCCTTCACTCCCGGGCCTGGCTTGGACAGCAGGGAGTGCAGCGCGCCGTGGATATCGCCGCTGAACCTGATCTGCTGCGGATGAACTTCAATGGCCTCGACCTGCTGGCGCTGGAGCGTCGTCAGGGTTTCATAAGGCACGAGTTGAGCTGTCACTGGAGAGTCCTTGTTCCATCACAAATGATTTCCGGATTCTAGCGATTTTGCGCGCAGGGTTTATTTTTATTTGGACTGTCGATTTGGCATTCCACCGGACGACTAAGGGTGTCTTCACAACAACAACCACGGAGCACGCTCATGACTGCTACCACCGAAATCCAGACCCTGATCGACACCTACCGCCAGGCAGTGATCGGCAAGGATGTGGAGAAAATCATGGCCCTGTATGCCGATGACGTCGTCTCCTACGATGCGGTCAAGGCCCTGCAATTTCGCGGCAAGGCCGCCTACCGCGCGCATTGGCTGGCGTGCATGGAGATGTGCCCGGGGCCGCACACCTTCGACTTTGATCACGTCAACATCGTCGCCGACGAGCACATTGCCTTCGCCCACTGGCTGGCCCATTGCGGCGGCACTAACGAGAAGGGCGAGACCCAGGCCTGCTGGATGCGTGTCACCGCCTGCTACCGTCGCGACGCGGGGCAATGGCGCATCGTGCATGAACACTGGTCGGCACCGTTCGACATGGCCAGCGGCGCGATGCTGTTCGATTTGCAGCCCTGATGCGTGGGCTGGTCGTCGGGAAAGGGCGCCTGGGCGCCAAACTGAGCCATAGTTGATCCGTTCGATCCGGGAGTGCGCCATGAAGTATTTATGCCTGGTCTACAGCAACGAGCGTGAACTGCATTCGCTGCCAGAGAGCCCCAAAGACGAAGAGTGCATGGCCTATGCCGAGTCGATCCAGGGCAGCGGCCGGATGATCGCGGCCGAGGCGCTGGAGTCGGTGCAGACCGCCACCACCGTGCGCATGCGCAACGGCAAGGTGTCGATCACCGACGGCCCGTTTGCCGAAACCAAGGAGCAGTTGGCCGGCTTCTATCTGATCGATGCACGGGACCTTAATGAAGCCTTGCAGGTCGCCGGAAATATCCCGGCGGCCCGGGTCGGCTGTGTCGAGGTGCGCCCCGTTCGCCAGTTGAATCCCTGAATAACAATCACAACAGGAGATCCTTCATGAGTCCGCATGCCCTTCAACAAAAACCTGCGGCTTTCGAGTTGTCCATCAGCCGCCTGATCGATGCCCCGCGGCGCAAGATTTTCCGCGCCTGGACCGAGCCGGCCTTGCTCACCCAGTGGTGGGGACCCCACGGCATGACCACGCCCGAATGCGAAATGGACCTGTGGGTGGGCGGGCAATTTCGTACCCTGATGCGCGCCCCGGACGGTGCCGAATACCCGACCCAGGGGGTGTTTCTGGAAATCGTCGCGCCCGAGCGGCTGGTGTTTACCGACGCGTTTATCCCCGGCTGGATCCCTTCGGGCAAACCTTTCATGTCGGCTCAGGTGACGCTGGAGGAACGTGATGGCAAGACGCTGTACACGGCGCGGGCGATGCATTGGTCGGAAGAAGACCGCCAGGCGCACGAGTCCATGGGCTTTCACGATGGTTGGGGGCAGAGCCTGGATCGACTGGTCACGCTGGTGACCGAAGGCATGCCGGACTGATGCCTGGCGCCGCCGTCAGCGCTCGGGTCGAGCAGGTTTACCGGGAAGACTCGCGGCGAATCCTGGCGACACTGATTCGCCTGCTCGGGGATTTCGACCTGGCTGAAGAGGCGCTGCACGAAGCGTTCTTCGTCGCGGTCGAGCGCTGGCAACGGGACGGCGTGCCGGATAATCCACGGACCTGGCTGGTGTCTACCGGACGCTTCAAGGCTATTGATGTGTTGCGTCGGCGTGCCCGGTTCAACGCCTCTCGCCCCCTGTTGATCGCGCAGCTGGAAGAACTGGAGCAGGCGCACTGGAGTGGCGAGGAAGTGGAAGACGATCGCCTGCGGCTGATTTTCACCTGCTGTCACCCGGCACTCGCCGCCGACGCGCAGGTGCCGCTGACGCTGCGGGAAGTCTGCGACCTGACCACGGAAGAAATTGCCCGGGCGTTCCTCGTGGCTCCCGCCACCATTGCCCAGCGAATCGTGCGGGCCAAGGCGAAGATCCGTGACGCGAAAATCCCCTACCAGGTGCCGACCCTGACGGAATTGCCCGAGCGCCTCGACAGCGTGTTGCGGGTGATTTACCTGGTGTTCAACGAAGGCTACTCGGCGTCTGTCGGTGATGAGTTGACCCGCGAGGATCTGACTCGCGAAGCCATTCGCCTGGGCCGTCTGTTGATGGAACTGCTGCCCGAGCCGGAAGTGATGGGGCTGCTGGCGCTGATGCTGCTGCATGAATCCCGCCGGCCGGCACGAACTTCTGCTGACGGCGAGTTGATTGTGCTGGACGAGCAGGATCGCGGGCTGTGGGATGCCGGGCTGATCGCCGAAGGCTGCGGCTTGATCGAGCGCGCCTTGGCCGGCGGACGGTTTGGTCCTTACTGCCTGCAAGCGGCGATTGCGGCGGTGCACGCCGAGGCGGCAACTGCGGCGGATACGGATTGGCCACAGATCGTGGGTTTGTACGACGTGTTGCTGCGGGCGGTGCCGTCGCCCGTGGTCGAGCTGAATCGTGCGGCGGCGCTGGCACAACGGGATGGGCCATTGGTGGGGTTGACGCAAATCGACGGGATTCTGCAGCGCGGTGAACTGCTGGATTACCACTTGGCGCATTCGGCCCGCGCCGAGTTTTGCCGGCAGTTGGGCCGGGTAGAGGAGGCTCGGGCGGCGTATTTACGGGCGCTGGAATTGACCCGGCAGGTGCCGGAACGGCGGTTTCTGCAGGAGCGGTTGCGGGGGTTGGATTAGCAAAAGATCGTCCGATCGCGGCCCGAGCCTTCGGCAGCTCCTACATTTTGAAATGCGATCCCCCTGTAGCAGCTGCCGAAGGCTGCGATCTTTTGCTCTCATTCCAACATCTTGCCCAACAACCAACTCCCCGCCGGCCCCGGCGGATGCAGCCGCGACCACAGCGCATCAACAAACAGCGGTTTCGGCCAGCCGCGCACCTTCAATTCCACCAGCTCTCCCGCACCAAATCGTCCCACCAGCCAGCGCGGCAATGGCGCCCAGCCGAACCCGCCCTGGGCCATTTCCAGCAGCATCAGGTAGCTGGGCGCCGACCACACTCGGCCCTTGGCCCGGCTTTCATACGGATTGACGATGGTCGCCAGACGCAGTTCACGATGCTGCTGCAGCAGGTCCTGATCGATAGGGCTGAGCTGCGCCAGCGGATGTTTGCGCGAGACAAACAGGGCAATTTCCGTTTGCTCCTCGACCGTCGAACTGACCAGGTCCGGTGGGTAGCTGTCTTGCTTCTCGGCAAACGCCACATGCGCCCGACCGCGCTGGACCAGTGCCACCAGGTCATCGCACTCGGCAATCAGGCACTCCAGCTCCAGATCCGGGTAACGCTGCTCAAATGCCCTCAACGCCGCCTCGAACCGGTCGGACTGGTAGGTATCGGAGATCGCCACGGTGAGCTTTGCCTCAACTCCTTGTGACAGCTGACTGGCGGTCATTTCCAGGCGACTGGTGGCCGCCAGGATCTCTTCGGCCCGTTGCAGCATCACATGCCCGGCTGGTGTCAGGCCGGGTTTGCGGCTGCTGCGATCGAACAAGGTCAGGTTGAGGTCGATTTCCAGGCTGGCCACGGCAGCGCTGATGGTCGACTGGCTGCGCCCAAGCTTGCGCGCCGCTGCGGAAAACGAGCCTTGAGTGGCTGCCTGGACAAACGCCAGCAACACTTCGTGGGAGGGCATGAGCTATCGCCTTGATCGATGGTTATTGGTTATGAAGTATCGGGGTGGTGGTGGATCATGGCAACCACAGTCACTCAAGGAGTCAGGTCATGAGCACCGACAAATCCATTACAGAACGTGTAGTCCAGGCGGTAGGTTTTGAACTGCTGGCCATTGTCATCTGTACGCCGTTGCTGGCGTGGGTCATGGATAAGCCGATGCTCGACATGGGCGTCGTCACGATGGCCATCGCGGCCCTGGCGCTGGCCTGGAACGTGCTGTTCAACGGCATGTTTGACCGTTTACTGACACGACTTGCGATCGTGCGTACAGCCTGGGTTCGGGTGGTGCATGCGCTGCTGTTCGAAGGCGGGCTGGTGGCGCTTGGCGTGCCGTTGATTGCCTGGTGGCTGGATATCAGCCTGTGGCAGGCTTTTGTCCTGGACATCGGCGTGCTGCTGTTCTTCCTGCCGTACACCTACGTTTATCACTGGGTGTATGACGTGATTCGCGAGCGTGTGCTGCTGCGTCGGGCGTGCCAAGCCTGACACGCCCCTTGTAGGCGCTGCCGAAGGCTGCGATCTTTTGATCTTGTCTTTAAAATCAAAAGATCGCAGCCTTCGGCAGCTCCTACGGGTTGTGCGCGGCATCAGATACGGGTTATGCCGCGGCCTCAAAACAGTTTTGTGAACAACCAATACAAACTTCCCGACAACAAAATCGCCGCCGGTAACGTCAGCACCCACGCCATCAACAAATTGCGGATAGTCTTCATCTGCAACCCGCCACCATTGGCGACCATGGTCCCGGCCACCCCCGAGGACAGCACATGGGTGGTCGACACCGGCAGTCCAAATATATCCGCCGCGCCTATGGTCAGCATCGCCACGGTTTCTGCCGAGGCGCCCTGGGCGTAGGTCAGGTGCGTCTTGCCGATCTTCTCGCCAACGGTCACCACGATGCGCTTCCAGCCGACCATGGTCCCCAGCCCCAACGCGATGGCCACGGCGATTTTCACCCACAGCGGAATAAAGCGCGTGGCGTTGTCGATCTGTTGCTTGAACAACTGCAGCTTGCCGGAGGTGTCGGCGTCAAAATTGCCCACCTTGTTCTTGTCCATCAGGCGAATGGTTTCGCTGGTCAGGTACATGTCGTTTCGCACATTACCCATGGCCTCCGCCGGGACTTTCGACAGCGAGCCGTAGCCCTTCACCTCGTTGCCAATGTTGCCAGTCAGGGCGGCGAGGGCGGGGATCAATTGCGGCGTCACTTCCTTGCTGCGTACGTAATCGGACAGGATCGGCCGCGGGTCTGCCGGGGCTGGCTGCGGCGAGCTGCGTACCAGGGCTTGCTGGGTCACCTCCGCTACGGCGGCAAATTGCAGGGCCTGGTCCGCCGGCATGGTGCGGTTCAACGCATAGGCCATGGGCAGCGTACCCACCAGAATCAACATGATCAGGCCCATGCCTTTCTGCCCGTCATTGGAGCCGTGGGCAAAGGACACGCCGGTGCAGGTCAGGATCAACAGGCCGCGAATCCACCAGGGCGGTGGCGTGTTGCCTTGCGGCGCTTTGTACAGCGAACGATTCTTCACGAAGGCGCGCAACGCCAGCAGCAACAGGGCGGCAAAACCGAAACCGACCAGGGGCGAAAGCAGCAGCGCATAACCGATCTTGGTCGCCTGCGCCCAGTCCACGCCGCTGGTGCCGTCGCGCCCGTGCATCAGTGCATTGGCCACACCGACACCGATGATCGAGCCGATCAGCGTGTGCGAAGAAGACGCCGGCAACCCCAGCCACCAGGTGCCGAGGTTCCACAGGATCGCGGCGATCAGCAGGGCGAAGATCATCGCGAAGCCGGCCGAAGAACCCACCTGCAGAATCAGCTCCACGGGCAGCAGGGCGATGATGCCGAACGCCACCGCGCCGCTGGATAACAGTACCCCCAGAAAGTTAAAAAAGCCGGACCAGGCCACGGCGAAATTCGGTGGCAGCGAATTGGTGTAGATCACCGTAGCCACCGCGTTGGCGGTGTCGTGGAAACCGTTGACGAACTCGAAACCCAAAGCGATCAGCAGCGCGACGCCGAGCAGCAGAAACGGGGTCCAGGTGGTGACCACGGTGCCCAGTTCCTGCATGTCATGCATCAGGCTGTAGGCGGTGAACAACAGCCCGCTGGCCAGCACGCCGAAGAAAATCACCAGGGTGAACAGGCCGGGTTTTTTATCGAACTGCGCTCTGGCGCTACCAGCGGAAGCCGGGGCTTTGGCGCTGTAGGAGGGAGTAGCCATGACGGGGACAATCCTGAGGGGGAGGAGTGTCGCCCATGATCGTTGCTAAATGTTACAGGGAGCCTGCTTCAGGTCAGGGTTATGGGTTTTTGCGGGCGCCGTTGATCTTAATAATCCTGCCGCTTGCGAAAAGCCCAGCGCCCGGCAATCACGGTGAAGGTGGCCACCAGCGCCACCAGAATCCAGAATCCCTGCGGATCTCCTGCCAGCGGCACCCCTCCCACGTTCATGCCAAAAAAACCGGCAATGATGTTGATCGGCAGTGCCAGCACCGTCACCACGGTCAGGGTGAACAACGTGCGGTTGCTTTGCTCGTTGAGATTGGCGGCGATTTCTTCCTGCAACAATTTGATGCGCTCACCCAGCGCGGTCAGGTCGTTAATAATCAACGCGAACTCCTCCGTGGACTTGCGCAACTCCTTCACGTCTTCCTTCTGCAACCACTGCGGCGGTCGATTTAGCAAGCGCAGCAATGAACCCGGCTCCAGTGCCAGCAAGCGCTGCAAACGCACCAGCACCCGACGGTTGGCGCCCAGTTCGGCGCGGTTGGTCGACAGTCGCGAGGACAGCAGTTCGTCTTCAATCTGATCAACGCTCAGGCTGGTGCGCCGCACGATCTGGGTCAGCACTTCACCTTGATCGCGTAGCAGATGCACGAGTAACTCCAGGGGCGAACGAAAGCGCTCACCGGCTTTGACCGACGAGCGCAGCTTGTCCACCGAGTGCAAGGGTTGCAGGCGCGCGCTGATGATCAGCCGGCTGCGGGCGCAGACCCACAGCGTCGACACATCGGAGGACACCATGCTGCTGAGGTTGAATACCACGTCGTTGACCACCGCCAGCAGCGCTGAATCCACATGCTCGATGCGCGTTGATCGCGAGCCTTCGTGAAGGGCTTCGAAAAACTCATCGGGCAATTCCAGATGGCTTTTCATCCAGCGCTCGCAGGCGGCGTGTGCCAGGTTCAGGTGCAGCCAGAGGAATTCTTCGCTGTCCTGGGGCTGCTGCAGGCACTGCAGCGCCTGGGCCGAATCGATCTCTCGGCCAGGCTCGCCGGGCCGAAAACTGAAACCGTACAGTAGACCGAACAGGTCCTGGTCGCGATGGCTGTGATCGATGCTGTGGTTCATGAGCTCTCGCTGCGGGAGGCGAATGTTGCAAAGTTTTACAGGAACACTTAAGCCGCAGCATGGCGCTGAATTATTACCATTTTATGACGTTTTGATGATGGATGATTCTCGTGCGCCATTGGTCTAAATCGCTAAAGAAAGGCTCTGGCGCGCCGATGACGGGTAGCTGGTTCTATTGCGATGAAGGTCGTGGACCTGCGTCGCCGACAGGGATGTCCGGACATCTTGCACGCCTGCCTGGCGTGTCTTATCCCTGCCATGAGATACCACTCGATGTTTTTGCAAAAATCCCTGAGAGCACAAATCCTCGCTTTGTTGAGCGGCAGCCTGCTGGCGATGTTGCTGATCGCGCTGTCCTGCTTTCACTTCTTGTCTGGCGGCGTTCAGAGCTACGCCAATCTCATCGAAGGTCCTTTGCACACTTCGCAGTTGATCGACGAAGCCAACCTGCAATTCAAGGTGCAGGTACAGGAATGGAAAAACGTCCTGCTGCGTGGCAAGCAACCGGCTGAACTGGCCAAGTACTGGAAGCAGTTCGAGGACCGCCAGCACGACGTGCAGAATATTCTCGGTGAACTGGCCGGGCAGAAGGGCATCGAACCGCAACTGAAGACGCGCATCGAACGTCTGCGCGATGAGCATCGCCAGCTGGGCGCCGCTTACCAGACGGGACGCGATGCCTATGTGGCGGCGGGTGCTGATCCGACGGTGGGGGACGCCGCGGTCAAAGGTGTCGACCGTGCCGCCAGCGAGCAGATGAGCGAACTGGTCAGCGAGCTGCGTAAGCAGGGCACTGAGCAGTCGACAGTGATCAGCGCCACTGCCGATCGCACCGTGTTGCTGGGCCTCGTGGTGATGCTGGTCTCGGGTCTGTTGATCGGCCTGTTGAGCCTGTGGCTGGTCAACCGCAACCTGGTTGAGCCGATCCGCAAATTGATCGACTACGTGGCGCAACTCAGCCAGGGGCGTTTTGCCGAACGAGTGGCCAGCACCCGTCAGGATGAGTTGGGCAAGCTCGCCGTTGCGGCCAATACCCTGCGCGACTTTCTCGCCGATACGTTTAGTCGTCTGCAGCGCAGTGCGTCGGACCTGGACAGCGCCAGCGGCGAGTTGAAGTCGATCGCGAGCCTCATGGCCGGTGGCACCAATGAACAGTTCAACCGCACTGATCAGGTGGCGACGGCGATGAACGAAATGTCCGCTACCGCCCAGGAAGTTGCGCGTCACGCAGCCGACGCAGCACGTGCTGCCGACGACGCCGACCAGTCAGCCCAGCAGGGCGAAAAAGTCATGCAGGGCACCATTCAGACCATCACCTTGATGCGTGGTGAAATTGCCAATACCGCGACGGTCATTCGCCAGCTGGAAACCGACAGCGGGCGTATCGGCAAGGTTCTGGAAGTGATTCGCGGCATCGCCGAGCAGACTAACCTGCTGGCGCTCAACGCCGCGATCGAAGCCGCACGGGCTGGCGAAGCAGGACGCGGTTTTGCCGTGGTGGCCGATGAAGTTCGCAGCCTGGCCCAGCGCACGGCGGCGTCGATTATCGAAATCAACCAGATCATACAGACGGTGCAAACCGGTGCGGTGGATGCGGCTCATGCAATCGAGAGTGGCCAGTCCCGCAGTGAGGAAAGCGTTGCGCAAGTTACCCAGGCTGGCGCCATGCTTGAACGTATCACCCTGGCGGTGGAAGCGATCCGCGACATGAATCGCCAGATTGCTACGGCTGCCGAAGAGCAGACCTCAGTGGCCGAGGACATTTCGCGGAACCTGACCGAGATCACCAGCATTGCCAGCACCAATCTGGATAACGTGCAGCGTACTGAAGCGGCCAGCCACAACCTGCACGGTTTGTCCGGGCAGTTGAATGAAGTGACGGCGCGCCTGAGTGCGTAGTTTTTTCGGAACAGCAAAAAGCCGCACGATCGTGAAATCGTGCGGCTTTTGGTTTGGTTAATCAGTCGTCTTGTTTGTTCTTCAGAACTTCGCCGGTCGCAGCGTTCAAGTCGACGTCCCACTCAACGCCTTTGGCGTCTTTGAGTTCGACTTCGTACTCGTAGCCGTTGAAGTGGTTATCCAGGTCGCTATCGGTGATGGTGGCGCCTGGGTGCAGTTTCATCACGATCTGGTTCAGTTCTTCCAGTGGCTTGATCTTTTTGTCCTTGACCAGTTGCGGGATCTGATCCATCGGAACATCGTCAGCCTGGGCCAGGCCAGCGGTGAGGGTCAGAGCAGCAGCAGTAAAGAGAGCAGTCAAAGTTTTCATTAGGTTCTTTCCTTGGATGAGCTGTTTAAGTGGAACCAGATTAACTGTGGCAACTTAATTCAGGCTTAATTCCCCTGTTTTTGCAGAAGCAAGACTTGTGTGGGAGCAAGGCTTGCCCGCGACGCAGTCACCTCGGTCCCAACTCAATACCCATTATTCTGCAACAACTGCCCAACACTCGCCGCCGCTGGACGCTTGTAGAACTTCAGCAGCTCACTGGCGCGGTTGGTGAAGATGCCATCAACCCCCGCATCCGTGACCTTCTGATAATCCACCGCATCGTCGATCGTGTAGACGTGCACCAGCAATCCCTGATCGTGGGTGTACTGGTTCATCCACGGTTGCACCAGATCGGAGTAGCTCTGGTCACCGCCCTTGGTCAGCGCCGCAGAAGGGCCGGTGCCGATGGCGCCGGCAGATTTAGCGTACTCGACCCATTGCTGGAATTCGGCTTTGCTCTTGGGTTCCTGTTTGGCGTAGTAGGTGGCTTTGTCCTTGTCGCCGGATTCAGCGAAGGTCACCTTGGACTTCGGCTCGATGCTGCCCGGGCCGACCCACAGCAACAAGATCTTCGGCACCTGGGGCATTTCCTTTTCCAGCAGTTCCAGGCTGCTCTTCTCGAACGTCTGCAGCACCACCTTGCCTTTGCCCTGGCCGACGGCCAGTGGGCTCTTTGCCAGCTTTGAACCAGCGGGGCTCAGCCAGCCGCGGTCCTGGAGCTTGTCCTTCAAATCACGTTCCAGCCCTGGAAACTGCTTCGGTTCCTTGGTCTCGATGTACAGGCCCGGCTTGTGCAACGGATTGCCCTGGGCGATATCGATGATTTCGTCGAGGGTCAGGATCTGCAGGCCGACGAATGAGGAGCGAGCGCGGTCCGGGTAGGCCTTGTTGAACCAGCTGCCGGCGTCGAGAGTTTTCAGCTCGGCGAGGGTGAAGGCGTTGGCCGGGCTATCCTTGCGCTCGGGAAACTTGCTGGCTACGTCGGTGGTGCGTTGCAGGTTGTCGTCGTGCAGGGCGAAGAGTACGCCGTCTTTGCTGCGCTGCAGGTCCAGCTCGAGATAATCGGCGCCCAGGTCGCGGGCCAGCTTGTAGGCGGCGGCGGTGGATTCTGGTGCATCGAATGACGCGCCGCGGTGCGCAATCACCGCAGGGTGCGGTATACCCATGCGGGTAGCCAGCGCCTTAGGGCTTGGCTCGCTGGCGGCCTGTGCCTGGCCGAGACCGAGCAGCACGCTCAGCAGCAGAGCGCTTTGGGTGAAGGTGACAGCCATGGTCGAGGTCCTTTCGCAGTTTTCAAAGACGTCCCTTTTAACAACTGAGCGCCGACAGCGCTATCGCCAGACCGACATAAACCTGTTTAAAGCCATTCTTTTCAGCGCATTTGTGCGCTTCTTTGCAGTACTCTTGGCCACGGCAGTTTCCCCGGCAGAGGGAAACCCGTGCACCCGCCTTGCGTGTAAACCATCGATCACTTGTTGTGAGGTTTATATGCGCATCACTTCCCAGCTCATCTGCCAGGCCGCCGACCAGCTCAAGGGTTTCGTCGGCCTCAACCGCAAAACCGGCCAATACATCGTACGTTTCAGCGAAGATTCCTTCGGCATGGACGTGGCGGATGACGGCATTATTCCTGTGAGTGAGTTCGTCTGGTCGCCTGGGCCGGGGGAGGGCATGACGCTCAACCGGGAGTCGATTCAGTTATTGCTGGATCAGAACATCGATGACCGGATCAACGTCACCGAACCGTTGCGGGTGTACATGAACCGCAGGGAAGTGCCGGAGATTTTGGCGCAGCGCAGTCTTGTGCAGGGGTGAGGCGTTCCGACGAAGTGGCCCGACCAGGCGCCACATCAATTGTTAGTTGGCGGGTGCTCGAGCACAAGGTGCTGGTGCATTTGCGAAGTCAGGTTCTCGATGCGCTCGGTCAGCGCTTTTGTCATCTCGGTCAGGCGAGTGTTCTGTTCCAGCAATTCCAATAACTGCGCGGAGTTGTGCGCCGCCTGTGCCTGGCGCTCGGTGTTGGCCACCGCCAGTGCTTCGCGGTGCTGGGCGTCGGCATCCGACTGGGCTTTGTCCCGTGCTGCCTGGCGAGTCTGGGCCAATAGAATCAAGGGTGCGGCGTAGGCTGACTGCAGGCTGAACGCGAGGTTGAGCAGGATGAACGGATAAAGATCGAAGTGCGCCACGCCAAATACATTGAGGCACACCCACAGCACTACGATCAGCGTCTGTGCGCCGAGAAAGGTCGGGGTACCGAAGAACCGCGCGAATGCCTCGGCGCGCAGGGCGAACTTGTCGTTGCCAAAGGTCGGGGCGAGGTGAGCATGACGGCGGTGGAACCGCAGGTGATCGACAGGGGCCGCGGGTTTGGAATCAGTCGTCGTGGTCATGGTGCTCTCTGCGGGTCGTTAGGACAGAGGCACACTATAGCGCTGGCGCCGGTTTCATTCTGAAACACATCGCGAAGTTTCATGCAGCGTCAGCGAAACGTTGACCAGCGGTCAGACCTTGTCATTTATGCCAGCTGATAACAGGCCAGGAACATGTCCAGGGCCGAATCCACCACCTGGTCCTGCATCGCGGCCTCAAGGCTCGGCAAACCCAGGGAGATCTGTGGCCAGAACGCGAATGACTTGAGCATGCCTTGTATCTGATGCGCGGCGAAGGCCGGGTCGACCGGCTTCAGGCGACCATCCGCCTGTGCTGCACGAATCCACACCGTCAGGCCTCCCTCGCGCTCGTTCATGCGCGCAACCATGTCCTGACCGCGCTCGGGGGAATGGAGGGTGGCAGCAATGGCGACGCGCGCCAGGTTTAGAAAATTCTCATCCCCCAGCGTGTGCATCTTTGCCATCAGCAACTGGCGCATCTGGCCGCGCAGGGGCTCGTCGGGCTGGTACGCCACATCCTGTTCGGCAGTGACCCGGGCCCACAGCTGATTGAGGATCTCGGCAAACAATTCCTCTTTGCTCGGGAAGTGGTTGTACACCGTGCGCTTTGACACGTCCGCCGTCGCGGCAATCTTGTCCATGCTGGTGATGTCGAAACCGTTGGCGCGGAATTCGGCAATGGCAGCCTGGATGATGGCTTCGCGTTTTCGATCGGTCAGGCGCTTTGGAGCTGTCATAAGTACGCTTCGGCAGGAAGAGAGAAGAATTACACTCAGCAGTTTACTTGTGATCGGCTTTGATGCAACCTTGAAACTACACCGTGCAGTGTAATGTTGTGTTAATCCTGCGCTGGTAAAAAATAGATCTCTGGCTGATGCGTGCATGCTTGGCCATTCATCCCGGTTCACCGAGCCAACACGCAATCGTTTGCGCTCGTTCTGGAGTTTTTTATGGCCATCTCTGATTCAGACACGGTTCGCGAACCTGAATCTTCCCGTCAGGTCGAAGGGCTCTTTCGCAACCATGCCCCCGTCCAGCGCGAAGGCCTGCGCAAGATGCTGCGCATCATGTGGAACATGATCTTCCACAAACCGCGCAACACCCGCCCAGCCGCCGCGGTGCCGGTGCAGCCGCTGACCCGCGAGGCGCTGATCGCTGCACCCAATCACAGCGTCTACCGCCTTGGCCACTCGACCGTATTGCTGAAAATGCGCGACAAATTCTGGATTACTGATCCGGTGTTCGCCGAACGCGCATCGCCCGTGCAATGGGCCGGGCCCAAGCGCTTTCATCAACCGCCGATCAGCCTCGAAGCACTGCCGCCGATCGAAGCGGTGATCCTCTCCCACGATCATTACGATCACCTGGACTATCAGGCCGTGCTCCGGCTCGCGAGCAAGGCCAACTATTTCCTGGCCCCGCTGGGCGTGGGTGACACACTGATCAAGTGGGGAGTCGATGCCAGCAAGGTGCGACAACTGGACTGGTGGCAAGGTACCGAGGTCGACGGCATCCAGTTCATCGCCACGCCGTCGCAACATTTTTCCGGCCGTGGCCTGTTCGATGGCAACAGTACGCTATGGGCTTCATGGGTGATCATCGACGCCGATACGCGGATCTTTTTCAGCGGCGACAGTGGGTACTTCGATGGCTTCAAGCGCATCGGTGAGCAGCACGGCCCGTTCGACCTGACGCTGATGGAAACCGGCGCCTACAACGTCGAGTGGCCGCATGTGCACATGCAGCCTGAGCAAACCCTGCAGGCGCACATCGACCTCAAAGGGCGCTGGCTGCTGCCGATCCACAACGGTACTTTCGACTTGTCGATGCATGCCTGGTACGAACCGTTCGACCGCATCATGGCATTGGCCTGGGAGCGCAGTGTTTCGATAACCACCCCGCAGATGGGGGAGGCGTTTAACCTGAAGCAACCTTCCCGCGGGGAAGCCTGGTGGTACGAAGTCGAGCAGCCGGTTTACCAGAATCAACAAAGCCCGGGGTAAAAGCTACGGCTTGAAGTGAGGATTCGTACGTGATTTGAGGAACGGTGATGATTGCAGTTCTGGTCCGTCTGGGCCGGCTGGCGAATCAGTGAGTTCTGTCACTGACCCTCCGTCATCGTACGGTTGGTGAATGTGTAGTCTTCAGGCGAATACCACTTCAATTCGGCCCTCTTTCCTTGAATTGGGGGCTGACTTGATAACGATCTGCACATCTCGCCCGAGTAATAACAGGCAGTCCATCATTTTGGACTCGCTGATGCCACGAAACTTTCCTCGCAGCATTTCCGAAAGCCTAGGCTGAGTCAGCCCTAGAATTTCGGCCGCTTGAATTTGGGTCAAATGCCGGGCCTTGATGATCTCGCCAATCTTCGCCGCCAACTGGGATTTGACCTGCATTTCACTGGCTTCGGGTGTCCCGAGGTCTTCGTAAACGTTGCCGCTGCTTTTTTCAATTTCAATCATTCTTCGATCCTTTTGCGTGAGCCTGCGCCGCCTGGAGTCTCGTTCTGATTAATTCGACGTCGCTCTGCGCCGTTTTAATTCCCGTAGATGACTTTTTTTGAAAGCAGTGCAGTACGTAGATGGCATTGCCAAATCTCACCGTGTAGACCGCACGAGCCCACAGGAGCGACTTCCTTGTGCTCATATAAAAATATACCTATATTGGGATATTCGTCAATGCTGATCGCTCACTCAACCATCGCATAATCCGCCCGACCCACTGGATTGGGCGTCGACCCGCGCACATTCATTCCCCGACCCGGAGCAAAACCCGGGAAGAACGCCAACCCTTCCGACTCAAACCGATAGGCCAACGCCAGCCGCGTGACATCCAGCACCGGCTGCTGATTCTCGAATCGTTGAATGGCCTCCACCGACACCCCGGACTCCCGGGACAACTCTTCGATACTCCAATCCAGCATGGCCCGGGCCTGGGCGCAGTGGGCGGGGGTGAATTGGAAAAGGGCGATGCGTTCCAGGGTGATTTTGATCGCTTGAGAGGCCATGGTGTTCTCCGGGCTCGAGAGTGCTGTTTTTGATCTACTGTGTTTTTGTACAGTTGTTTTGCGCCCGGATCAAATTCATTTTTCGTTTTTTACACTTTCGGCTCATTCGGCCAGACGAACGGCGGACACCCCGAGAAGCAACAGAACCCGCAAAGATTATTGCTTCCCGATCGCCCCTGCGGAGCGCCAGCTTCGACAAGACTGATTACTTCTCAGCCAGCCCCGGCGCTTCCCGAATAATGAAGTGGTCCAGGTTCTCGATGTTCGCAGTGAAAACCCCGAACGTCTGCTCGGGGTTTTTCTTGCTCGGTACCTGCTTCAATTCCGGCGTCACCCCGTAGAAAAAACAAAACAGCTCTTTATCGCTGTCGATCGCGTGCTTGATCTCTTGCAGAAATACTTTGCGCTTGCGGTAGTTCTCGATCAATTTCTTGCTCAGGTAAACGTTGACCGAATAGGGCTTCTTCTTCGCCTCGTCCGCTTGCTTGAACCAGACCTTCTGTTCGAAATCGATGCGAAAGCTCTGGGTGTAATCCTTGATCTCCTTGATCTTGCCCCAGTAGATCAAGCCCTGATTGTCCTGCAGGTATTCGACCTTCTTGAAGAACGAGCCATAAGGCGCGGTGTGCTCGCCAATCTTGAGCGGAGTGCGCTTGAGCAGTTCCTTGTCGCCGAAGTTAGAGACAAAACACTCCACCGGGTGCGCGAAGACCGTGGTCTTGTCCGGTGCCGAATCGTTGGTTGGGTGTTCGCCATGGTCAGCGGCCGAAGGTGCTTTCGCAGCGTCGCGCACTGCATCCGGAGCCAACGCCGGGCTCGGCGGTTTACGCACGTACTGCCGCCGAGTGAGTAACAGCTCGGATGGGAAATGTTCCTCCCGACTGTCATCTCCTTCCACCCCGTCTACCCCTGGCGCCGCCGACTTGAGACTGACGTAAGGGCAATCTGCGACATGGCGGGTGCCGGGTGTGTTCTTGAAATGCGGGGTGCGAACGTAGTTCACGTTTTTGGCGTTGAACGTCGTCAACACATTCGCCGCATCAAATGCCGCCCGGCAAGCGTCGTTCGGGCACTGGAAGTGTTCCTTGGCGGAATCGAACGCCATCATCTCGTCGAAATTCAAATCGCGCACGTCATAGATCGACAGCTTGGTGTCGAGGCTGAGGCAGTAGGCGAGGTCGAATTTCATGGTGGGCTCAGGTCCTTGCAGGCGAGCTTGCTCGCAATGGTTGCTAACGATAACGCATAACACCTGACACCTTGCGGCGTTCTCGGCTTTCGTCGCAACCCTGCCCACCGGTGTTCAACCCTGGCGGATATCCACCAACCGGGGTTTGGCAATCGACAGGTAATCCTGCGTATCGAGCACCATTGATGCATCCAGCCGACCGGCGTTGAAGGCGATTTCGCCGTAGCCCGTGGTCAGGGACGGGTCGACGATCAACTGAATCCGCTCATCGAAGGTAAACGGAGGGATGGCGCCGATCCTGCACCCGGTCAGTTGCATGGCCGTTTGCGCGTTGACCAGCTCGGCTTTTTTTCCGCCCAGGGCCGCGCCGACTTTCTTCATATCGAGCCTCTGATCCCCTGGCAGTATCACCAAGGCATAGGGTTCGGCCTGACCCTTTAGCGCGCAGAGCATGGCTTTGGCGCCTTGGCCGGGTTCGGTGCCACGCAGTTCGGCGACCCGCGCCGACTGCCCCTCGGCATCGTGCATCAACACCCGATAGGTGGCGGCGTGGGCATCGAGTAGCGCCACCAGGCGATCAAACATGTTCTGCATGGGCTTTCCTCAGATTTTCAGCAACAGGTCGTAGGACAGTTTGCTGATCAGCATCACCAGCAACACCAGAAACAGCGCCCGGACAAAAGGCACGCCTTTACGCACCGCCAGCCAGGTGCCGGTCAACGCGCCCAGGATGTTGAAGGCCGCCATGGGGAGGGCGATCAGGTACAGCACGTTACCTGTCGGGATGAAGAACATCAGCGCCGCCACGTTGGTCGCGATGTTCACCAGCTTGGCCGACGCCGAGGCGTGCAGGAAGTCGAAGGCGAAGCAGCGGATAAACAGGAAGATCAGAAATGAACCGGTGCCGGGGCCGAACAGCCCGTCGTAGAAACCGATGGCACCGCCGATGACGACCGCCAGCCACTTCTGCCGGACACCGATGTGCGCGGGGGCGTGCAGGGCGCCGAAATCCTTTTTGCAGAAGGTGTATATCGCCATCACCACGATCAATACCAGCACCATCGGGCGCATCACCGACTGGGGCACGAACGATACCGTGGCCGCGCCGAAGAAGGCCATGACAAAGGCCGCGCAGGCGGCTGGAATCACCAGACCCCAGTTGATCACCACCTTGCGCACGAAGGACCTGGCCGCGAACGCGGTCCCGAACGCGGCCGCGACCTTGTTGGTCCCCAACAGCGCTGCCGGTGGGGCGGCAGGCAGCACGTTGAACAACGCGGGAATCTGGATCAGACCGCCGCCGCCCACCGCCGCATCAATCAGGCCGGCGGCGAAGGCGAACACACAAAGAACGACAATATCGACCATTAACATCAGGCTCTTGCGATGAAGGGTTGTTGGGGGTTCAGCGCCAGCACACGGGCCGGGTCGTTGACCCCGAAAACGCGCAGCAGCCAGCGGTCGCGCCCGTCGTAGCGCGGGGTAAAACCTTCCCTGGCATGCAGGGTTTGCTGGTTCTTGAAGATCAGCATGTCCCCCGGTTGCAGCAGGACGGGGCGTACGACATCGGGGTGATTGGCGGCGGCTTCGAACAGCTGCAGGGCCAGGTTCGCGATGGCGCCGGTGGCGGTGACACTGGCTTTGTTGTAACGGCAAAACAGCTCGCCGGTTGCGCTTTTGTACAGCAGGGGCACCTGTTCCAGCACATTGCCTGGCTTGCCGAAGGACACCGGTCGGCGAATGTCGAACTGCGGTTGAGACAAGGCTGTTTCAACCCAGGCGGGCAACATGGCCAGCACCTCGCTAATGGCAACGATGCGGGTCGGCACATCCAGCTCGCAGCGCAGACCGGTCAGGCACAGGTACTCCGGACAGGCCGACAACGCTGAGACCGGTTCGCAGGTCAAGGGCAGGTGCGGGTTGTCGACGTGCATGCACAGGTCCATGCGCGACCCGTAAGAGCTCTTTTCGGCTTCACACTGTTGCTTGGGCGACACGTGGCGGAACACCGTGTCGTCGTTTTCACCTTCGTAGGCCACCGGATGGGTTTGCAGGGTCTGCAGCACCGCCAGGATCGCGCCGGCCACTACCGGCAGTTGCTCAATACCCGGCGCCATGTCGTAGGGGGTGGCGGGCAGGTGTGAGTCCAGGGGCAGCCCCCTGACGATCATTGCCTCCTCGGGGGCCTTGGGGAAGTTACGCAAGCGCTCGATTTTTTCACTGCAAAGGACGCTCTCAAGCAACTGCCCCAAGGCTGGCATGTGACGGATACCGGAGAGGCTGTCGGTCACGGCCAGGGAGGCCAGGCCGGCGCGAAGCGCTTGCTGCTCCTGGAACGAGATATGAATCTGCGGTATCGCCTGTCGGGTTGAACTCGCTGAGTGACTGGGCCGCCAGTCACGAATCTGTTCCCCCAAAGAGGTCGTTGATGCCCCGATTATTTTTTCCATCTTTGTCATGTCCGTTTGCTCCTGTTTGCCTACATCCCTGTAAGTGAAAGCGAAGGTTAACGGACCGGCCTTTTTTGTGTTGCAATGCCACGTTGCGATAACTGCAATGAGGTGATCAATGGCTCTGGATCAGCTGTGGGCGCTCGAAGCCTTCGTGACCGTAGCGCGCAAGCGCAGCTTCATCGCGGCGGCACGCGTGCTGGGGCGCTCCCCCAGTGCGTTGACCCGCGCCGTTCAAGGCCTGGAGGAAGGTGCCGGGGCCAAGTTGTTTAATCGCTCCTCCAGCGCCGTAAGCCTGACCGAGGCGGGTGAACGCTTGCTGCCCCATGCCTGCAAAATGCTGGATGTGCAACGTGAGGCGGATGAAGACCTGGCCGGTCTTAGCGGCATGGCGAGCGGCTGGGTGCGTTTTTCCGCCCCGGAGTTCCTCGGCCAAGGCGTTTTGCCGCAATTGATCGCGCAGTACGCCGAGCGTTACCCGGACGTGAACGTCGACGTGATCTTTACCGATGAGACCCTCGACCCGGCCAGGAGCAAGCTGGACTTCTCGATTCGCGGCGCGTTTGCGCAATCCAGTGACCTGATCGGCTATCCACTCTGGCGTTACTCGCGTCATCTGTACGCCAGCCCCGGCTACCTGCAGCGGCGCGGGACGCCTGAGACCATTGACGGGCTGGAGGCCCACGCGCTGATCCTGCACACGGCGCCGCGCATCCTCAAGGAATGGAATTTTCGCAGTGAGCAGCAGGCCATCAGCGTTCGGGTTCATCCACGGTTTCGTTTCAGTTCGGGCGTTGCGGTGTTCCAGGCCGCCCTGGCGGGCATCGGCATCGCCCGCCTGGCGGACTGGCTGGCGGAGCCCGAAGTGCAAGCGGGGCGCCTGCGCCGGGTCTGCCCCGAGTACCGGCTCACCTCCAGCAACGGTGACAACCCGCAGATGCACGCGGTATACCCGGCCGGGAACTTGCCACTGCGGGTGAAGGCGCTACTGGAGGTGATTCGAGCCTTTGGTGACAGTCTTGAGCGCAAGCATTTACCTTAAGCCGCGAACCTTTTGATTGAGCACAATCAGGCCCTGAGGGCCGGGAAACCTACCGGGTGTCATCCTGCTAACCGTGCTGGACGATGTTCGTTGGTTGGAACGCACTACCCGGCAGATTCCTCCAACAGATTGCGATTGTCGTTCGCAGAGGAAACAATGCAACGGCCAATTCGGCAACGCGTCTCAAGGAGGATTCATCGCAATGAAGCACGGCTGGCTTTACTTCAACACCATATCCCTGGTGTCATCCATCTTAACAATCACTGCTTACTTCGTGCCTGACGGTGCATCAGGAGTGCTCGCATTCCTTTCCCGTGATGTTTCGATGGGGATGCTTTTCTTGGTAGTGGCGGTGGTCTCGATCATTTTGAGCCTGGTGTTCCGTCTGAACAGGAAAGACGAAAAGGCTCTCAACCAACGATTAGTTGATGAAAATGAAAGGTTGAAGCTTCAGCTGGAGCGGCAGGCTGCGGATTGTCAAAATGCCAAGGAGTTGCTCGTAAAATATCAAGGACAGGAGGATCTGGCGGAACGTCTTGACGATTACACAAGGCTCGAAAATCAGATTTTGAGTCACCTCAAAGGGGGATTGTCAAAAAGTGGCGAACAGCTCGCGGAGTTGACCGGTCGTGATCTGAATGACGTCATGCTCGCTTTACACGCTTTGGGTGAGCGCGTGGTCGGCGGAATAGGTTCTTATCGGCTTCGCTGATTGGATTGATAGATCAATGCAAATGGCTGAAGAGCAGCCACAAGCCTGTGCCGAACCTTCTCACATGCCACCCCGTACGCCCTCGCAGATTTATGTCTCTGCCCTGCGCAGAGAGGTGAAGCAGGAGGTTCGGGTGTTGGAAAGACAGATTCAGCAAGGCTGACTTTTCGGCCGACTCATTGTCGACCGCCGCATTCAACTGTTTTCCGGAACCAATCTGACTTCAACCCGGTGACCCAGCGCACGTGCGGCGCTCGCCAAAGTCGCGAGCGTCATCCCAGCATCATTCTGATCCAGCGCACGATCCACAGCGGTACGACTGGTGTGCATTCGCAGGGCCAGCGTCTTTTTGCTGACTTTCTGAGAGGCCATCGCTTGGGCAATCTGCCAGGCGATTACGCGCTTGAGGGCAGCGGCGGAGACCTCTTCGAGCATCCCTTGTTCTGCGAGGAAATCGTCAAAATTGGAGCCGATAGGATCGGTCATGGTGTTGTTGCTCCTCATAATCTTGCTTTACGAAGTCTCGCGGTATTCATATCGGCGGCCGGCATTTTCTGACTTTTTTTGATGAACCCATGAAGCAGAACCATTTCGCTGCCTACGACGGTGAATATGACACGAGCTATAGTGTCTGACAGCTCCGAACGTACCTCCCAAAGCCCGGCATCAAGCTTACGAACAACCGGCATTCCTATAGGCCAACCTATTTGAACCGTTTTGATATCCGTGCCGACGATTCGTCTGGAGTCCCTATCAAGGTCAGCTAGCCATTCTCGCACAGGCTCGTTACCGGCCTCTGTGCGAAAAAAGCGCACGGATAATACGAGGGGGATTCCATTCATATGTTGAGTGTACCAAAAAAGGTGCATGGCGCAAGCCGTTGGGCAATCACATGAGAGCTTGATAGTTCATCAAACGGCCGCTTGTTTCACGACCTGATCAGATACAAGAAATGTCCGTATTCGGAAGTCTGGGCAGACGCGTTCATAAACGCTTGCGCCGTCCTGTTCGGGGTCTGGTAGGGCATTCAGACCGCAGATGATTGCTGCATGGGCAGGAGGCGAGGGTATTCATGGCGGGCTCGGTTCCATTGTAGGAGCGAGCTAGCTCGCGAAAAGCTTAAGAACGCCACTGGGTAACTGGTTTGCGCGTGATAGTTCACGACGCTTGCTTGATCAGTTCACTGAGTAGCCTACTCAGGGCAACGTCGTAGTCAGAACCTTGAGACGCCATTTTTGACAGACGGTCTGCTCGACGCCTTGCCTTTGGAGAAGCATCGACTTGGGCTGCCATTACCTAATGCTATTGAGGTGCATATGAGTGAACTTGTGCAAGTAAACATGCACGAAGCGAAATCCCAACTATCTCAACTCGCCGAACGTGCATGGCATGGCGACAAGATTGTGGTTACCAAGGCAGGCAAGCCTTATGTGGATCTGCTGCCTCATATCGATACACCTCGGGCGCGTAAGCCTGGGCGGTTGAAGGGGAAAATTCGAATGTCTGCCGATTTCGATAAGACCCCTGAGGACATCATTGATGGATTTGAGGGCAGCCTATGAGGCGCTTGTTGCTGGATACCCACGTGTTTCTTTGGTGGCTGTCCGACGATCCGGCACTGGGCACTGATATTGCCAACCCTGTGGCAGCCCCCTGTGCGGGAGGGCTTGCGCGAAAGCGGCAGTGAATAAACCTACCCCTTAACCGGCGCTTTATCTGTCTGTCTGCGGCCCTTGGCAGCAACCATTTTGTATTCGCCGGCGTCGGCCTCTTTCCCTGGTCGTACGATCCGGCCGTCATTGCGAATGCGGTTGTAATTTGGGGTTTTTTTGACCGTGGGGCGAGCGGTTTCGGCAGGCAACGCCTTTCCCGGGGCTGTCGACACGAAAGCACCCGGTTCCATCGCAAACCGCTCTGCCAACGCGTACGCCATCTTGTGACTGATGGGCCGATCCCCACTGAGCACCTTGGATACTGCCGTTTTATCACCAATTTCAGGCAGGTCCGAACCGGTGAGCCCGAGTGTCTCCATCAGATCCTTGATCAGCTGCACAGGGGTACACGACGCCTCAAAAGTGGCATTCGATTCGCGAAACTGGTCGGAGTCGCGCTGGTAGGCCAAAATTTCGTCTTCGAGTTCAATGAGGATTTTCTCCTCGACCTTGCTCAATTCGCGCCCGTCGGTGAGCTCATCGAGCAGGTCGGTCGCACGCTCATACTCAGCGGGGGTCTTGATGCCGTGCACAAATTCACCGCGCAGGCGCTCCAGCGTTGCGTGCAGCTCGCCAAGTGTTGCGATCACGGTTTGAAAGTCGTTCCGGGCTGCGCTCATCGTTTTACCTCTTTGTTTCTTGCATACCAGACGTTGGCAACGTCGTAATCGGCATGCGTGTAGATGTGTTTGACGTACAACTTTTGCCGGGTGACTTCTGACACGGATTCACGCGCAGCCAATGAGGTTCATAACATTCCCGCCCGAACCCCTGTGGGAGCGGGCTCGCGAAACGGCCTCCGGTTTTTAGCAGACCTTTTGTAAATGACGGCTTCAGCCGTCCCCACAGAATCGTTTACGATCATCCCGAACGGAATGAACACACTGACCTAAAGGACTCGATCTCCATGCTAAAGCCCCTTCCTCAAATCAATCAACGCCTGAACAACCGCCGCTTCACCGTAGCCGGCAACACCCACGGACTCTCCGGCACTGGCACGGTGTTTCATTACCAGGTTGAGGGCGATGCCATTTCAAGCACCTACCAAGGCGGCCGAATTCGCATGGGCCACCAGGTTGGCCGCGTGACCGGCGTCGACTCCATCGAGTTGCTTTATCACTGCATCACCACCGAGGGCGAAATCCTGGCTGGCTGGTCCCGTGGAACGGTGGGCGTTGATGAGGCGGGGCGGACTACGCTGGCGTTTGTTTGGGGGTGGTTGTCGGGGGCGAGTGGCGGTGGGGAGTCGAGTTATGTTGAGATTTTGGAGTAGCGGGGTGACCGAGCAATCACTACCGGCTCCAAAGAGTCCAAGCAGTTGCGAGCGGTGCTGCTCGGTATGATTATAGCGTACGGATGATGTACGGATGCTCCTTGACATGGTGAGCATTGTACGGCTATGGTCCGTACCGTAAGGCTAGATATGTCCCGCCTACTGAACCTAAAACTGAACCACTAAGGGACTTACCATGAAGCTTAAAACGGTAAAGGTGCGCAAGCGCCTCTAGGATAACCACCTAAAAGGGAAAACCACTGACTACACAAAAGGCATTCTCATGACTGAATTACTAGAACTACTTAAAGCGCCAAAAACTGCAAGGCTTGAAATCAAGACCACGGATATCGCGAAAGAAACTATCCGAAAAGCAGCACTGCTATCTGGCTTAGACATGACGTCTTTCATAATGTCTTCCGCTTTTGAACGTGCTGAAGCTGTACTTGAAAACCACAGAAGGATTGAGGTTTCGGAAAAAACCTTCGCTCGACTACAAGAAGTACTCAATGAGGACAAAAGCGCCAAGCCTACCAAGGCTTTGATAAATCTGATGAGAGGGACTCATGGGAACTTCAGAGACCGTAACGTGTGAAATCGACTGCAATTTGTTAGCAACTTTTGAGCAGTACAACTTCCCTAAAGACTTCGACTGCGGGCTACCGCTAATCAATGAATATTTCAATGGTCGGCTGCGTCGGGCCTTGAAAAGCGAAAACGTTAAAGGCATCGGCGCAATTGTAGGCCACGATCTCTTGGGATTTTGCACTCTAACCGTCAGTGAAATCACGCGGGAAAAGGCGAAGCCTGGGCTTTCCAAGGCGACGAATCTAACGAAACAGATTCCCGTCGTACGGCTCGTCATGCTTGGCGTAGATAAGAAGCTTCAGAAGTGTGGGGTAGGCCTCGCCCTGATGCGAAACGCTTTGATGGAAACAGCACGACTGCATATGCAGATACCCATAAAAGGTTTGTATCTGGATGCAGCCCCTGGTGCTGTAAAATTTTACAGCCGGCTTGGCTTTAAAGTTTTGGGTGACCCTGATGAACATCAGAGTACACCAATGCTGCTGGGTATCTGCGTAATCATGGAGGCATATAATGATTGCCTGGAGAACGCTGACTAGCTCTAGCAGAGTCTGCCTATGTCGTTATCAATGAAACTTTGTATGCAGAGTCGCATTGATAACGAATGACCTGCTAAACCTAGTTAACCCATCTGTCAATACCTGTCAGTTCGCGATCATTCCCGCACCAGTCGTTTCAGCCTCGTGTAAAGCGCCAAGGTAAAAGCTTCCCTGTCGTTCGAATGATGACAGCGTCGATGGCAATTCGGGCAAAGTGCGACGGCATTGCTCGTCCGATCCGAACCTTTCTGCGCCAAATGCTTAACGTGATGGACTTCTAGAAACGGCGTTCCGTCTTTCTCAAACGGAGCAGGCTTTCCGCAGCCCTCACAGATACCTTTAGCTTCCTGCCGAACCCAAGCCCTGACCTCCGGGTCACGAATGTAAGCGGCTCTGCTGGACACAGTTTGCTTGGGTTTCAAGATACCTTTTGGTGCCTTCTCGAACGTCTTCTGCTCAAGGGCTATGGCACGACGCTCAAGAGTGTCTTCGTCGGCAGACGGTTCAAAGACGTCAGTGACAAGTGCTTCGCGAATGCCCTGTTCGACATTGGCGCCTACATTCGTCGCAGGTTTGTATCCCACTATCCAATCGCGTCCCATTCGTTGCAAGACGGTGGAGATGTTGCGCATCCGGAACTCGACGGAACCTTCGGTGCGATCTGCCAATGCACCCTGACGAAGCAAGC
Source organism: Pseudomonas sp. 65/3-MNA-CIBAN-0223 (assembly GCF_040310425.1). Taxonomy (NCBI): domain Bacteria; kingdom Pseudomonadati; phylum Pseudomonadota; class Gammaproteobacteria; order Pseudomonadales; family Pseudomonadaceae; genus Pseudomonas; species Pseudomonas sp. 65/3-MNA-CIBAN-0223. The sequence continues at coordinate 189,748 of NZ_JBEOPV010000011.1, forward strand.
GATTCTCTAGAGCTTTATTGAATTTTTGCCCTTTCTGCTCAAGTGTAAGCATCGTCAGATAGGCACCGACTGATGCCTTTATCTCGGCCTCGCTCCAATCTTCGTTCTTCTTTCCAATGTCCATACAATCGCCGAGGGTTGAAAACCCTCGGACGATACTGAGTGGCCATCACGGCTGTCTACGAAAATTCCTACAGAGAATACCTACGCGTCGCTCAATCTGTCCTACAACGACGCCACCGCAATAACCCACCGATTGTTTCTAAGACTGAAACACCTCTACAACCCTCCGCCACAACGGCTTAACCACCGGTATCCGCCGCCGCGTGCGATTGAGCAGCAGATAAGGCATGTCGCGCAATCGAATCCAGCTTTCGTCCTGCCAATGCAGGAGACTGAGCGACATTCCAGGCCCTTTCATCAAGCTCATTGTTGGCCGGTCCAGGTTTTTCGCCCCCCCTGCATCACGCAGCGCCGGCACCACCTGATGAGTTAACCATTCACGCAACAACCGATTCTCGGGCGCGTAGTGATAAACCAACAACGCATACGCGCCGGACTCACTGATCATCAGCCGTTCCTCCGGCTGGCCGTAGTATTCGATCAGCAACCTTTGCCTCTGATCCTCATCCAGTTTGCTCACGATCCGATCACTCAAATGGAAGCCCATTAAACGACCCAAATCGCGAGCGCAGAACCACGGCTGGTTTTCCAGGAGGAGGGTGTGGAGTGAGAGGCTGCGGCGAGAGAAGACAGTTACAGAATAGGGATCAGTCATTATCTGAGCCCCCATTGCAAGATGGGAAGAAGGTGTATTCCGGCATATCCATGACCTCTACGTGAATTCAGGCGGGCCAGACCCAACGTAGAGTGGAAGGAAATCCCAACGAGCGAAGCCATTGCACATCTGCACCACAATCACCAAAGTGAATTGCGTGTCTGACGTATTGGCTGCGCTTCTATGTTGGGCGTTTCTTAGGCACCTGGGCAAAGCATATGGATGTTTTCAATAGGTATCAATGCGGGAGAGGCTGAGAGATTTGTAGGAGGTTTCCGTTGCGGCGTAAGATTCTGCACAAATAAAAAAGCCCCGATCAAGTCAGGGCTTTTTTCGTTCGATTTAACGATTAAATAACCATCGTTCAATCGGGACTAGCCAAGAAATCAATCCCAGCTCAACGCCCCACCAGTCTGATACTCAATAACTCGCGTCTCAAAGAAATTCTTCTCTTTCTTCAAGTCCATGATCTCGCTCATCCAAGGGAACGGGTTAGTCGTCCCTGGGTACTCTTCCTTCAAACCGATCTGCGACAGACGACGGTTAGCGATGAACTTGAGGTAGTCCTCCATCATCGCCGCGTTCATGCCCAACACGCCGCGAGGCATGGTGTCACGGGCGTATTCGATTTCCAGCTGAGTGCCCTGCAGAATCATCTGCGAAGCTTCTTCCTTCATCTCGGCATCCCACAAGTGCGGGTTTTCGATTTTGATCTGGTTGATCACGTCGATGCCGAAGTTCAGGTGCATGGATTCGTCGCGCAGGATGTACTGGAACTGCTCGGCGACGCCGGTCATCTTGTTGCGACGGCCCATGGAGAGGATCTGGGTGAAGCCGCAATAGAAGAAGATGCCTTCCAGAACGCAGTAGTAGGCGATCAGGTTGCGCAGCAGCTCTTTGTCGGTTTCGACGGTGCCGGTTTCGAACTTTGGATCGGAGATCGAACGGGTGTATTTGAGGCCCCAGGTGGCTTTTTTCGCGACCGATGGGATCTCGTGGTACATGTTGAAGATCTCGCCTTCATCCATGGCCAGCGATTCGATGCAGTACTGGTAGGCGTGGGTGTGGATCGCCTCTTCGAACGCCTGGCGCAGGATGTACTGGCGGCATTCCGGGTTGGTGATCAGGCGGTACACGGCCAGCACCAGGTTGTTGGCAACCAGGGAGTCGGCGGTGGAGAAGAAGCCCAGGTTGCGCATCACGATGCGGCGCTCGTCGTCGGTCAGGCCTTCCGGGTCTTTCCAGAGGGCGATGTCGGCGGTCATGTTGACTTCTTGCGGCATCCAGTGGTTTGCGCAACCGTCCAGGTACTTCTGCCAGGCCCAGTCGTACTTGAAAGGTACGAGCTGGTTGAGGTCGGCGCGGCAGTTGATCATGCGCTTTTCGTCAACGGCGACGCGGGCAGAGGCGCCTTCGAGTTCGGCCAGGCCTTCGGCGACGTCGAGGTTGTCCAGGGCAGCCTTGGCGCGAGCGATGGCGGCGGAGTCGGACGCGGTTACAGCGCGAGCTTCTTGAGCCGCAACACCACCGGCGGTGTCGAGGCGGTCCATGTTGGCTTCAGTCGCGTGGCCGGCGTTGGCGCCTTTAACCACGGTCTCGCCGCTGTCTTCTTTGTCGAATTCGTCCCAGCTCAGCATGACGTGTCGTCTCCTGCGTGAGGGCCAGATGCCCGTGTGAAAACTGAAAGGTTGGTTTTTCACACGACCGTTCTGGCCGCGTTGGATAGCGTTTTTTGCAGCGGTACACGCAGGCAAATAAACATAATTTTTTACGGGGTTCCGAGAGCCTCTGACGGGCGCCGGAATCGATGACGACTTCGGCGTGGGCTTCAGACTGGCTGTCATCCCTGTAAGGGGATATTGCAGGCCCGTTTAAGCCGGCATTATAGGGAAATTTTTGCGGCCGTGGTGGGGCGAATCCGCACATGCGGCGGTGAAGAAGAGGGGATTTTCGGTCGGAGCGAGGGTTTACAGGGCTTTGGCTGGATATCGCGGGTGAAGATTTTTTTTGATTAATTTTTCCGGGCCGTTTGATTTGTACAAAAAACAGCCAAAAAAGCGCTTTTTTACTACATGTTGTGTTTTGAGCGGGTTTTCGATGGCCCCAGACACAACTAAGCCCGGCCGAAGTCGGGCTGTAAAGTCACGCGATGTGATCAGCTGAAGCGCGCTGCGCCGACGTGATCGGAACCGTCTGCGGCGACTTTGGCGGCGCCGGTGCGATCAAAACCGTCGGAAGCCAGTTTGCCAGCACCGACGTGATCGGCACCATCAGCGGCGAAGGACGCGGAACCGGTGTGGTCGTAGCCGTCGGAGGCGACTGCGGCTTCGGTGGTGAAAGCTGCCGAGCCGGTGCGATCGTAACCATCGGCGGCGAAGGTGTTGGCGGCCAGGACGGAGAGGGTCAGGGCGAGGATCAGTTGGGTTTTCATGGTGGTTGCTCCAGGTTCGTTGGCGTTTTGTGCCTTGGGTGTGGAATCAATACTACGCCAGATAATTTGATTAAAAAGTGCAAATAAGCGCTTAAAATAATCTAATAAATCGATGTATTAGGCTCGGCGCTGCATCTGTCTGATTGAGACGGGTCGAGCCGTTTATAAAGAGTCGGGCGGGTGTTTAGCCGTTGGAGCAGCCGTTACCCATGATGCTGTAGCGCAGGATGTGTCGTTGGCCGTGGGAATCGTCGTATTCCATTTTCATCGGCACCACTTCACAGACGTTGGGGATTTCGCTCATGGACACGACTTTGGCGATGTCCAGATGGGTGGAGTAAGTGTATTCCTCAACTACCGGTTGTTGCTGTGCGACATCAGTCGGGACCTCGTCTGCCATGGCGGTTGCGCACAGGCTGGAGAGGGCCAGAACTAATAAAGCTTTCATCTCAGTTTTACCTTTTAGAGGTCGAGTGGGGTCACGCAACCTTTAGGGGGTTGCGTGTGGAACTTGATTGCCGGGGTTTTGATTAACTGCCTTCGTGGGGGCTGCAACTTGGTTAATCAGGGGTTGCCTTGTTGGCGAGAGGGATTTTAGGCGTGAGGGGTGGATTCATATAGGTGGGGTTTTGATAAACACTTTTGACAGATTTCGTAACAATCACGCAATGGTCTGGTGTATGCGATCCCTGTAGGAGCTGCCGGAGGCTGCGATCTTTTGATCCTGGCGACCTTTTAAGATCAAAAGATCGCAGCCTTCGGCAGCTCCTACAGGGGGCGTAGATACCCGGCGGAGCGGGGGAAAGGGATTGTCAGGGCAATTTGTAGGGGCTTGTTACTACCATCGTCGAATGGTTCTATAGGGCCGCCCCGGGCTACAACAGGGCCATACAAAAACAACTATTCCACCGAGGTAAGAAAGATGAGTGCGGCTTCCCTGTATCCCGTTCGTCCCGAGGTAGCGGCCAACACGCTGACCGACGAGGCAACCTACAAAGCCATGTACCAGCAGTCGGTCGTCAACCCGGACGGCTTCTGGCGCGAGCAAGCCAAGCGCCTCGACTGGATCAAGCCTTTCACCACGGTGAAGCAGACTTCCTTCGACGATCACCACGTCGACATCAAGTGGTTCGCCGATGGCACCCTGAACGTTTCCTACAACTGCCTGGACCGCCACCTGGCCGAGCGCGGCGATCAGATCGCGATCATCTGGGAAGGCGATGACCCTGCCGAAAGCCGCAACATCACCTACCGTGAATTGCACGAAGAAGTCTGCAAGTTCGCCAACGCCTTGCGCGGCCAGGATGTGCATCGCGGCGACGTGGTGACTATCTATATGCCGATGATTCCCGAAGCCGTGGTCGCCATGCTGGCGTGCACCCGGATCGGCGCAATTCACTCGGTGGTGTTCGGTGGTTTTTCGCCGGAAGCCCTGGCGGGTCGGATCATCGACTGCAAATCCAAGGTGGTGATCACCGCTGACGAAGGCATTCGTGCCGGCAAGAAGATCCCGCTCAAGTCCAACGTCGATGACGCCCTGACCAACCCGGAGACCAGCAGCATTCAGAAGGTCATCGTGTGCAAGCGCACCGGTGGCAACATCAAGTGGAACCAGCATCGCGACATCTGGTACGAAGACCTGATGAAAGTGGCGGGCAGCGTCTGCGCGCCGAAAGAGATGGGCGCTGAAGAAGCGCTGTTCATCCTCTACACCTCCGGTTCCACCGGCAAGCCTAAAGGCGTGCAGCACACCACTGGCGGTTACCTGCTGTATGCGGCCATGACCCACGAGCGCGTGTTCGACTACCGCCCGGGTGAAATCTACTGGTGCACCGCTGACGTCGGCTGGGTCACCGGCCACACTTATATCGTCTATGGCCCGCTGGCCAATGGCGCGACTACCGTGCTGTTCGAAGGCGTGCCGAACTACCCGGACATCACCCGGGTGGCGAAGATCGTCGACAAGCACAAGGTCAACATTCTCTACACCGCGCCAACGGCGATCCGCGCAATGATGGCGGCGGGTAACGCGGCAGTTGAAGGCGCTGACGGCAGCAGCCTGCGCCTGCTGGGTTCGGTGGGTGAGCCGATCAACCCGGAAGCCTGGGATTGGTACTACAAGAAGGTCGGCCAGTCGCGCTGCCCGATCGTCGACACCTGGTGGCAGACCGAAACCGGCGGCAACATGATGAGCCCGCTGCCGGGTGCGCATGGCTTGAAGCCTGGTTCGGCAGCTCGTCCGTTCTTCGGCGTGGTGCCGGCACTGGTGGACAACCTGGGTAATATTCTGGAAGGCGCCGTTGAGGGCAACCTGGTGATTCTGGATTCGTGGCCAGGCCAGGCGCGCACGCTGTATGGCGACCATGACCGTTTTGTCGACACCTACTTCAAGACCTTCCGTGGCATGTACTTCACCGGTGACGGTGCCCGTCGTGACGAGGATGGTTACTACTGGATTACCGGTCGCGTGGATGACGTGCTGAACGTGTCCGGCCACCGCATGGGTACCGCCGAGATCGAGAGCGCGATGGTTGCTCACCCGAAAGTCGCCGAGGCGGCCGTGGTGGGTGTGCCGCACGACATCAAGGGCCAGGGCATTTATGTGTATGTGACCCTGATCGGTGGCGAAGAGCCGAGCGAGCAGCTGCGCCTGGAGTTGAAGAACTGGGTGCGTAAAGAGATCGGGCCGATTGCTTCACCGGATGTGATCCAGTGGGCGCCGGGGCTGCCGAAGACGCGTTCGGGCAAGATCATGCGCCGTATCCTGCGCAAGATTGCGACCGCTGAGTACGATGGGTTGGGGGATATCTCCACCCTGGCGGATCCGGGTGTGGTGCAGCATTTGATTGATACGCACAAGACGATGAATGTGGCTTAACCGCCTTCTCTGAGTCAGTAAAACCCCCATCCGGTGTTGTGCCGGATGGGTTTTTTTTGTCCGGGATTTTTGTGGGGGGGCTGTTCGGGCCTCATCGCTAGCAGGCTAGCTCCCACAAGGATCTCCAGTGGATTCAAAATCTGAGTCCAGCGCATGTCCCCCTGTGGGAGCTAGCCTGCTAGCGATGGCGATCAGTCAGACGCTAAACGAACATCAGCCAATAATTATCGGCATCCCCTGTCATCCTTTTCCCACTGTTACCGGCTATCGCTCAAGTAACTAAATGTGTAACCGCCCGCCCCGATCCGGGGCATAGGGAAACGCAAAGCCCCATCCTTGGGCGTCTGCAGCCTGTCTAAAAAATAAGTCCCCACGCTACGCTTGCCGGATTAGAAGGCTTTGCCAATAATAGGCCCGCAATTTGCAGCATAGATCGGTTAACTTTCTTTTGCTCTTGCATGAAATTGCAGGGCTGTCAACGTGCCAAAACGGCATTCTCGGTGCTTCTGTAATTTGTTGTCGCATTGAAGAAATATCGGCTTCGGGCCTGTCGTTAGAATGCCGATCACTCGCTCGTCGTTGCGTGCGTTGAAAACAACGCGTGTTACGTAGGACGCAGCAATCGCTTTCCGGTTTTACTCACTCGCATGTTGGGCTGTCGCTCACTCTGCCTTTTAGCCCTATACCGATGGAGTACCAAGATGAAGAAACTCGTGCTGCTTGGCGCCCTGGCACTGTCCGTGCTGTCGCTGCCTACCTTCGCTGACGAAAAGCCGGTGAAGATCGGTATCGAAGCGGCTTATCCTCCGTTCGCCTCCAAGTCGCCGGATGGCAGCATCGTGGGTTTTGACTACGACATCGGCAACGCCCTGTGCGAAGAGATGAAGGTCAAGTGCGTGTGGGTCGAGCAAGAGTTCGACGGCCTGATCCCGGCACTCAAGGTGCGCAAGATCGACGCGATCCTGTCGTCCATGTCGATCACCGAAGACCGCAAGAAGTCCGTGGACTTCACCAACAAGTACTACAACACCCCTGCGCGCCTGGTCATGAAGGCCGGCACTCAGGTCAGCGACGGCCTGACCGAGCTCAAGGGCAAGAACATCGGCGTGCAACGTGGTTCGATCCACGAGCGTTTCGCCCGTGAAGTGCTGGCCCCGCTGGGTGCCGAGATCAAGCCGTACGGTTCGCAGAACGAAATCTACCTCGACGTGGCCGCTGGCCGTCTCGACGGTACCGTGGCTGACGCCACCCTGCTGGACGACGGTTTCCTGAAAACCGACGCCGGCAAAGGTTTTGCGTTCGTGGGCCCGGCTTTCACTGACGTTAAATACTTCGGTGACGGCGTCGGTATCGCAGTGCGCAAGGGTGACGCGTTGAAAGACAAGATCAACGCCGCGATCACGGCCATCCGCGACAATGGCAAGTACAAGCAAATCCAGGACAAATACTTCGCCTTCGATATCTACGGCAAGTAACAACGTCCCGGCGACAAGTCCGAAATGGCGCAAGCAACAGGATCTCTGAGGTTTGCGCCATTTTTTCATCCCAACTTTCGAGGACCTGAATCATGTTGAAAGGCTACGGGGCTGTCATCCTCGATGGCGCATGGCTGACGCTTCAGCTCGCCTTGTCTTCCATGGCCCTGGCCATCGTTCTGGGGCTGATCGGCGTTGCATTGCGTCTGTCGCCGGTGCGCTGGCTTGCGTGGCTGGGCGATCTGTATTCCACGGTGATCCGCGGTATTCCCGACCTGGTACTGATCCTGCTGATTTTCTACGGCGGCCAGGACCTGCTCAACCGCGTGGCACCGATGCTCGGTTATGACGACTACATCGACCTGAACCCGTTGGCGGCCGGTATCGGCACCCTGGGCTTCATCTTCGGTGCGTACCTGTCGGAAACCTTCCGTGGCGCCTTCATGGCGATCCCCAAGGGTCAGGCAGAGGCGGGCATGGCGTACGGCATGAGCAGTTTTCAGGTGTTCTTCCGGGTGTTGGTCCCGCAGATGATTCGCCTGGCGATTCCGGGGTTCACCAACAACTGGCTGGTACTGACCAAGGCCACCGCGCTGATTTCGGTGGTGGGTCTGCAAGACATGATGTTCAAGGCCAAGCAGGCGGCAGATGCCACCCGCGAGCCTTTCACCTTCTTCCTCGCAGTGGCGGCAATGTACCTGGTGATCACCAGCGTCTCGTTGCTGATACTGCGTCAACTTGAGAAGCGCTACTCGGTAGGCGTAAGGGCGGCTGATCTATGATCTTCGACTACAACGTCATCTGGGAGGCCTTGCCGCTGTACCTCGGCGGCCTGCTGACCACCCTGAAACTGCTTGGCCTGTCGCTGTTTTTCGGCCTGCTGTGTGCGCTGCCCCTGGGCCTGATGCGCGTCTCGAAGAACGCGGTGGTGAACATGAGCGCCTGGCTCTACACCTACGTGATCCGCGGCACGCCGATGCTGGTGCAGCTGTTCCTGATCTACTACGGCCTGGCGCAGTTCGAGGCCGTACGCGAAAGCTTCCTGTGGCCGTGGCTGTCCAGTGCCACCTTCTGTGCATGCCTGGCGTTTGCGATCAACACCAGCGCCTACACCGCAGAAATCATCGCCGGCAGCCTGCGCGCCACGCCGAATGGCGAGATCGAAGCGGCCAAGGCCATGGGCATGTCGCGCTACAAGATGTACAAGCGCATCCTGCTGCCGTCGGCCCTGCGCCGGGCGTTGCCGCAGTACAGCAACGAAGTGATCATGATGCTGCAGACCACCAGCCTGGCCTCCATCGTGACCCTGATCGACATCACCGGTGCCGCGCGTACCGTGAACGCCCAGTATTACCTGCCGTTCGAGGCGTACATCACCGCCGGCGTTTTCTACCTGTGCCTGACGTTCATCCTGGTGCGCCTGTTCAAAATGGCCGAGCGCCGCTGGCTGGGCTATCTGGCCCCGCGGAAGCATTGATATGGAACGCATCGACCACCCATTGCCGTGGAGTCACCTGGGCTGCGAACGCCAGATTTCGGTGTTCCGCTTCGGTAGAGGTGAGCGCAAGGCCTACATCCAGGCCAGCCTGCACGCCGACGAACTGCCGGGTATGCGCACGGCTTGGGAACTGAAAAAGCGTCTGACTGAACTCGAAGCCCAAGGCTTGCTCAACGGCGTGATTGAACTGGTGCCGGTGGCTAACCCACTGGGGCTTGGGCAGTTGCTTCAGGGCAGTCATCAAGGGCGCTTCGAGGCCGGCAGCGGCAAGAATTTCAACCGCGATTTCGTCGAGTTGAGTGCGCCGGTGGCCGCTGCTGTGCAAGGCCGCCTGGGCGATGATGCCCACGCCAACACTCAGCTGATTCGCCAGGCCATGAGCGATGCGCTCGACGCATTGCCGCCGGCTTCGAGCCAGTTGCAAGGCATGCAGCGCGTGCTGCTCAGCCATGCCTGCACCGCCGATGTGGTGCTGGACCTGCATTGCGATGCGGAAGCGGCGTTGCACATGTACGCACTGCCGCAACACTGGCCTCAGTGGCGTTCGCTCGCCGCGCACCTGGATGTGAAGGTGGGTTTGCTGGCGGAGGATTCCGGCGGCAGTTCCTTCGACGAGGCCTGCTCGCTCCCGTGGTTGCGCCTGTCGCGGCTGTTTCCCGAGGCGCCGATTCCATTGGCGTGCCTGGCGACGACCATCGAGCTTGGTGGTCAGGCTGATACCGGTCGCGGGGAAGCGCAAGCGTATGCCGAAGGCATCCTCGCGTTCCTGGCCGAGCAGGGCCTGATCAGCGGTGAGTGGCCCAAGGCTGGCCGGGATGCCTGCGAAGGCATGCCGTTCGAAGGCACTGAATTGCTGTTCGCGCCGCACCCGGGGGTGATCAGCTTTTTGCGCAAGCCCGGCGAGTGGGTCGAGGCCGGTGACGAGATTTTCGAAGTGATCGATCCGCTGGCGGATCGGGTCAGCACGGTGTGTGCTGGTACGTCCGGGGTGCTGTTTGCCATTGAACGGCTGCGTTATGCCCAACCCGGTTTCTGGCTGGCCAAGGTGGCGGGGCGCGAAGCGCTGCGTCACGGGCGCTTGCTCAACGACTGACTGACTGTTTTTGTGAGAACCGACCGCATGTACAAACTTGAAGTCCAAGACCTGCATAAACGCTATGGCAGTCACGAAGTGCTCAAGGGTGTGTCCCTGAAAGCGGCGGCTGGCGATGTGATCAGCATCATCGGCTCCAGTGGCTCCGGCAAAAGTACTTTCCTGCGTTGCATCAACCTGCTCGAGCAGCCGCACGCGGGCCGTATCCTGCTCAACAACGAAGAGCTCAAGTTGGTGGCGAACAAGGACGGCGCCATGAAAGCCGCCGATCCGAAGCAGCTGCAGCGCATGCGTTCGCGCCTGTCGATGGTGTTCCAGCATTTCAACCTGTGGTCGCACATGACTGCGCTGGAAAACATCATGGAAGCGCCCGTGCACGTGCTGGGCATGTCCAAGGCTGAAGCCCGCGAGAAGGCCGAGCACTACCTGAACAAGGTGGGCGTGGCCCATCGCAAGGACGCCTACCCGGGCCACATGTCCGGCGGCGAACAACAGCGCGTTGCGATTGCCCGTGCGCTGGCGATGGAGCCGGAAGTGATGCTGTTCGACGAACCGACTTCGGCCCTCGACCCGGAACTGGTGGGCGACGTGCTCAAAGTCATGCAGGCCCTGGCGCTGGAAGGCCGGACCATGGTGGTGGTGACCCACGAAATGGGCTTCGCCCGCGAGGTGTCGAACCAGTTGGTGTTCCTGCACAAGGGCATCGTTGAAGAAAGCGGCAATCCGCGCGAAGTACTGGTCAACCCACAGTCCGAGCGCCTGCAACAATTCCTCTCGGGTAGCCTGAAGTAATCAGGACTGCCGTTGTGCACCTGGATGGTGCATGCTTCGCAGCCTGAAGCTGGCCGCGATCCCCCTGTAGGAGCTGCCGAAGGCTGCGATCTTTTGATCTTGATTGTTCAAATCAAAAGATCGCCGCCTCGTTTCACTCGACAGCTCCTACAGATCATCGGTGTAGGGGCGGGCGCGAGCCGGCCGGCCCCCCATAGTTGATCGGTGTCGGTTTCAAGATTTGCGTTCATTTTCGGGCTAGCATTGGCCCATGCCTTCATCACTGTTTTCGTTTCGGACTGCCCTCCATGACTGCCCATCGAATTGGTTTCCTGATTTGGCCCAGCACTAAAGCACTGACGCTTGCGCTGGCTGAGGAGGCCTTGCGTGTTGCCCAGCGTGTGCATCCGGACGTTGTCTACGAGCTGTCGTTCCTGCAGGCCGAACCGCCGACCGAAGGCGCCTGGCAATTGCCGGGCGAGCCTTGGGCCGGCAAGCTGGAAAACTTCCAGAAACTGTTTCTGCTCGCTGACGAGCCGCCGACCACCCTCGCGCCGGCCCTCAGCAGTTCGTTGAAACAATTGGTGCGCGCCGGTTGTGTCATTGGTGGCCTGTCTGCCGGTGTGTACCCGTTGGCGCAGTTGGGTTTGCTCGACGGTTATCGGGCCGCCGTGCACTGGCGCTGGCAGGACGATTTCGCCGAGCGCTTCCCGAAAGTCATCGCCACCAGTCATCTGTTCGACTGGGATCGCGATCGCCTCACCGCGTGCGGCGGCCTCTCGGTACTCGACCTGCTGCTGGCGGTATTGGCCCGTGATCACGGTGCGGAACTGGCCGGTGCGGTTTCCGAGGAGCTGGTGGTTGAGCGCATTCGCGAAGGCGGTGAGCGCCAGCGCATTCCGCTGCAGAACCGCCTGGGCTCCAGCCATCCGAAGCTGACCCAGGCCGTGTTGCTGATGGAGGCCAACATCGAAGAGCCGCTGACCACCGACGAAATCGCCCAGCATGTGTGCGTGTCCCGTCGGCAGCTGGAGCGCATCTTCAAGCAGTACCTCAATCGCGTGCCCAGCCAGTACTACCTGGAACTGCGCCTGAACAAGGCCCGGCAGATGCTGATGCAGACCAGCAAGTCGATCATTCAGATCGGCCTGTCCTGCGGTTTCTCCTCGGGGCCGCATTTCTCCAGCGCCTACCGCAACTTCTTCGGTGCCACGCCACGGGAAGATCGTAACCAGCGGCGCAGCAGCAGCCCGTTCGAATTGTCGTCGGTGCCTTCCGAGCGCGGCTAGCTCCAGCGCCCGTTGATCGGTCACTATCCCCTGTAGGAGCTGCCGCAGGCTGCGATCTTTTGATCTTGAAAAATCACAATCAAAAGATCGCAGCCTGCGGCAGCTCCTAAAGAGCATCGGTTTGCGCAGTACTGCCTATAAGCACGCTCGACAGTTTAAACTGCGCCTTTGCGAAGCTATATGTCGCATTGCCGTAAACCCGGTTGAAACCGGGGTTTGCGCTATAAGAAGTTGTCGCTTGGCGGCAAGGCCAGGGCGAAAACTCTCCCTACAATCCCCCCATCGCTCGCCAGTTCCAGGCGGGTGTTCCTCTTCAGGAGACTCCGATGTCCGTTGAGCACGCTGCGGTAGAACGCGCCGATTTTGACCAGGTAATGGTTCCCAACTATGCGCCTGCCGCATTCATTCCGGTGCGTGGCGCCGGTTCCCGCGTGTGGGACCAGTCCGGCCGCGAGTTGATCGACTTTGCTGGCGGGATTGCCGTTAACGTATTGGGCCACGCTCATCCAGCGCTGGTCGGTGCCCTGACAGAGCAGGCGAACAAGCTGTGGCACGTGTCCAACGTGTTCACCAACGAGCCGGCCCTGCGCCTGGCGCATAAACTGATCGACGCCACCTTTGCCGAGCGCGTGTTCTTCTGCAACTCCGGTGCCGAGGCCAACGAGGCCGCGTTCAAGCTGGCGCGTCGCGTCGCGTTTGATCGTTTTGGTAGCGAGAAGTACGAAATTATCGCGGCGCTGAACAGCTTCCACGGCCGCACCCTGTTCACTGTCAACGTCGGTGGCCAGTCCAAGTATTCCGATGGCTTTGGTCCGAAGATCACCGGTATCACCCACGTGCCTTACAACGACCTGGCCGCTTTGAAAGCGGCGGTGTCTGACAAGACTTGTGCAGTGGTGCTGGAGCCGATCCAGGGCGAGGGCGGCGTGCTGCCGGCCGAACTGGCTTACCTGCAAGGCGCCCGCGAGCTGTGCAACGAGCACGACGCGCTGCTGGTGTTCGACGAAGTGCAAACCGGCATGGGCCGCAGCGGCAAGCTGTTCGCCTACCAGCATTACGGCGTGACGCCGGACATCCTGACCAGCGCCAAGAGCCTGGGCGGCGGTTTCCCGATCGCGGCGATGCTGACGACCGAAGCGCTGGCCAAGCACCTGGTGGTCGGCACCCACGGCACCACCTACGGCGGCAACCCGCTGGCCTGTGCGGTCGCCGAAGCGGTGATCGACGTGATCAACACCCCTGAAGTGCTGGCTGGCGTGAATGCCAAGCACGACAAGTTCAAGGCGCGCCTTGAGCAGATCGGCGAGAAGTACGGCCTGTTCACCCAGGTGCGTGGCTTGGGGCTGCTGATTGGCTGCGTGCTGAATGACGCCTGGAAAGGCAAGGCCAAGGACATCTTCAACGCTGCCGAGAAAGAAGGCCTGATGATTCTGCAGGCGGGCCCGGACGTGATTCGTTTCGCCCCGAGCCTGGTGGTTGAAGATGCCGATATCGATGCCGGCCTGGATCGTTTCGAACGCGCTGCGGCGAAGTTGACGCAAGCCTGATAGACCTTTCGGCGCCTGAGCGTTCAGGCGTCGATCCCAATTTTTATGCCGGACCGAATCAAACTGTGGGAGCCAGCCTGCTGGCGATGAGGGCCTGACAGCCAACATCATTGTTGCCTGACAGGACGCTATCGCCAGCAGGCTGGCTCCCACAGTTGACTCTGAGTTGTTTCAGGGATGGCCCGGGATTTTTTCTTTTGTAAGTTCTGAGATTAAGGAGTGACACCATGCTGGTGATGCGCCCCGCGCAAATGGCTGATCTGGGCGAGGTACAGCGTCTGGCTGCGGACAGCCCGATTGGTGTCACTTCCTTGCCGGATGACGTTGAACGCCTGAGCGACAAGATTGCTGCGAGCGAAGCGTCGTTTGCCGCCGAAGTGAGCTTCAACGGCGAGGAAACCTATTTCTTCGTCCTCGAAGACACCGCCACCGGCAAGCTGGTGGGCTGTTCGGCCATCGTGGCCTCGGCCGGTTATTCGGAACCCTTCTACAGCTTTCGCAATGAAACCTTCGTGCACGCTTCCCGCGAGCTGAAGATTCATAACAAGATTCACGTGTTGTCCCAGTGCCACGACCTGACCGGCAACAGCTTGCTCACCAGCTTCTACGTGCAGCGTGAGTTGGTGGGTTCGCCCTGGGCCGAGCTTAACTCCCGTGGTCGCCTGTTGTTCGTGGCCAGCCATCCGGAGCGTTTTGCCGATTCCGTGGTAACCGAGATCGTCGGCTATAGCGACGAGAACGGCGACTCGCCATTCTGGGATGCCATCGGGCGTAACTTCTTCGACCTCAACTATGCCGAAGCCGAGCGCCTGTGCGGGCTGAAAAGCCGCACCTTCCTCGCTGAACTGATGCCGCATTACCCGATCTACGTGCCGTTGCTGCCGGACACCGCCCAGGAGGCGATGGGCCAGGTGCACCCGCGGGCGCAGATTACGTTCGACATCCTGATGCGCGAAGGCTTCGAGACCGATCATTACATCGATATTTTCGACGGCGGCCCAACCCTGCATGCGCGCGTCTCGGGGATCCGCTCCATCGCCCAGAGCCGTGTGGTCCCGGTGAAAATCGGCGAGCCGGCCAAAGGTGTCGGGCGCCAGTACCTGGTGGCCAATGCCCAGTTGCAGGATTACCGCGCCGTATTGCTTGAGCTCGATTATGCGCCGGGCAAACCCGTGACCCTGGACCTGGAAACAGCCGAGGCCCTGGGTGTCGGTGAAGGTGCCAGCGTGCGCCTGGTAGCGGTTTAACCCCGCTGCCGCGCCTGGAAAGAATTGCCTAGATAGCAGCGAAGTTTCGCGGGTGGCGCAAGCGGCCCGACTGAGGAGATAGCATGATCGTTCGTCCCGTACGCAGCAGCGATTTACCCGCTCTGATCGAGCTGGCCCGCAGCACTGGCACCGGCCTGACCACCTTGCCGGCCAACGAAGAGCGGCTGGCCCACCGGGTCGGCTGGGCCGAGAAGACCTTTCGCGGAGAAGCCGGGCGGGGCGATGCGGACTACCTGTTCGTGCTCGAAGATGACAGCGGTCGCGTGGTGGGCATTTCCGCCATCGCCGGCGCGGTCGGCCTGCGTGAGCCCTGGTACAACTTCCGGGTTGGCCTGACGGTCAGCGCTTCGCAAGAGCTGAACATCTATCGCGAGATTCCGACGCTGTTCCTGGCCAACGACCTGACCGGCAACTCCGAGCTGTGCTCGCTGTTCCTGCATGCCGATTACCGCAACGGCCTCAACGGACGCATGCTGGCCAAGGCGCGGATGCTGTTCATCGCCGAATTCCCGCAGCTGTTTGGCAACAAGATCATTGCCGAGATGCGCGGCATGTCCGACGAAGCCGGGCGCTCGCCGTTCTGGGAAAGCCTGGGGCGGCATTTCTTCAAGATGGAATTCAGCCAGGCGGACTACCTGACCGGCGTTGGCAACAAGGCCTTCATCGCCGAACTGATGCCCAAATTTCCGTTGTACACCTGCTTCCTGTCGCCGGACGCGCGCAACATCATCGGCCAGGTTCATCCGGACACCGAGCCGGCACTGGCCATGCTCAAGAGCGAAGGTTTCAGCTACCAGGGCTACGTCGACATCTTCGACGCAGGCCCGGCAGTGGAGTGCGAAACCACGAAGATCCGCGCGGTGCGCGACAGCCAGCCGCTGGTGCTGGCCATCGGCACCCCGGGTGACGACGCCACGCCTTTTCTGATTCACAACCGCAAGCGCGAGGACTGCCGGATCACTGCCGCTCCCGCACGCTTCGCCGCCGGCACCCTGGTGGTCGACCCACTGACCGCCAAACGCCTTCAACTCAACGCCGGCGACCAGGTGCGCGCCGTTCCGTTGTCCGCTGCCCGGGAGTCGAAATAATGAATTCGCTATACATTGCAGGTGAGTGGCTGTCTGGCCAGGGCGAAGCGTTCCAGTCGCTGAACCCGGTGACCCAGCAAGTGCTTTGGTCCGGTGAAGGCGCCAGCGCTGCCCAAGTGGAATCCGCCGTCCAAGCCGCGCGCCAGGCGTTTCCGGGCTGGGCTCGGCGCACCCTGGACGAGCGCATCAGTGTGCTGGAGGCCTTCGCCGCCGCGTTGAAAAATCACGCTGACGAGCTGGCACGGACCATCGGCGAAGAAACCGGCAAACCGCTTTGGGAATCGGCGACCGAAGTGACCAGCATGGTCAACAAGATTGCCATCTCGATTCAGAGCTACCGCGAGCGTACCGGTGAGAAGAGCGGCCCTCTGGGCGACGCAACTGCCGTGCTGCGCCACAAGCCACACGGCGTGGTCGCGGTGTTCGGGCCTTACAACTTCCCCGGTCACCTGCCCAACGGCCACATCGTCCCAGCCTTGCTCGCGGGTAACAGCGTGCTGTTCAAGCCGAGCGAGCTGACGCCGAAAGTCGCCGAACTGACGGTCAAATGCTGGATCGAAGCCGGCTTGCCGGCTGGCGTGTTGAACCTGCTGCAGGGCGCTCGCGAAACCGGGATTGCCCTGGCGGCGAACCCTGGCATCGACGGCCTGTTCTTCACCGGTTCGAGCCGCACCGGTAATCACCTGCACCAGCAATTTGCCGGTCGGCCTGACAAGATCCTGGCGCTGGAGATGGGCGGTAACAATCCACTGGTGGTTGACCAGGTGGCTGACCTGGATGCGGCGGTCTACACCATCATCCAGTCGGCATTCATTTCTGCCGGTCAGCGTTGCACCTGCGCGCGCCGCCTGCTGGTGCCCCAGGGCGCCTGGGGCGACTCGTTGCTGGCACGCTTGGTGGCGGTGACTTCGACCATCGAAGTGGGCGCTTTTGATCAGCAACCGGCGCCGTTCATGGGCTCGGTGATTTCCCTGGCTGCGGCCAAGTCCCTGATGGATGCCCAGGCGCATCTGCTGGCAAATGGCGCCATGGCGCTGCTGGAAATGACCCAGCCACAGGCTCAGGCTGCCTTGCTGACCCCAGGCATTTTGGATGTAACGGCCGTGGCCGAGCGTCCTGACGAAGAACTGTTCGGCCCGTTGCTGCAAGTGATTCGCTACGCTGATTTCGAAGCGGCGATCGCCGAGGCCAACGACACCGAATACGGCCTTGCCGCCGGCTTGCTCTCGGACTCCGAAGCGCGTTACCAGCAGTTCTGGCTGGAAAGCCGGGCCGGTATCGTCAACTGGAACAAGCAGCTGACCGGTGCGGCCAGCAGTGCGCCGTTCGGCGGGGTGGGTGCCTCGGGTAACCATCGTGCCAGCGCCTATTACGCGGCAGATTACTGCGCGTACCCGGTGGCATCGCTGGAAACGCCGAGCCTGACCTTGCCTGCCGCCCTCACGCCTGGCGTGAAAATGGCGTGATGCCAATCGCCAGCAGGCTGGCTCCCACAGGTTCGGTGGTGTTTACACACTGTGTGTACGACGTAATCCCTGTGGGAGCCAGCCTGCTGGCGATGGCCACGCCTCGGTCTCAAATCCGGTTACTGAAGCCTAACAACAGAATTCTCGTGGAGCCTCGCTGATGAAATCCTATGAAGTCAATTTTGACGGTCTAGTGGGGCCGACCCATAACTACGGCGGCCTGTCCTACGGCAACGTCGCGTCCCAGAGCAACAGCCAGCAGTGTTCGAACCCGAAGGAAGCTGCGCTGCAAGGCCTGGCGAAAATGAAAGCGCTGATGGAAATGGGCTTTCAGCAAGGTGTCCTCGCCCCTCAGGAACGGCCAGACGTAGCAGCCCTGCGGCGCCTGGGCTTCGGCGGCACCGATGCGCAAGTGATTGAGCGCGCCGCCAAGGACGCGATGCCCTTGCTGGTCGCCAGTTGCTCGGCCTCGAGCATGTGGGTGGCCAACGCCGCCACCGTCAGCCCGAGCGCCGACACCGCCGACGGTCGAGTGCACTTCACCGCCGCCAACCTCAACTGCAAATATCACCGCAGCATCGAACACCCGACCACCAGTCGCGTACTGGGGGCGATGTTCGCTGATCAGCAGCACTTCGCTCACCACGCCGCATTGCCGGCCGTGGCGCAGTTCGGCGATGAAGGTGCGGCCAACCACACGCGTTTCTGCCGTGAATACGGCGAAGCCGGCGTCGAGTTTTTCGTGTTCGGCCGCAGTGCCTTCGACACCCGTTACCCGGCTCCGCAGAAGTACCCGGCACGCCAGACCCTCGAGGCTTCCCAGGCGGTCGCCCGCTTGCACGGTCTGAGTGACGACGCGGTGGTCTACGGTCAGCAGAACCCTTCGGTGATCGATCAGGGCGTGTTCCATAACGACGTGATCGCGGTCGGTAACGGCGAGGTGCTGTTCTATCACGAGGACGCGTTCCTCGACACCGAACAGATGCTCGCCGAGCTGCACGGAAAGCTCGCCAAGGCAGGCGGGAATTTTCAGGCGATCTGTGTACCGCGTTCTGCGGTCACCGTGGAAGACGCCGTTCGGTCCTACCTGTTCAACAGCCAGTTGCTGACCCGTCCCGACGGCTCGATGTTGTTGATCGTGCCGGAAGAATGCCGTGGCAATGAGCGGGTATGGCAATACCTGCAGGGCCTGACCAGTTCGGGCGGGCTGATCCGTGAAGTCAAAGTCTTCGATTTGAAACAAAGCATGCAAAACGGCGGTGGCCCGGCTTGCCTGAGGTTGCGCGTCGCGCTGAATGAAACGGAACTGGCGGCGGTCAATCCAGGCGTTATCATGACGGCACCGTTGTACGGCTCGCTGACCGAATGGGTCGACAAGCACTACCGCGACCGCATGGCCGAGAGCGATCTTGCGGACCCGCAATTGCTGCTTGAATGCCGGACGGCACTGGATGAACTGACGCAAATCCTTAAACTGGGCGCGGTTTATCCATTCCAGATCAATTGAAAGTCGGCGCTGCATGCGCCGCTTCATCTCCTTTAGAGAGCGTAAAAAAACATGAGCGATACCCTGCAGCTGATCCTTGAAGACACCGACGGCACGCAACTGGAAACGTCCTGCACCCGCGTCGCGGTCATGTGGCAAGGCAAAGAGCTGTGGATCCAGCAGGATGGTCGTGGCCAGTTGCTGATCGGTGTGGACGTCGAAGAAGGTGACGCCGAATACGCCAACCTGCTGCTGCGCCCATTGGCGACTAATCTGGTAAGTCTGCAACTGGAAATGGAACCGGCTGACCTCGGCGACGACGAGGAACACGTGCACGGCCCGGATTGCAATCACGACCATTAAGGAAGTCGCTCTATGCTCGCCCTCGGCAAACTGCTTGAACTGACCCTCGCCGGCCGCGAACCGGCGGAGAAGACTCAACTGACTGTCGAAGGCGTGCGGATGCGCTGGTTGAGCGAGGGGGCGCTGGAAGTCCGGCCCCCCGAAGCTCGCGACAACGGCCTGGACCTGCTGCTGTCAGCCGGTATCCATGGCAACGAAACAGCGCCGATCGAGCTGCTCGATCGCCTGTTGCATGACATCGCCCGCGGCGACTTGAAGCCGCGCGCCCGTATTCTGTTCCTGTTCGGCAACCCGGAAGCGATTCGCAAGGGCGAGCGCTTTATCGAGCAGGACGTCAATCGGCTGTTCAACGGCCGTCACGAACAAAGCAGCGGTTGCGAAGCCCTGCGCGCTTGTGAGCTGGAGCGTTTGGCCGCGAGCTTTTTCAGCCTGCCCGACCGCGAGCGCCTGCACTACGACCTGCACACCGCCATTCGCGGCTCGAAGATCGAACAGTTCGCCCTGTACCCCTGGAAGGAAGGTCGCCAGCATTCGCGCAAGGAGCTGGCGCGTTTGCGCGCGGCGGGAATGGAGGCGGTGTTGCTGCAGAACAAGCCGTCGATCGTGTTCAGCTCGTTCACCTACGACAAGCTGGGCGCCGAGTCTTTCACCCTGGAGTTGGGCAAGGCGCGACCGTTCGGGCACAACGACGGGGTCAATGTCGATCGCCTGGAGACACGTCTCAAGCAAATTATCGAAGGCAAGGAGCCCGAGCTGGCCGATGACTCTTTGGACGGCCTGCAGCTGTTCAGCGTGGCACGGGAAATCATCAAGCACAGCGACAGCTTCCGCTTGAACCTGCCCGCGGACGTCGAGAATTTCTCGGAATTGGAAGTGGGTTACTTGCTGGCCGAAGACATCGCCCAGACCCGCTGGATCATCGAGGAGGAGGGTGCCCGGATCATCTTCCCCAACCCCAAGGTCAAGAACGGCCTGCGCGCCGGTATCCTGATCGTGCCGACGACCGACGAAAACCTGGCCTGACACGGTCCCTGTAGGAGCTGCCGAAGGCTGCGATCTTTTGATCTTGCTCTTTTCAGATCAAAAGATCGCAGCCTCGTTGCACTCGTCAGCTCCTACGGGGTTCGGTGTTTAGACGGCTAACGCCCGCGGCTCAGCGCGACGCAGCGCGCGGATCTTATGCAGTGTGTCGGCACAAGTCTTCGCCGCTTCCTGGCCCTTGTGCACAAAGTGCTCAAAGAAAAACTTGTGGTGCTCCTCGCCCGCGTGGAAGTGGTGCGGGGTCAGCGACACCGAGAACACGGGTACTTCGGTTTCCAGTTGAACCTGCATCAGACCACTGACCACCGATTGGGCGACGAACTCGTGACGGTAGATACCGCCGTCCACCACCAGGGCTGCGGCGACGATGCCGGCATAACGGCCGGTCTTGGCCAGCAACTTGGCGTGCAGGGGCATTTCAAACGCGCCGCCCACTTCGAAGAAGTCGATGTCTGATTCCTGGTAACCCTGGGCAATCATTTCGGCCAGGAAACCTTTACGGCTCTGGTCGACGATATCTTTGTGCCAGCAGGCCTGGATGAACGCGACGCGCTCGCCCTGATGGTTTTTGCTTTTGCTGTCGATTGCGGTGGGTTGCATGTTCTGACTCCTGTTTGTGTGAAAAACAGGGCATATGAATCGAATGGGATTTAAGGGTGCGCACGCTCGCACGAATGCCCGCGGACGGCCCTTTGGCGCCAATCCCGTTCTCTCTTCATCCGGACTATGACCGTCGGCCCCGGGATCACACCGGGTCTGCTGACCTTGCCGCCAGTACCGCCGAAGCCGGGACTGCCACCAAGCGCTCGCGGGCTATGCGCGTTGCGCGCAATTACCGCCGGTGGGGAGTTGCACCCCGCCCTGAGAACGTTTGCCGCCATAAAAGTTGGCGGCGCAGCGTTTTTAACACAATTTTTTGCGTGGCGCATAGCCAAAGTCGACGCGTAACCCTGTGGGAGCGGGCTTGCCCGCGATAGCGGTGTGTCAGCCTTCGACCCTATCGACTGACAGTCGGCTATCGCGGGCAAGCCCGCTCCCACAGGGTTTGTGTTTTTTCCCACACTAGGGTTGATTATTCGTCCACATGACCGCAGTAATCCCTGTCTGAAAGGGATTTCCCCTGCTTACCGAGGCCGGATTCATGAGCGTTATCGATCTTCGCAGCGACACCGTCACCCAACCGACCGCCGCCATGCTCGAGGCGATGACACGCGCCGCGACGGGTGACGACGTGTACGGCGAAGATCCGACGGTCAATCAACTGGAAACCGAGCTGGCCAGGCGCCTGGGTTTTGCCGCCGCGCTGTTCGTCCCCACCGGCACCATGAGCAATCTGCTGGGGCTGTTGGCGCATTGTGAGCGCGGCGACGAATACATCGTTGGCCAGCAGGCCCACACCTACAAATACGAAGGGGGCGGGGCGGCCGTGCTGGGATCGATCCAGCCACAACCGCTGGAAGTCCAAGCCGATGGCTCGCTGGACCTGGCCGATGTCGCCGCAGCGATCAAACCGGACGACTTCCATTTCGCCCGCACCCGCTTGCTGGCCCTGGAAAACACCATGCAGGGCAAAGTCCTGCCCCTGGAATACCTGGCGCGGGCCCGGGCTTTCACCCGTGAACACGGCCTTGCCCTGCACCTGGATGGCGCGCGGCTGTACAACGCTGCGGTCAAGCTGGGGGTGGACGCCCAGGAGATCACCCGGCATTTTGATTCGGTTTCGGTATGCCTGTCCAAAGGCCTGGGCGCGCCGGTCGGTTCGGTGCTGTGTGGCTCGGTCGAGCTGATCGGCAAGGCGCGGCGACTGCGCAAGATGGTCGGCGGTGGCATGCGCCAGGCCGGGCTGCTGGCGGCGGCGGGGCTGTATGCTCTGGACAACAACGTTCAGCGCCTGGCCGACGACCATGCCAACGCACAGTGGCTGGCCGACGGGCTGGTCAAGGCGGGTTATGCCGTCGAGCCCGTACAGACCAACATGGTGTATGTGCAGATGGGCGACCGTGCCGAGGCCTTCAAGGCCTTTGCCGCTGAGCGCGGTATCCGCCTCAGCGCTGCCGGGCGGCTTAGAATGGTCACGCACATGGACGTCGACCGCGCCGGGATCGAACAGGTGATCGCGGCATTCGTCGAGTTTTCACGCAACTGACAGCGTTAGCCGTCCAATTGACCGTTTCTATCGTATAAACACGCTGTACCCCGCGCGCAGGGCCGATATAATGCGGCCCTTTGCCGTCGCTTCGTCTGTTGACGTTTCGAACAGGCCTTTGGCCGCAGCCTCCGTGGAAGAACCTAATGAAAAGCGCAGAAATCCGTGAAGCCTTCCTTCGCTTCTTCGAAGAGCAAGGCCACACCCGTGTAGCCTCCAGCTCTTTGATTCCGGGCAACGACCCAACCCTGCTGTTCACTAACGCGGGGATGAACCAGTTCAAGGACTGCTTCCTGGGCCAGGAAAAACGTGCGTACACCCGTGCGACCAGCAGCCAGAAGTGCGTGCGCGCCGGTGGCAAGAACAGTGACCTGGAAAACGTCGGTTATACCGCCCGTCACCACACGTTCTTCGAAATGCTCGGTAACTTCAGCTTCGGTGACTATTTCAAGCACGACGCGATCACCTTTGCCTGGACCTTCCTGACCGGCGTGCTGAAGCTGCCAAAGGAAAAGCTTTGGGTCACTGTCTACGCCTCCGATGACGAAGCGTATGACATCTGGACCAAAGAAATCGGCGTGCCGGTCGAGCGCATGATCCGTATCGGCGACAACAAAGGCGCGCCGTACGCGTCCGACAACTTCTGGACCATGGGCGATACCGGCCCGTGCGGCCCTTGCACCGAGATTTTCTACGATCACGGCGACCACATCTGGGGCGGCCCAC
This sequence comes from Pseudomonas sp. 65/3-MNA-CIBAN-0223, assembly GCF_040310425.1. Taxonomy (NCBI): domain Bacteria; kingdom Pseudomonadati; phylum Pseudomonadota; class Gammaproteobacteria; order Pseudomonadales; family Pseudomonadaceae; genus Pseudomonas; species Pseudomonas sp. 65/3-MNA-CIBAN-0223. Next base: position 213,092 of record NZ_JBEOPV010000011.1, read on the forward strand.
CGGGCTCTCCTGAAGAAGACGGCGACCGTTACATCGAGATCTGGAACAACGTGTTCATGCAGTTCAACCGCACCGCCGATGGCGTGTTGCATCCGTTGCCAGCACCGTCGGTGGATACCGGCATGGGCCTGGAGCGGATCAGTGCGGTGATGCAGCACGTCAATTCCAACTATGACATCGACCTGTTCAAGAACCTGCTCAAGGCATCGGCTGAGGCCATCGGCTGCGAGAATGGCGATCAGTCGTCGCTCAAGGTTGTTTCCGACCACATTCGGTCGTGCGGTTTCCTGATCGCCGATGGCGTGCTGCCGTCCAACGAAGGTCGTGGCTATGTGCTGCGTCGCATCATTCGTCGTGCCTGCCGCCACGGTAACAAGCTGGGCGCGACCGGCAGCTTCTTCTACAAGATCGTCGCGGCGCTGGTCGCCGAGATGGGCGAAGCGTTCCCGGAACTGAAGAAGCAGCAGGGCAACATCGAGCGGGTGCTCAAGGCCGAAGAAGAACAGTTCTCCAAGACCCTGGAACACGGTTTGAAGATTCTCGAGCAGGATCTGCTGGAACTCAAAGGCACCGTGGTGCCGGGCGATGTGGTGTTCAAGCTGTACGACACCTACGGTTTCCCGATGGACCTGACCGCAGATATCGCTCGCGAACGCAACCTGACCGTTGACGAAGCCGGCTTCGAGCGCGAAATGGAAGCCCAGCGCGTCCGTGCACGTTCCGCCAGTTCGTTCGGTCTGGACTACAACACCCTGGTCAAGGTTGACGTAGCCACCGAGTTCACCGGCTACAAGGCCACCAGCGGTTCGGCAAAAATTGTCGCCATCTATAAAGACGGCCAGTCGGTCGACGTATTGAGTGAAGGTCAGGAGGCGGTCGTCGTCCTCAACCAGACGCCTTTTTACGCTGAATCTGGCGGCCAGATCGGCGACTGCGGTTTCCTCCAGGCGGGCGAGGCACGTTTCGACGTGCGCGACACCACCAAGACTGGCGGTGCGTTCCTGCATCACGGTGTCCTGGCATCGGGCAGCCTGACCATTGGCGCGCCGGTAGAGACTCACGTCGATGCCGAAGTCCGTCACGCCACGGCGCTGAACCATTCGGCCACGCACTTGCTGCACGCCGCCCTGCGCCAGGTGCTGGGCGAGCACGTCCAGCAGAAGGGTTCGCTGGTCGACAGTCAGCGCCTGCGCTTTGACTTCAGCCACTTCGAAGCCATCAAGCCTGAGCAGTTGAAAGCGCTGGAAGACATCGTCAACGCCGAGATCCGCAAGAACTCCGCAGTTGAAACCGAAGAAACCGATATCGAAACCGCCAAGCAGAAAGGCGCCATGGCGCTGTTCGGCGAGAAGTACGGCGATAACGTGCGCGTGCTGAGCATGGGCGGGGCTTTCTCCGTCGAGCTGTGTGGCGGCATCCATGCCAACCGCACCGGCGACATCGGCCTGCTGAAAATCATCAGCGAAGGCGGTGTGGCTTCCGGTGTGCGACGCATCGAAGCGGTCACGGGCGCTGCCGCACTGGCGTACCTGAACGCTGCTGAAGAACAACTCAAGGAAGCGGCCAACCTGGTCAAGGGCAGCCGCGATAACCTGATCGACAAGCTGTCGGCTGTGCTGGAGCGCAACCGTCTGCTGGAAAAGCAACTCGAGCAGTTGCAGGCCAAGGCAGCCAGCGCGGCGGGCGACGATCTGTCGGCCTCCGCCCTGGACGTCAAGGGTGTGAAAGTGCTGGCCGTGCGTCTGGACGGCCAGGATGGCAAGGCGCTGCTGGCGCTGGTCGATCAACTGAAAAACAAACTCGGCCGCGCAGTGATCCTGCTCGGCAGTGTCCATGAGGAAAAGGTCGTTCTGGTTGCAGGCGTAACCAAAGACCTGACTGGCCAACTCAAAGCCGGTGATTTGATGAAGCAAGCCGCTGCAGCAGTGGGCGGGAAGGGCGGTGGTCGTCCAGACATGGCGCAAGGCGGTGGTACTGACGCTGGCGCACTGGATGCGGCCCTGGCCCTGACTGTTCCATTTGTAGAGCAGGGTTTATAAGGCAGGGTGTCCGGCCCGTTGTCTAGTGGCGGGCCGGCGCGCTGTTTGAGTGATTATTTGGGCGCCCTTCATGGGCAGAGGCGGCTTTGAAATGGCTTTGATCGTACAGAAATTTGGAGGCACCTCGGTCGGCACTGTCGAGAGAATCGAGCAGGTCGCCGACAAGGTTAAGAAATTCCGCGATGCCGGCGATGACCTGGTGGTTGTGCTGTCTGCAATGAGCGGCGAGACCAACCGTCTGATCGATCTGGCCAAGCAAATCAGTGGCGACGGCCAACCGGTTCCCCGTGAGCTGGATGTGATCGTTTCCACTGGCGAGCAGGTGACGATTGCACTGTTGGCCATGGCGCTGATCAAGCGTGGCGTGCCAGCGGTGTCCTACACCGGCAACCAGGTGCGGATCCTGACGGACAGCGCGCACAACAAAGCGCGTATCTTGCAGATAGATGACCAGAAGATTCGCGGTGACCTGAAGGCCGGTCGCGTAGTCGTTGTCGCCGGTTTCCAGGGCGTCGACGAGCACGGCAACATCACCACCCTGGGTCGTGGCGGCTCCGACACCACCGGCGTTGCCCTGGCGGCAGCCCTGAAGGCTGACGAATGCCAGATCTACACCGACGTCGATGGCGTCTACACCACCGACCCGCGTGTGGTGTCCGTGGCCCAGCGCCTGGACAAGATTACCTTTGAAGAGATGCTGGAAATGGCCAGCCTCGGTTCCAAGGTGTTGCAGATCCGTGCGGTGGAATTCGCCGGCAAGTACAACGTTCCGCTGCGCGTACTGCACAGCTTCAAGGAGGGTCCGGGCACCCTCATTACTATTGATGAAGAGGAAACCATGGAACAGCCGATCATTTCCGGCATCGCTTTCAATCGCGATGAAGCCAAGCTGACCATCCGTGGCGTGCCAGACACCCCGGGTGTTGCGTTCAAGATCCTCGGCCCGATCAGTGCCGCGAACATCGAAGTCGACATGATCGTGCAGAACGTTGCGCACGATAACACCACCGACTTCACCTTCACCGTACACCGCAATGACTTCCAGGCCGCACAAACCGTGCTGGAGAACACCGCTCGCGAGATCGGTGCCCGTGAAGTGGTGGGCGACATCAAGATCGCCAAGGTCTCGATCGTCGGCGTCGGCATGCGCTCCCACGCAGGCGTAGCCAGCCGCATGTTCGAATCCCTGGCCAAGGAAAGCATCAACATCCAGATGATCTCGACTTCGGAAATCAAAGTCTCCGTAGTGATCGAAGAGAAGTACCTGGAACTGGCTGTGCGCGCTCTGCACACGGCTTTCGAACTGGACGCACCGGCTCGTCAAGGCGAGTGATGCGTTTGCCAACAGGCGCGGTCTGACCGCGCCTGCTGTTTTTTGAAAGGCGCGACCCAAGGCTGTTCTTTTGCTCGCGCTGGTCAATACTCAGGCATGTAGGGCTGCGACCTTTTCAGGTGGTAGGTCGAGTGCCTTTTTTTTGCAGACTGTTGTCCCTGAAATGAAATGCGTGAGGAGAAAGGTATGCTGATTCTGACTCGTCGGTGCGCAGAAAGCCTGATTATCGGTGATGGCGAAATCACCGTGACCGTGCTCGGCGTCAAAGGAAATCAAGTGCGTATCGGTGTCAACGCCCCGAAAGAGGTAGCGGTCCACCGTGAGGAAATTTACCTGCGTATAAAGAAAGAGAAGGACGAAGAACCAAGCCATTAATTTTTATCGCTTTTTATGTTTGCAAACGGGGAAGAAGCTGGTTAATATACGCCCCGTGTTGCGGAGAGCTGGCCGAGTGGCCGAAGGCGCTCCCCTGCTAAGGGAGTACACCTCAAAAGGGTGTCGGGGGTTCGAATCCCCCGTTCTCCGCCATTATTTGCGTAGTACGTTGTAATCTGGCTTTTTCGGTAAGTTGTTGAAATTACTAGAAAAAGTGTTTGACATAGAGATTAGACGGCCTATAATGCGCGGCAACAAATGCACTCGTAGCTCAGCTGGATAGAGTACTCGGCTACGAACCGAGCGGTCACAGGTTCGAATCCTGTCGAGTGCACCATTTAAGAGTTGTTTGCAGCAATGCGAATAACTTGGCTACAACCAGTTGTGATCTGGTATAAAAACACAAATGCACTCGTAGCTCAGCTGGATAGAGTACTCGGCTACGAACCGAGCGGTCACAGGTTCGAATCCTGTCGAGT
>NZ_JBEOPV010000012.1:0-196652 GCF_040310425.1 Pseudomonas sp. 65/3-MNA-CIBAN-0223
AACACATCTTTGTATGTCAGCACCAACGAGCTTAGACCTCTCTCGCTGGGTGCTGGGTCAACATACAAGGAGCTGCCAAGTGAAACGAGGCTGCGATCTTTTGATTTTGGTGGTGGCTAAACCAGATCAAAAGATCGCAGCCTCGTTTCACTCGTCAGCTCCTACACAATGGTTTGCCTCCCAAACGTCATGATTGATGTACAACATTTTGTGGGCAGACCAAGCTCGCTTCTACCGTGGAAATGGGTGTGTTCTTTCACCCCGCCTTGCGCACCACTCCCATATCGATGCCCAGATGCACCAGCTCGGCGTGGGAGCTGACTTGCAGTTTGCTCTTGAGCAAGGTCAGGTGATTGGAGACGGTCTTGGCGCTGATGCTCAATTGCTCGGCAATCATCCGGGCCGGGGTGCCCTTGGCGAGCATCACGAAAATCTCCAGCTCGCGCTGGGTCATGCTCTTCAGGCGCGGGTCGCTGGCGTCGTGTTGCGGATGGCAGGCCAGTTGCGTGGCCAGGGGTTGTTCGATATAGGCGTGCCCGGCCAGGATGCGCCGCACGGCTTCGATCAGCACCTCAGGTGCCGAGCTTTTCGTCAGGTAACCCGCAGCACCCGCTTCCAGTGCCTGGCGCACCAGCGGTAATTCATCGTGCATGCTGAAAAACAGCACACGCAATTGCGGCAGGCGCTGACGCAGGCGGCGGGTGGTCTCCAGGCCGCTGATGCCTGGCAGGCCAAAATCCATGATCACCAGGTTCGGTACTGCTTCCTGGACGCGGATCAAAGCCTCTTCGCCAGTGGCCGCTTCACGCACCTCCAGGGCGGGCAGCAGCGCGCGCAGCAAACTGGCGTAGCCCTGGCGGACCACGGCATGGTCATCAACCAGCAGAATATTCATCACACCTCCAATGGCATGTTCAAGGCCAGCGCCCAACCGGCACCGGGATAGCTGATAATCCGCAGCACGCCGCCCAGGCTGCGGGCGCGCTCGCACATCGAGTACAGGCCGACGCCCGGTTGCTGCGGTTGCCGGGCGCCTCGGCCGTTGTCGCGCACCAGCAAACGCAAGCGCCCACCCTGATGCTGCAGGCGGATCCGCACCTGGCTGGCATCGGCATGGCGCACGATGTTGGTCAAGGCCTCCTGCAGCAGTCGATAAAGATGGGTTTTACTGCTGCTGGACAACGCTGGCATCTGCACGCTGACCCGCAGCTGGCATTCGATGCCCTGGCGCACCTGCCATTGCTCCACCAGCAAAGCCACTGCCTGCTCCAGGGGCAGATGCTGCAGTACTACCGGGTAAAGGTCCTGCACCAGGGCGCGAAATCCTTGCTGCAGATGCTCGCAGTGGTGTTCCAGTTCGCGCACCGTGCGTTCCACTGCTTGCGGCTGGTCCGCGACCCAGCGCAGCAGACAGGCCTGGGCGCGAATACCCGCCAGGTACTGGCCGAGGTCGTCGTGCAGGGTCTGCGCCAGATGAGTGCGCTCCTGCTCCTGCACTGCCAGCAAGGTCCGGGTCAAATGCGCGTTATCGGCGCAAGCCTGCTCCAGCGCCTGGGCCATCTGATTAAAATGCGTCGCCAGCTGCCGTGCTTCAGGAACCCCTTTGGTGGGCAGGCGCACCTTGAGCTGGCCGTCGGAGACTTGCTTCAGTGCTCGGAGTAATTCATCGAGCAGGCCCATGCCGCGGCCAACCGCCCAGCGAATGGTCAGCAGGCTCACCAGCAGCGCAAGGCCGCACAATGCCAACAGTTGCTGGAGGGAATCCCAGACCTCGTCGATCTCGTCACGCGGATCGACCGCAATCTGCACCCGACGGCCATCCTGCAGCTCCAGCACCCGCTCGTGGTGCCGCGCCTGGGCAAACAGCACGCTGGCAAGCCACGCGTCCGGGCCATGTTGGGTGCCCGCCCGAGGCGCTTCGCCGGGTTCCAGCCAGCGCACCCGCACATGCCGCAAGCTGCGGGTGAGCCCGGGTTGCAAACTGGCCGGGTCGCGCCCGGCCGTTTCACTCAGGTACTCGACCACGGCCTGGGCCGATTGCAGTTCTCGCTCCACATCCGCCAGCGCCTGATGCAACAGCAAGCCCGTGCACGCCAGCGTCACCAGGGTGAAAAACCCGCACACCCAGAGGTTGATTCGCCATAGCGCCGACATGCCTAGCGCCCCGGCGTCGCGGAGAACACCGCCAGCGGCGCGGGGCGCGAGCCATGCAGTTTATCCACGCCGATCAGGCTGAGGATCAGCAGGAACGGCAGCAGTAGCGCTTTGAAAATCCGCATTGCCCAGCGCCTCCAGAGGTCGTGGCTGTTACAACCCATGCTAAAACCGCGCTGCGCAGGTGGAGTTACTACCTTGGTACTGGCTGACTGGTACTTTCTGCATATTTCTTATCGCCCTTCGGGTTCCTATGCTGGCGCTACCTGGAACGGAGTGCACCATGCGCCAGCTAGCCCCCTACGCCCTGACCTGCCTGCTGGTAATCGCCTGCACCGCCCTGCCGTCCGCTCACAGCCGGGCCGCCGAGGCGCCGTTGCAGGTGCGGATCGGCTACCTGGGTTATCGCCCCGACCCGGGTCCCTTGCTGTCGAACATCATTGCCGAACCGGTCGATGCCGGCTTGCGCGGCGCCGAACTGGCGATCACCGACAGCAACAGTACCGGGCGCTTTCTCAACCAGAGCTACACCCTGGTCGACGGCAGTGCCGACAGCCCGCAAGCCCTGCTCGAGGCCGCCCAGGCGCAATACCGGCAAGGTCTGCGGTTGTTCGTGGTGAACGCCCCGGTCGACAGCCTGCGCCAACTCAGTGCGGCCCTGCCCGACAGCCTGCTGTTCAACGCTGGCAGCCCCGACGACAGCTTGCGCACCACCGACTGCCTGGCGAACGTGCTGCACAGCCTGCCGAGCCGGGCGATGCTGGCGGACGCCCTGGCGCAATTCCTGGTGGTGCGCAAATGGCAGCGGGCGCTGCTGATCGTCGGCCCGACCGCCGACGATCAAGCCTATGCTGCGGCCCTTCGGCGTGCAGCGAAACGCTTCGGCTTGAAGCTGGTGGCGGAGAAAGCCTGGAGTTTCGACAACGACCAGCGCCGCAGCGCCCAGGCCGACATGCCACTGTTCACCCAGACCGCCGAGTACGACGTGGTGCTGGTAGCCGATGAGCGCGGCGACTTTGGTGAATACGTGCCCTACCAGACCTGGTACCCACGCCCCGTCGCCGGCACTCAGGGCCTGACCCCGGTGGGCTGGCACAAAACCGTGGAAACCTACGGCGCCGCGCAGTTGCAGAAGCGTTTCGAAGCCCTGGCCGGACGCTGGATGAACGACCGGGATTTTGCCGCCTGGATCGCCGTGCGCAGCGTCGCCAGCGCGGTGAGCAAGCTGCGCCAGGCAGATCCCCTGGCAATCCGTCAGCTGCAACTCAGCGATCAACTGCCCCTGGACGGTTTCAAGGGCCGCAAGCTCAGTTATCGGCCGTGGAACGGTCAACTGCGCCAGCCCATTCCTGTCGTGCAACCCCGGGCGCTGGTCAGCACCTCGCCCCAGGACGGCTTTCTGCACCCCTTCAATGAGATGGACAGCCTGGGCTACGACAAGCCCGAGGTCAGCTGCCGCTTTCCCTGACCCCTGACTTTCAAAAACTACAACAACAACAAAAAGGAATTCGCCATGCGCCGCACCCTGCTCTCATGCGCCCTGCTGCTCGCCGCCGGGCATGCCGCGGCCAGCACCGCCTGGGTCTCCAACGAGAAGGACAACAGCCTCAGCCTGATCGACATGCAGACCCTGCAAGTCACCGATACCCTGCCCGTCGGCCAGCGTCCACGAGGCCTGTTGCTGTCCCACGACAACACGCTGCTGTACATCTGCGCCAGCGACTCGGATCGCGTGCAGGTCATGGACGTCGCCACGCGCAAGATCATCAAGGAACTGCCATCCGGCAAGGACCCCGAGCAGTTCGCCCTGCACCCTAACAATCGCTGGTTGTATGTCTCCAACGAAGACGATGCGCTGGTGACGGTGATCGACACCGAAACCTCCAAGGTGCTGGGCCAGATCAGTGTCGGCGTCGAACCCGAAGGCATGGCCGTCAGTCCCGACGGCAAATGGGCGGTCAACACCAGCGAAACCACCAACATGCTGCACTGGATCGACACCAGCACCCAGACCCTGGCGGACAGCACGCTGGTAGACCAGCGCCCGCGCTTCGTCGAGTTCACCCCAAACGGTGCGCAATTGTGGGCCTCGGCGGAAATCGGCGGCACGGTGACCATTCTCGACGTTGCAACCCGCCAGGTGCTCAAGACCCTGACGTTCCAGATCAAGGGTGTGCACCCGGACAAGGTGCAGCCGGTGGGCATCAAGCTCAGTGCCGATGGCAAATACGGCTTCGTTGCCCTCGGCCCGGCCAATCATGTGGCGGTGATTGATGCCAAGACCTTCGAGATCCTCGATTACCTGCTGGTGGGCCGGCGAGTCTGGCAGATGGCGTTTACCCCGGATCAGAAGCAGCTGCTGGCCACCAACGGGGTCAGCGGTGACGTATCGGTGATCGATGTCGACAGCCTCAAGGTCAGCAAGTCGGTCAAGGTTGGACGTTATCCGTGGGGCGTGGTGGTCACGCCATGAACGCCATGAACGCGCTGGAGGTCAGCGACCTGAGTTTTGCCTACGGCGCGCGGGAGGCGCTGCGCAAGGTGAGTTTCAGCCTGGCGCCAGGGCGGTTTGCCGCATTACTGGGGCCCAACGGCGCCGGCAAATCCACGCTGATCGCCTTGCTCACCCGACTCTACGACCTGCAACGCGGCGACATTGTCGTGGGCCAGTGCTCACTGCGCACTACGCCACGCCCGGCCCTCAGGCAGTTGGGTGTGGTGTTCCAGCAAAGTACCCTGGACCTGGACCTCAGCGTCGAACAGAACCTGCGCTACCACGCGGCGTTGCATGGCCTGGGCCGCCGCCAGACCGCGCTGCGGGTCGATGCCGAGCTGGCCCGCCAGGGCCTGACCGAGCGGCGCGGTGAACGGGTTCGCGAGCTCAATGGCGGGCACCGCCGCCGGGTGGAAATCGCCCGTGCGCTGTTGCACGAACCGCGCCTGCTGCTGCTCGACGAGGCCAGCGCGGGCCTCGATCCAGCCAGCCGCCTGGCCCTCAACCAGCATATCCGCAGCCTGTGCCGCGAGCAGCAGATCAGCGTGCTCTGGACCACTCACCTGCTCGACGAAGTGCAAGCCGGCGACGACCTGTTGATTCTGCATCAAGGACGCCTGGTCGCCAGCGGTCAGGCTGATGCCCTGAGCCTTGAGCACGGCGGCGACCTGGGTTCGGCTTTCGCGCACCTGACCAACCCGGGAGCTTCACGATGAATGCCTACTGGCAATGCTTCAGCGGCATCGTGCTGCGCGAATGGCTGCGCTTTGTGCTGCAACGCACGCGTTTCCTCAGCGCGCTGGTGCGGCCTTTGCTGTGGCTGCTGGTGTTCGCCGCCGGTTTCCGCGCAGCGCTGGGGATCGCGATCATCGAGCCCTACGACACCTACATCCCCTACGAGGTGTACATCATCCCGGGCCTTGCCTGCATGATCCTGCTGTTCAACGGTATGCAGGGCTCGCTGTCGATGGTCTACGACCGGGAGATGGGCAGCATGCGCGTGCTGTTGACCAGCCCGCTGCCGAGGACCTTCCTGCTGGGCAGCAAGCTGCTGGCCACCGCGCTGATTTCGCTGTTGCAGGTGTATGCCTTCCTGGCGATTGCCTGGGTGTACGGCGTGCAACCGCCGGCCATGGGCCTGCTGGTCGCCTTGCCCGCGTTGCTACTCGTGGCGTTGATGCTCAGCGCACTGGGGTTGTTGCTGTCCAACGCCATCCGCCAGCTGGAGAACTTCGCCGGGGTGATGAACTTCGTGATTTTCCCGTTGTTTTTCCTGTCTTCGGCCCTGTATCCGCTGTGGAAGATGCGCGAGTCGAGTGAGTGGTTGTACTGGCTGTGCGCGATCAACCCGTTTACTCATGCGGTGGAGTTGGTGCGGTTTGCGTTGTATGAGCGGTTCAATCCGCTGGCGCTGGCCGTCTGTGCTGCATTGACCCTGGTGTTTGCGCTGCTCGCAGTGTTGACCTTCAACCCGCAACACGCGGCCCTGCGCAAATCAACCTGAGCCCGCATCGTGTTGGGCACCCCGACAGTGGAGCTTCATTCATTCACCGGGAACGGGGTGCGCAGGGTAAAAATTACTACTTTAGTACTGGTTTTCCTGTCTATCGTCGCATTCCCAAAGCACCGCGACTGGCATGTAATGGGTGCATAACTATAAGGATTGCCCCCATGCCCCGTGCCCGACGTCGCCTTCTGCGTCCCACACTCGCTGCGCTGTCCCTGAGCTTGCTCCTTTGCACCGCCCACGCCGAGACCGCGTTGTTCTCAGCCGACGGTTATCGCATCGGGTTGTACCGCAGCCCTACCCCGGCTCAAGCGCAGGGCGCGACGATCATCGACACCGCCGCCCTGCAAGCCCTGCTGAGCCAGACCCCGCGTCCGGTGTTGATCGACGTCTACCGCCGCCAATGGCTGCAAGGGAAATTCATCGAAGACCAGCCCCACGAAAATCTACCCGGCAGCCATTGGCTGGCCAACACCGGTGACGGTGACCTGACTGCGGCCTGGGCAGAGTATTTCGCGCGTAACCTTGAAGCCTTGACCCAGGGTAATCAGGCACAACCACTGGTGTTCTACTGCCGCTCCGACTGCTGGTTGAGCTGGAATGCGGTCAAGCGCGCTGCCGCGATGGGCTATAAGACACTGTACTGGTACCGCGACGGCCTGGACGCCTGGCAGGCGGCCGACCTGCCCGTGACACCCGCCCAGCCCGAACCCTTTCCCTGATCTTTACGCGTGCGTGTTGTTGCCCCACCATAATCAAAATAATGAGGTGAAAGGCTATGTACAAAATTCTGATTGCCGACGATCACCCGCTGTTTCGCGAAGCCATTCACAATGTCATCAGCGACGGATTCCCCGGCAGTGAAGTGATGGAAACCGCCGACCTGGACAGCGCCCTGCTGTTGACCCAGGACCACGACGACCTGGACCTTATCCTGCTCGACCTGAACATGCCCGGCATGCATGGCCTCAATGGCCTGATCAACCTGCGCAACGAGGCGCCGACCATTCCGGTGGTGATTGTCTCAGCCGAACAGGACAAACAGATCGTGCTGCAAGCCATCACCTATGGCGCGGTGGGCTTCATCACCAAATCCTCGCCACGGGTGCAGATGACCGAGGCCATCCAGCAGATCCTCAACGGCAACGTCTACCTGCCGCCGGACATCATTCGCACGCAGAAAAGCGGCACCCATCGGCGGATGAACGATACGCCCAGCTTTCCCCCGGAACTGCTCCAGGCGCTGACGCGCAAGCAGTTGCTGGTACTGGAGCGCATGACCAAGGGCGAATCGAACAAGCAGATCGCCTACACCCTGGAAATCGCCGAGACCACGGTGAAGGCGCACGTATCGGCGATTCTGCGCAAACTCAATGTGCACAATCGGGTGCAGGCGATCTTGAGTGCAGGGGATATAGATTTCGGTTCATACCTGCGGCGTTAAGTGGCCTGCAAGATCGGATCGTGCCCATCGCGAGCAGGCCGGCAGTACCGGCTCAAGACTCAAGGCTCAAGGCCTGCCAAGCAAATGACTCATCGCCGTCTTCAGCTTCATTGGCCGCACCGGCTTGTGCATCAGGGTGTGGCCCAGCTCGCGAATCTGCAGTTTCAGCTCGTTGCTGTAGTTGGCGGTGATCATCATGGCCGGGATCGTGCAGGCCCGGCGCGCATTGATGCGGGCCACAGCGTCCACGCCGTTCTGCTCGTTATCCAGATGATAATCGGCGATCAGCAGATCGGCGTCCTGGTGGTAATTGTCCACCTGCCTCGCCAGGTCCTGCTCTGACAACGCGGTGACCACCACACACCCCCAGGTCTCCAGTAACGTGCGCATGCCCGCGCAAATGGCGGCGTCGTTATCCAGCACCCATACCCGTGCCCCGCGCAGGCGTTCCAGCATGGGCTCACTCATCAACGGGTTGGGTAACGCCTTGGGCGCAGTCGCGCTGATCGGCACCTCGACAGAAAACATCGACCCCCTGCCCGGCCATGAACGCACGTGAATCCGGTGCCCGAGTATCCCGGCAATTTTTTCCACGATCGCCAGGCCCAGCCCCAGGCCGCGATCCTGATCCGGACGCTGCACATCGCCGCGCTTGAACTCCTGGAAAATCTCCTCCAGGCGGTTCTCCGCGATGCCCATGCCGCTGTCCCAGACCTCGATCGACAAGCGCTGGTGATGCCGTCGACAACCCAGCACCACACGACCGCTGTAGGTATAGCGAATGGCGTTGCTGAGCAAGTTGCGCAGGATCCTGGCGAGCAACTGGATGTCGCTGCGCACCAATGCCGAACAGCCGATGAAGTGCAGTTCAAGTCCCTCGCTGCGGGCCACCTGGGTGTACTCGGCGGCGAGGTTCTCCAGCAGTTCGCTGAGGGCGAACGGCGCGATGTCGGCCTTGATCACCCCGGCATCAAGCTTGGAAATATCCACCAGGGTGCCCAGCAGGTTTTCCACGTCCTCCAGCGAATTGCTGACGTTGCGCACCAGGATTTCGTTGGCCATCGGCTCCCGGCGCTCAAGCAAGGCACTGGTGAACAGACGCGCGGCATTCAGTGGTTGCAGCAGGTCGTGGCTGACCGCGGCAAGAAATTTGGTCTTCGACAGGTTGGCCTGTTCGGCTTCGAGCTTGGCCTCGCGCAGCCGCGACTCCACTCGTCGACGCTCATCGATTTCACGCAGCAACTGGTCGTTGAGGGTGGTCAGTTCCGCCGTGCGCTCACGCACGCGCAGCTCCAGGTTCTGATACGCCTGATGCAGCGCCTCGGCGGTACGGCGGCGCTCGGTGATGTCGCGGATCAACACGAAGATCCCCACCACTTCCCCGGTGGCCAGGCGATTGGGCACGTAGGAGCGCAACATGTAGCGCTCCTGGTTATTGATATTGGTTTCGGCGAACTCGAACGTCACGCTCTCCCCGGCCAGGGCCCGGGCCACATAGGCTTCCAGGCGCTGATAATGTTGTTCGCTGTGCACCTCGCGCAGGCTCTGGCCGAGCATTACGCCCCGGGGCCAGCAGTACCATTCTTCGTAGACCTTGTTGGTGAACTCGTAGACCAGGTCGGCATTGAGGTAGGCGATCAGCGCCGGCACGTGGTCGGTGATCAGGCGAATCCAGCGCTCGCTCTCGCTCAGGGCTTCAGCGTGCTGGTAGCGTTCGGTGATGTCGGTGAAGGTGTTGACGAAGCCGCCGGTGGGCAGCGGGTGAGTGCGAATTTCCAGCACCCGGCCATCGTACAGGCGCTGTTCGCACTCCTGCACCGGCCGCCCGTTGACGTCGCGGCTGGCAGGGGTCAACAGGTGCAGTTCACTGTCGGCGATCACCTCGGCAAACGGTCGGTGGGCCGCCACGGGCGCCAGGCCACTCAATTCGAGGAAGCGCCGGTTCCACAGTTCCAGCACGCCGTCGGCATTGACCATCGCCACACCCTGGGACAGGTTGTCGACCGCACGCTGCAACAGGTGGGATTTTTGCGCCACCGCCTGCTCGCGGCGCAGGGTCTCGTTGAGTTTGACGTCTGTGATGTCGGTAAACAGGATCACCCGGCCGCCTTCCTGGGTCGGCCGCTCGCTGACTTGCAACCAGCGCCCGTCCTGCAGACGATACAACAGGCTTTCGTCGGCGTGCCCACGAGGCTCTTCGGTGAACAGCCCGGTCGCGCTCATCAGCCGTTTGACCTCGGCCAGGCGCATGCCCGCATTGATCCGCACGCGGCTATGGATCCAGAACGCCTTGAAGCGGCTGTTGAACAGGACGATGCGCTGGTCGGCATCGAACAGCACGAATGCATCGGAAATACTTTCGATGGCGTCGATCAAATGCTGGTGGGCCGTTTCCGCGCGCAGGCGTGCTTCGCTGAGCAAATGGTTGCCCGACTTGAGCTCGGCCATGGCCTGGTTCAACGCATCGGTGCGCTCACGCACCTGCTCGGCCAGTACCACTGAGTGCTGGAAGGCCGCGTAGGGATCATTGCCCCGGGTGACGCCCGACTCGATGCGCTCGATCAGCGCGCTGTTGATCCGCTGCAGTTTGTGGTTTTCGTGCCGCAGGCTGGCGAGTTGCGCCTGGAGTTCAGCGCTGTCCAGGGCTGCGGCCCCGGGCAATGGCAACGCCGGTGAAGGTCTGGTTGATATGCATGCCATTGAACTGTTCTCCGTAGGTGTTGAAACCCATCACCCGCTGGTCACGCAAAAATGCCCCGACCTGCTCCAGGTTGCCGCTGTTTTCCAGCTCCATGCGCCGCAGGAAACAGTCGCAGCCGAGGGTCAGCAGCAGCTCGCCAAGTCGCTCGTGCAAGCCGTCGAACAGGTCTTGCAGGTTGGGCAGCATCGGCCCCGGCGTCATGACCGTGAGGACGATGCCGTTTTCCACCGCGCAATAGAAACTCAGGCTCAGGTCCGGATGAACCTGCTGGATGGCCCGCACGTAGTACTGGTCGTTGATGCGCACCGCCAAGGGGTGCGCGGCGAAGATCCGGTGATCGAGCTCGGCCACCGGCACGCCGATGTGCCGGGCGTATTCCTCGGCGGCGGGCTCGGCATTGAGCTCAAAGACCCGCCGCGACGCGCTGTCGGCGCCAGTCACCACCAGTTTTTCCGCCCGGGGCAGAATGTGGTGGGTGGTGAACACTTCGAAATCCAGCCAGGTGTTGACCAGCACCACCACGGCCGCGCCGCTGTGGAACTCGCCGCCGAAATACACGTGGGTACGCGTGAGATAGTTGTCGTCACCGGCCGAGCCACCAAAGTGCGGGATATCGCCCAAGGCGGCGCTGAGGGCAGCCAGGACCATTTCTTCACGGCTCGACAAGCCATCGAGCAGGGTCAGGGCGAAGCTGTTGCCCTTGATCGGTGCCAGGGTATTGCTGCGACAACCGCTGACCAGTCGCTCGACCATCTGCTGGGCGTCGATCAGGCTGAAACGCTCCATTTCATCGATGAGCTCAGCGTCGATGGAGAAGTGCCGATGATCAAACCCCACCGCCGTCACGCAATTGCGTCCGTAGCCCAGCGGGGTGATTTCCCCGGCGCTGGTGCAACCGACCAGGCGAATCCCGCCAAAGCTCTGCTGCAATGCCTGGCCAAGCGCCTGCAGGTTGTATTCGGCGGAACAGAAGAACAGCACGAAGCCCAAGTGCGGATGCAGCAACTGCCGCGCCAGCTCCTGGGCCACCTGCTGGGCATCGGTGGCCTGGGACATCGCACTGACCACACCGTCACTGTAAACCTGCTGCATTGTCGCCTCCCGCAGGTGCGCGTGTATGAGGCACGAGTGTACGAACCCGGCAGGCTGCGACCTATGCTACTTGGGTAGCGGGTAGCCGCTTCGATGGGATGAGAGTCGCACCGAATATCGCAAACACGCCCCCCTGTAGGAGCGAGCTTGCTCGCGATGGACATTAACGATAACGCGACCTGCCTGCATACACGCGAGACCTGTGCCCCCATCACTGTAGGAGCGAGCTTGCTCGCGATGGACGTTAACGATAACGGGGACTGCCTGCATACACGCGGTGCCTGTGCGTCCATCGCGAGCAAGCTCGCTCCTACAAGGGGGGGCGAATTTGCTCTTACCAGGTCAACACCGCCCCCACTGCAAAGGTATCGGTGTCTTCATTTTGCGCACTGGTGTCGTGCCCGTTGATTTCGAACTGGTTGTACTCGGCCACCAGCTTGAGGTTGCTGTTGACGTCATGGAACAGCGCAATACCGCGGGTCTCGTAATCCGCGCCGCTGCCGACCACGCCATTGCCGTCGTCCTGGGTCTTGCCATAGGACAGCGCCAGGCGGTTCTTGCCGAGTTTGTAAGAGCCCTGCAGCAGGTAACCGTCGCTGTCGACGTTGCGCAACGTCGGCTCCCCGGCGTTGTTGGTGAAGAACGGGTTGATGCCCTTGGCCTGGAAGCCGGAACCGGTCAGCGACAAGCCACCCATCTTCGCCTGCACACCGTAACCAACGCCCTTGGAGGTCACGGACTCGACGCTTGAGTCAGTGTTGTCCGAGGTCTGGTAGCTGCCGTTGACCCAGCTGTAGATCTGCGCACCGGCCAGGTCGAACTGGTAGGTGATCTCGCTCTCGGTTCGCGGGTTCTCCTGGTAGGCCTTGCCCGTCGGACTGCTGTCGTTGGTGTCCACCGGGTCCATGATCCCCACCGCCACCCGCAAACCGTCCATCACCGGCGTTCGGTAGGTGATCTGCGAAGTGGGGAACGGGTACGGATAACCACTGCCGATATTGCCGAACGACACGCCGCCACCGTCCACCAGGCCCAGGGTATCGCTGACCTGGCCGTAACCGGCGAGCAGTTCGTCGAGCAGGATGTTGGAGCGGGCAAACAGGCCGAAGTCCTTGCCGATCAGCACCTCGCCCCATTCGGGATTGGCGACCGTGCCGTAGAACTGGCGGACGTCGATGGCCGTGTCGGTGCCATTGGTTTGACTGTCGTTGATGGTTACCCAGAACGAAGCGCGCGCACCGAGCTTCAGGTCATCGATCTGCTTGCCCATGTTGAAGCCCAGGTAATTGGGCAGGAAGCCCATCTTGACCCGCGACTGGCGCCGGTCGTACTGCTCGCCCTCGCGGTCCACATCACTGTTGACGTAAAAGGCGTTGATGTAGCCGTCGGTGGAAAAAGTCGTCTGGTCCTTGTCGTACAGCACGATCTCGGCTTGGGCCATCGGGCTCAAGCCCAGGGCCGACAGGCTGGCGATCAGGGCAGGCAAATAACGATGCTTGAAATTCTTATTGTTGTGCATGACGCGCTCCGCAGCGGGGACTGGATGTCGGAGGCGATTATCGAAAGTGCACCGGCGGCGTCATACGCTGCCTTTGGGGCGATCAGCAGGTGCTTTGGACTGGCTGGCGTGAGGCGGCAAGTTGGGCGTAAGACCGGCCCGCGCCTGGGCCCGCCACTTAGGGTGTAAGACGCTCAGACGCTTGCGCGCAGCAACATACAGGCCGCGATGACCAGGCACAGGCTGGCGAACCCGACCTGCAGCGCCCGGGGCGGGACCCGCGCACAGAATCGCCGGCCGATGATCATGCCGACGATGCTGGCGATAATGAAGCTCACGCCCAGGCCTTCGATGCGCACTCCCGCGTGGAAAGCGCCGATCACACCGATGGCCGAGATCAGGCTGATCACCATCAGGGAAGTGGCGACGATGCCGCGCATCTGCACGTCGGTCAGTTGCTTGAACGCCGGGACGATCAGAAACCCGCCGCCTACCCCAAGCAAGCCGGACACCACTCCCGTGACTGCGCCCAACGCGGCCAGGGTCGCGGTGCATTTGGCGGTCCAGGAAAAGCGCCCGGTCTGCTGGTCGAGCATGCAGTTTTTCTGGCCCCAGTTGGCATGGCCGTGGTCGCTCGGCCCCTCGCCCTGGCGCTCGCGACGCAGCATGCGCCAGGCGACCATGATCATCAGCAGGCTGAACAGCATCATCAGGGCCTTTTCCGGAAGCTGATGAGCGAAAAAAATCCCCACCGGCGAAAAGATCGCCCCCAGCAGCGCAATGAGCAACGCTGCGCGATAACGCACCAGCCCGTGGCGCAGACCGTCAATGGCGCCCACTGCGGCCGCACTGCCCACGGCAAACAAGGCAATGGGCGCTGCCTGGGTCATGCTCAGGCCCAGCCCCAATACCAGCGCCGGCACCGCCAGAATGCCGCCCCCCGCCCCGGTCAACCCAAGGACCAGGCCCATCACCCAACCAAAAAAAATTGCCAGTAGCATAAAAAATCTTAATCCATGAAAAGCCGGGAACGCCCAGTATCGCTGGTGTACAGGATAGAGCCAGGGCGCGATTTTTCCTTCCCCCAATTGCCAGGGGCTGGCCAATCCGGGGCAAATGAATCTACGCTGACCGCTTGTTCAACAAAGAACCGGCCAACATGCCTGCCCTGATTGAAGCTTTTCTTGACCCTGCCTCATCGACCTGGAGCTACGTGATCCACGAGGGCGATGGCAGTGCCTGCGCCATCGTCGACCCGGTGCTGGATTACGACGCGGCGGCCGGTCGGACCGGTACGGTCCAGGCCGATCGCATCAGTGCATTTGTGCGTACTCACCAATTGCAGGTGCAGTGGTTGCTGGAAACCCACGCCCATGCCGATCACCTGTCAGCGGCGCCCTACCTGCGTCGCGAACTGGGCGGCAAGATCGCGATTGGCCAGTCGATCAGCAAGGTCCAGGACGTATTCAAGCACCTGTTCAACCTGGAGCCCGGGTTTGCCGTCGATGGCTCGCAGTTCGATCACCTGTTTGCACCGGACGAGTCATTCATGATCGGCAATCTCAAGGCGACGGCCTTGCACGTGCCCGGGCACACCCCGGCGGACATGGCCTATCTGATCGACAGCACGCTGATTCTGGCGGGCGATACGCTGTTCATGCCGGACGTAGGCACCGCCCGCTGCGACTTTCCAGGGGGAAACGCGAACCAGATGTTCGCTTCCATCCAGAAGCTCCTGGCGTTTCCGGCCGGCGTAAATTTGTACGTCTGCCACGATTACCCGCCAGAGGGCCGCGAGCCCAACTGCGTGACCACGGTTGGTGAGCAGCGCCGAAGCAATATTCATGTGCGTGACGGCGTCGACGAAAGCGAGTTTGTGGCCATGCGCAACCAGCGCGATGCCGGTTTGGGCATGCCGAACCTGTTACTGCCGGCGATTCAGGTGAATGTGCGGGCGGGGAATTTGCCGCCGGCTGAAGACAATGGCGTGAGTTACCTGAAAATCCCGCTGAATACATTTTGACTGCGAAAGATCGCAGCCTCGTTTCTCTCGACAGCTCCTACGGGATTGAGGCGGCGCATAGGCTCAATGTAGGAGCTGGCGCAGCCTGCGATCTTTTGATCTTTTGATCTTCAGGTAGCCAGCGTCAACCCATTCGCCGGCAACGGCAGCGCGGTCTTATAGCGCACCTGCTTGAGCGCAAAGCTGGAGCGGATGTTCGCCACCCCCGGCACCTTGGTCAGAAAATCCATCATGAAACGCTCCAGCGACTGAATGGTCGGCACCAGCACCCGGATCAGATAGTCCGGGTCGCCGGCCATCAGGTAGCACTCCATCACTTCCGGGCGATCGGAAATCGCCTCCTCGAAATGCTGCAACGCCTCCTCCACCTGTTTTTCCAGGCTGACGTGAATGAACACGTTGACGTGCAACCCCAGCAGCTCGGCGTCCAGCAGCGTGACCTGCTCGCGAATCAGGCCCAATTCTTCCATCGCCTTGACCCGGTTAAAGCACGGGGTGGGCGACAGGTTGACCGAGCGCGCGAGGTCGGCGTTGGTGATGCGCGCATTCTCCTGAAGGCTGTTGAGAATGCCGATGTCGGTACGGTCCAGTTTGCGCATGAGACAAAATCACCTGTTTTTTATGTTTATGCAGGTTTTTTATCCTCAAATGATCTTCGGCGCAACGAAACAGAGAGAAATATTCTTCTTGAGCCGGCCTATGATTGTTGTAGGACAAGATTTCTTCCACAGAAGAATGACCGTCAGCTCACTACAAGAAATTCACAAGATCGAGCGTAGAAGCCATGAATCAAGCGTACGAACCGCTGCGCCTGCACGTGCCCGAACCTTCGGGTCGCCCAGGCTGCAAAACCGACTTCTCCTACCTGCGTCTGACCGATGCCGGCACGGTGCGCAAACCCCCAATCGACGTTGAACCGGCCGACACCGCAGACCTGGCCAAGGGCCTGATTCGCGTGCTCGACGACCAGGGCAATGCCCTGGGTCCATGGGCTGAAGGCGTACCGTCCGAGATCCTGCGCACAGGCATGCGCGCCATGCTCAAGACGCGCATCTATGACAACCGCATGGTGGTTGCCCAGCGTCAAAAGAAAATGTCGTTCTACATGCAAAGCCTTGGCGAAGAAGCCATCGGCAGCGGCCAGGCCCTGGCGCTGAATGTCGATGACATGTGCTTCCCGACGTATCGCCAGCAGAGCATCCTGATGGCGCGCAACGTGCCGCTGTTGGACCTGATCTGCCAGCTGCTGTCCAACGAGCGCGACCCGCTCAAGGGACGCCAACTGCCGATCATGTACTCGGTCAAGGATTACGGCTTCTTCACCATTTCCGGCAACCTCGCCACCCAGTTCGTACAGGGCGTGGGTTGGGGCATGGCCTCGGCGATCAAGGGCGACACCAAAATCGCCTCGGCGTGGATCGGCGACGGCGCCACCGCTGAGTCGGACTTCCACACCGCCCTCACCTTCGCCCACGTCTACCGTGCACCGGTCATCCTCAACGTGGTCAACAACCAGTGGGCGATCTCGACTTTCCAGGCGATTGCCGGTGGTGAAGCCACGACATTCGCCGGTCGTGGCGTAGGTTGCGGCATTGCCTCCCTGCGGGTCGATGGCAACGATTTCGTCGCGGTCTACGCGGCTTCTGCCTGGGCCGCCGAACGCGCCCGCCGCAACCTTGGCCCAACCATGATCGAATGGGTCACCTACCGCGCCGGCCCGCACTCCACCTCCGATGATCCATCCAAATACCGACCTGCCGACGACTGGAGCTGCTTCCCGTTGGGCGACCCGATTGCGCGCCTCAAACAGCACCTGATCAAGATCGGCCAGTGGTCCGAAGAGGAACACGTCGCCGTCAGCGCCGAACTGGAAGCCGAAGTCATTGCCGCGCAGAAAGAAGCCGAGAAGTACGGCACCCTCGCCGGAGGCCAGATTCCGAGCGCCGCGACCATGTTCGAGGATGTCTACAAAGAGATGCCGGAGCACTTGAAGCGCCAGCGTCAGGAGTTGGGGATCTGACATGAACGATCACAACAACAATATCGAGCTGGAAACCGCCATGACCACGACCACCATGACCATGATCCAGGCCCTGCGCTCGGCCATGGATGTGATGCTTGAACGTGATGACAACGTCGTGGTCTTCGGCCAGGACGTGGGCTACTTCGGCGGCGTGTTCCGTTGCACCGAAGGCCTGCAGACCAAATACGGCACCTCGCGGGTGTTCGACGCGCCGATTTCCGAAAGTGGCATCGTCGGCGTAGCCGTCGGCATGGGTGCCTATGGCCTGCGTCCGGTGGCAGAAATCCAGTTTGCCGATTACGTTTACCCGGCCTCCGACCAGATCATTTCCGAAGCGGCGCGCCTGCGCTATCGCTCGGCGGGCGAATTCACCGCTCCGATGACCCTGCGCATGCCTTGCGGCGGTGGCATCTACGGTGGCCAGACCCACAGCCAGAGCATCGAAGCGATGTTCACCCAGGTTTGCGGCTTGCGCACGGTGATGCCGTCCAACCCCTACGACGCCAAGGGCCTGCTGATCGCGTCAATCGAGAACGATGACCCGGTGATCTTTCTGGAGCCTAAGCGCCTGTACAACGGCCCGTTCGACGGGCATCACGACCGCCCCGTAACCCCTTGGTCGAAACACCCGTCGGCGCAAGTGCCGGATGGCTACTACACCGTACCGCTGGACGTGGCCGCGATTGCGCGTCCGGGCAAGGATGTGACCATCCTGACCTACGGCACCACGGTCTATGTGTCGCAAGTTGCCGCGGAAGAAACCGGCATCGACGCTGAAGTCATCGACCTGCGCAGCCTGTGGCCGCTGGACCTGGAAACCATCGTCAAATCGGTGAAGAAGACCGGACGTTGCGTGATCGTTCACGAAGCGACCCGCACTTGCGGTTTCGGCGCCGAACTGGCCGCCCTGGTGCAGGAACACTGCTTCCACTACCTGGAAGCGCCCATCGAGCGCGTCACCGGTTGGGACACCCCCTACCCGCACGCGCAAGAGTGGGCGTATTTTCCTGGCCCGACCCGAGTGGGCGCGGCTTTGCATCGGGTTATGGAGGTCTGAATGGGCACGCACGTTATCAAGATGCCGGACATTGGCGAAGGCATTGCAGAAGTGGAATTGTCGGTATGGCACGTCAAGGTCGGTGACCTGGTCGTCGAGGACCAGGTGCTGGCCGATGTCATGACCGACAAGGCGATGGTTGATATTCCATCGCCGGTTCATGGCAAGGTGATTTCACTGGGCGGCGTGCCCGGGGAAGTCATGGCGGTCGGCAGCGTCCTGATCAGCATTGAGGTCGAAGGCGCCGGCAACGTCAAAGAGTCGGCCCAGCCGGTGGTTGCCGCTGTAAAAGAAGCACCGGCACCGAAAGTCGAAGCCGCTGTAGCACACAAACCGGTCGCCGCTGCGCCGCCACGAGCAGCTGTTTGCCAGGGCCCGATAGTCGCTCGCGAGGCCGATGAACGCCCGCTGGCCTCTCCGGCCGTGCGCAAACATGCGCTTGATCTGGGCATCCAGCTGCGTCTGGTGCGTGGCACCGGCCCTGCCGGTCGGGTGCTGCACGAAGACCTCGACGCCTACCTGGCGCAAGGTCAGTCGAGCGCATCGAGCGTCACCGCCGCGTACGCGCCGCGTAACGACGAAGAGCAAATCCCGGTGATCGGCATGCGCCGCAAGATTGCCCAGCGCATGCAGGACGCCACCCAGCGCGCCGCCCATTTCAGTTATGTCGAGGAAATCGACGTCACGGCCGTGGAAGAACTTCGCGTGCACCTGAACGAAAAACACGGCGCGACCCGCGGCAAGCTGACCCTGCTGCCGTTCCTGGTCCGCGCCCTGGTGGTTGCCCTGCGTGATTTCCCCCAGATCAACGCCCGCTACGACGACGAAGCCCAGGTCATCACCCGCCTTGGTGCCGTGCATGTCGGCATCGCCACCCAGGCCGACATCGGCTTGATGGTGCCGGTGGTGCGTCACGCCGAAGCCCGCAGCCTGTGGGACAACGCCGCAGAAATCTCGCGCCTGGCCAGCGCTGCACGTAATGGCAAGGCCAGCCGCGACGAGCTGTCCGGCTCGAGCATTACCCTGACCAGCCTTGGCGCGTTGGGCGGTATCGTCAGCACGCCGGTGCTGAACCTGCCGGAAGTGGCCATTGTCGGCGTGAACAAAATCGTCGAGCGCCCGATGGTCGTCAAAGGCCAGATCGTGATCCGCAAGATGATGAACCTCTCCAGCTCCTTCGATCACCGCGTGGTCGATGGCATGGACGCGGCGCAGTTTATCCAGGCCGTTCGCGGCTTGCTCGAACAACCCGCCACCCTGTTTGTGGAGTAGGTCATGCATCAGACTTTGAACACCACGCTGCTGATCATCGGCGGCGGCCCTGGCGGTTACGTGACCGCGATCCGTGCCGGCCAGTTGGGCATCCCGACCATCCTGGTGGAAGGCCAATCCCTGGGCGGCACCTGCCTGAACATTGGCTGCATTCCGTCCAAGGCACTGATTCACGTCGCCGAGCAGTTTCACCAGACTCGCCACCACAGCCAGCACTCGGCCTTGGGGATAAGCGTGGCGGCCCCCACCCTGGACATCGGCAAGAGCGTCGAGTGGAAGGACGGTATCGTTGATCGCCTGACCACTGGCGTTGCCGCGTTGCTGAAAAAGCACAAGGTCCAGGTCATTCAGGGCTGGGCCAAGGTCATCGACGGCAAAACCGTCGAGGTCGGCGACACGCGAATCCAGTGCGAGCATCTGGTGCTGGCCACCGGCTCCACAACCGTGAACCTGCCGATGCTGCCGATTGGCGGTCCGATCATCAGCTCGACTGAAGCCCTGGCGCCGACCTCGGTGCCCAAGCGCCTGATCGTCGTTGGCGGAGGTTATATCGGCCTGGAGCTGGGGATTGCCTATCGCAAACTGGGCGCTGACGTGAGCGTGGTCGAGGCGCAGGAGCGCATTCTGCCGGCTTACGATGCCGAGCTGACCCAGCCTGTGCATGACGAGCTGAAAAAGCTGGGCGTGAAGCTTTACTTGAAGCATAGCGTCCAAGGCTTTGATTCTTCTAGCAATACCCTCCAGGTTCTTGAGCCGGGGGGCGACACGCTGAATCTGGAAATGGATCAGGTGCTGGTGGCCGTCGGTCGCAAACCCAACACCCAGGGCTGGAACCTTGAGGCCCTGAACCTGGACATGAACGGTGCAGCGATCAAAATCGACGGCCGCTGCCAGACCAGCACGCGCAACGTGTACGCCATCGGCGACCTGAGTGGCGAACCAATGCTCGCGCACCGCGCCATGGCCCAGGGCGAAATGGTCGCCGAGCTGATCAGCGGCAAATCCCGCGAGTTCAACCCGACCGCCATTGCTGCCGTGTGCTTCACCGACCCGGAGCTGGTGGTGGTCGGCAAGACCCCGGACGACGCCAAGGCTGCCGGGCTGGACTGTATCGTTTCCAGCTTCCCGTTCGCGGCCAATGGCCGGGCAATGACCCTGGAATCGAAAAGCGGCTTCGTGCGGGTCGTGGCGCGTCGGGACAATCATGTGATTGTCGGCTGGCAGGCGGTCGGCGTCGGGGTTTCGGAGTTATCGACAGCGTTCGGCCAGAGCCTGGAAATGGGCGCTCGCCTGGAAGACATTGCCGGCACCATCCATGCGCACCCGACCTTGGGGGAGGCGGTGCAGGAAGCGGCGTTGCGTGCTCTGGGGCATGCGTTGCATCTGTAGTTCAGAACAATGGATGGCGGCAGAAATGGCCCCATCGCCAACAAGCTAGCTCCCACATTTGGAACGCGTTCCCCTGTGAAAGCTAGCCCGCTGGCGATTTCTTGAGGCCAACTCGATTTATCTGCCTGTCATCCGATAGTCCGGGCTGCGAAACAGGCCCGGAATGAAGTATTGTTGTCCCCATCCAAAAAACGTCAGAAGCCTTGAACCGCTTTGGCGGTTGTTCAGTGATAGAGGGTGTCATGGGTAACGAAAGCATCAATTGGGACAAGCTGGGTTTTGATTACATCAAGACAGACAAGCGCTATCTCTCGTACTGGCGTAACGGCGAGTGGGACAAAGGCACCCTGACCGAAGACAACGTGCTGCACATCAGCGAAGGCTCCACGGCCCTTCACTATGGCCAGCAATGCTTCGAAGGCATGAAGGCCTATCGTTGCAAGGATGGCTCGATCAACCTGTTCCGCCCTGACCAGAATGCCCTGCGCATGCAACGCAGCTGTGCGCGCCTGCTGATGCCGTTCGTCGAAACCGAGCAGTTCATCGAAGCCTGCAAGGAAGTGGTTCGTGCCAACGAGCGTTTCATCCCGCCTTACGGTACCGGTGGCGCGCTGTACCTGCGCCCGTTCGTGATCGGCGTAGGTGACAACATCGGCGTGCGTACTGCGCCGGAGTTTATCTTCTCGATTTTCTGCATTCCGGTCGGTGCCTACTTCAAGGGTGGCCTGACGCCGCATAACTTCCTGATCTCCAGCTATGACCGCGCGGCCCCGCAAGGCACCGGTGCGGCCAAGGTCGGTGGCAACTACGCGGCCAGCCTGATGCCAGGTTCCCAGGCGAAGAAAGCCCACTTCGCCGACTGCATCTACCTGGATCCGATGACCCACACGAAAATCGAAGAAGTCGGCTCGGCCAACTTCTTCGGGATCACCCACGACAACAAGTTCGTCACGCCGAACTCGCCGTCGGTGCTGCCGGGCATCACCCGTCTGTCGCTGATCGAGCTGGCCAAATCGCGCTTGGGCCTGGAAGTGATTGAAGGCGACGTATTGATCGACAAGCTGTCGGACTTCAAGGAAGCCGGTGCTTGCGGTACTGCTGCGGTCATCACGCCGATCGGCGGCATCAGCTACAACGATCATCTGCACGTGTTCCACAGCGAAACCGAGGTTGGCCCGGTTACCCAGAAGCTCTACAAGGAGCTGACGGGTGTACAAACCGGCGATATCGAAGCGCCCGCTGGCTGGATCGTCAAGGTCTGACCTGACGCTCGCGACACCCTGGCCCTCTATTGCTGCTGCAGTGGGGGGCTTTTTTTTGCCTGGGGTATAACAGAATCGGATAGGTCTGTAGGAGCTGACGAGTGAAACGAGGCTGCGATCTTTTGATCTGGCTTTTTCAAAAACAAGATCAAAAGATCGCAGCCTCGTTTCACTCGTCAGCTCCTACCCAGCTCCTGCGGGGCTCTTACCGGGTTCCACGGGAAGACTCAATGTTGGTTTGACCAATCCGCTTGCCCTGGCGCCCCTTGATCCCGCTGGCCTGGCCATCCTGCTGCTTGCCCGTACGGGCCTGGGTGATCAACCCCGGGATCAACGCCCCCTCCGGCAGGTTCTTCCAGAATCGGGCGGGCAAGTGCCCTTCCATGACCTTGGGGTTCAACCGCGCCGGGTTGAAAATATGGCTGTAGTAGGTCAGCCACATGTCACCGTGCGGATCGTCTACGTTCTGCGCCATCTGCTGCCATTGCACCGGGCATTGACGCAGGTAGTTCAACTGCTCGCCATCGTAATAGACCCCATCCCTGGGCGTGGCAATCATCCAGCGATGGCGCCCCATGCGGCCAATGAAATGCTCGCTTGCACTGTGCAGAATGTCGTGGGCGGGCTCATGCCAGGCGACATATTGCGGCCCGACGCAGCCGGGCAATTCAACGAATCGCACAAATGCATGTAAATGATGAGACTCACGCTGTACCTGTTTGATTCTTCTCTGTAATTCACTGCCCAGCTTGTCCCCGGACATCATTGCAGTGCGATCCCCATGACTGACTCGCCACAGCACCTCATACAACAGGCTCCAGCGCTGATCACCGCGATAACGGGCGGCTTGTTCGAGGGTGTCGAGCAGCGTTCGCGGAATGCGCGCCAGGAACGGCCCCTGTGATTCGGGCAGCGCGTGATCGCTGGCGAACAGGTCCTGCACGCCTTCGCTGGCCCACGCCACCAGGCTTGGATCAACCTCATGGCTCAGGAGCCAGCGCGCTTGCAGGCGCCAGGTCTCGAACAAGTCGTCGCAATCGAGATTGATCATCCCCACAACCCCATTTGCTGCGGCTGCGGGCGGTCGCGCAGTTGTTGATACAGCAGATGGCTGGTGACTTCCGCTTGCTGCGGATGGTAGTCGCTGGTGATGAAGAACGGCTTGGCCTTGGCCAGCACACAGCGCATGCGCGCCAGGTCTTCGTAACGGATGCGACGCTGACGACGCAGTTCCACCAGACGCTCGGTCGTGCGCAGGCCAATGCCGGGAATGCGCGAGATCAGGGACGCCTCGGCACGATTGAGGTCCAGTGGGAAAATATCCCGATTCTCCAGCGCCCAAGCCAATTTAGGGTCGATGTCCAAGGCCAGGTGGCCCGGGCCTTTGAACAGCTCCCCGGCGGTGTAGCCATAACTACGCAGCAGGAAGTCAGCCTGGTACAACCGGTGCTCGCGCATCAAAGGCGGCGCGGCCAGGGGCACGCTTTTCGGACTGTCGGGGATCGGACTGAACGCCGAATAATAGACCCGGCGCAATTTGAAGTTGCCGTACAGCGACTGGGCGCTGTGGAGAATGGTGCTGTCATCGGTGTCATCGGCGCCCACGATCATCTGCGTGCTCTGACCGGCTGGCGCAAACCTCGGCGCTCGCGGCTCGTTGAGAACGGTTAGAACGCCCGTGTAGATCGTCTGCATCGCGCCTTTAATCGAGCCAATGTGTTTTTCCGGTGCCAGGGTTTGCAAGCTGGCGTCCGTGGGCAACTCGATATTGACGCTGAGCCGGTCGGCATAGCGCCCCGCTTGCTCGATCAGCGCCGGATCGGCCTCGGGAATCGTCTTGAGATGGATATACCCGCGAAACTCATGCTCTTCACGCAACAGCCGCGCCACCCGAATCAACTGCTCCATGGTGTAATCCGCCGAACGGATGATCCCGGAGCTCAGGAACAACCCACTGACGCAGTTACGACGATAGAAGTCCATAGTCAGCGTCACTACTTCTTCCGGCGTGAACCGCGCCCTTGGCACGTCGCTGGAGCGGCGGTTGACGCAGTACTGGCAATCATAGAGGCAGAAATTGGTCAGCAGGATCTTCAGCAACGACACACAGCGCCCGTCGGGGGTATAGCTGTGACAGATGCCCATGCCATTGCTCGCCCCGAGGCCGCTTTTGCCCTCGGAACTGCGCTTGGGCGCACCGCTGCTGGCGCAGGACGCATCGTATTTGGCGGCGTCGGCGAGAATGCTGAGTTTGTCGATGAGTTCCATGGGGGGCACGCCGCTAACTGTTTGGATATACAGTATAGGGTCGCTGGTCGGGGTTCAAGTTGTTAAACAGCCCTTGGTCCGATTTTTGGAGGGATCAGAGAAGGTCAAAAGATCGCAGCCTCGTTGCACTCGGCAGCTCCTACAGAGTTGAACACGCGGCCAGCGCTCAATCGTCCCGGGTCAGTACTTCCAGCAATTCGATCTCGAAGATCAGGTTCGAATTCGGCGTAATCGCGCCCATGGTCCGCTCGCCATAAGCCAAATGCGCCGGCACCAGCAATTTACGCTTGCCGCCCACCTGCATGCCGAGGATTCCCTGATCCCAGCCCTTGATGACTCGACCCGTGCCAATCACGCACTGAAACGGTTTGCCCCGGCTGTAGGATGAATCAAACTCCGTGCCGTCTTCCAGCCAGCCGCGGTATTGAGTGGTGATCAGGGCGCCCTTGACCGCCGCCTTGCCGTCGCCTGGCAACAGGTCAATGATCTGTAATTCGTCGTTCATGAATCTTGCTCGCTAGCGGTTAATCAGGGCGTTGTCGCAGAATTCGGCGTGGTTGGCAATCCATGGAACTGAAACGGCAACCGTCCGTCCACATGAGTATCGACTCCGTACTCAGGAAAGGACGCTCTGATGACCGACCCACCGCACAGTTTCATTCCGCCCTATATCCTCAACCGCTTCATTGGACGCGGCTCCGAGCGGCAGCGTTCCAGTGCGCTGAGCACCCTCACCCACGTGCGTACGCTGCGCCACACTCCTCGCCCGCCGACGCGCCCGCCTGCGACCACCTTGCTGCCACCGTCCACTCGGCCCGGCTTGGCCGAGCGCAGTATCCATGACACCCAGGGGCAAGATGCTCCTGCCGGGGATGCCAGTACGTGTTGAGGGCCAGTCGGCGACGGGCGACCCAGCGGTCGACGAAGCGTATGACGCCTTGGGGGCCAGCTATGATTTCTTCTGGAAAGTGCATGGCCGCGACTCGATCGACAATCAGGGTTTTGCCCTCATTGGCAGCGTGCATTACGGGCAG
Source organism: Pseudomonas sp. 65/3-MNA-CIBAN-0223 (assembly GCF_040310425.1). NCBI lineage: Bacteria > Pseudomonadati > Pseudomonadota > Gammaproteobacteria > Pseudomonadales > Pseudomonadaceae > Pseudomonas > Pseudomonas sp. 65/3-MNA-CIBAN-0223. Next base: position 25,219 of record NZ_JBEOPV010000012.1, read on the forward strand.
GAGTACGAGAATGCGTTCTGGAACGGTACGCAGATGGTGTTCGGCGACGGCGATGGCGAAATCTTCGAGCGCTTCACTCGCTCCCTGGATGTAATCGGCCACGAATTGACCCACGGCGTGATCGAAAGTGAAGCCGGGCTCCTTTACGCCGATCAGTCCGGGGCGCTGAATGAATCGATATCGGACGTGTTCGGTGTATTGATCAAGCAGCATGTACTGGGCCAGACCGCCGAAGAGGCTGACTGGTTGATCGGCGCCGACCTGCTCGCGCCACAGATCAAGGGCGACGGCCTGCGCTCAATGGCCCACCCCGGCACCGCTTACGACGACCCGCTGCTCGGCAAAGACCCGCAACCCGGGCACATGCGCAATTTTGTCGTCACCGAGGAAGACAATGGCGGCGTGCACATCAATTCCGGCATCCCCAACCGGGCGTTTTACCTGGCGGCCCAGGCGCTGGGCGGATTCGCCTGGCAGAAAGCCGGCCATATCTGGTACGACACGTTGTGCGACCCGCGTCTGGGCACGCAAGCGTCATTCAGTGAGTTTGCCGCGCTGACCATTGAGCAGGCGCTCAAGCGCTTTGGCCCGGACGAACAGTCCGCGGTGGCGCAAGCCTGGGCTGATGTGGGTGTAGAACAGAATCGGGAGTCATTATGAAAACCCTGCCAACCTTGGGCGATGATGCAGTCGTCCACCTTTCCCGCCAGGGCGGCGTCGCCGCCATCCATGCCCTGACACGCCCGCGCAGCATCGAATTCGCGCAATGCGACATCGAGCAGCGCTCTCGCATCTGCAGCGTGCTGGAAGGCTGCCTGCCCTACACCGAACAGGCAGCAGGCCAGGGTGATCAGCGCTTTTATGAAATCGAAGTGCTCTATCGTAGCGGCGAGCAGGATGACCGGATGGTGATGAAAGTGCCTGAAGACCAGGCACCTGGAGATCTGGTACATCTGTGGGACAAGGGCGAAGTGTTTTAAGTCAGCCGAAGGCTGGCAACTCAACCTCCGGTTGCCTGGCAAGGGGCTTCAGACGCAGCCTTTATCCCGCATTGCCGAAGCTTCACCGCATGACCGGGCGTTTATTTTTCCACCGGCGTGATATCGACGATCGTACCGTTGGTGATCATCACCATCATGTACTTGTCATGCACCTGCACCCACTGAGCTTGCTCTACAGGGGCTTTCAGGCCTTTAGCTTTCCAGTTTTTCAGCGCTTTTTCAGGGCGCTGATAGATATCCGGGGCGCGGTCATTGACATTCAGTTCACGGGTATTGGTAGCACTTGGCTGCACGGTTTTTTCAGGTGGGTCAGCCGCTTGAACGATGGGACTGATTCCGGCAACGCCGGCGGCAATGGCCAGGGCGGCGATGAGGGTTTTGCTGTTCATGGTTGATCCTCCAGAAATGTCGTAATACCTGAACTCCGACTACGGGCGGAGAAAATCATTCACTCACGACGCAACGATTCGCCAAGGCCGGCAAACAGGCTGCATTCATACAATCATGCCGGCCCATGGCTGACGCATCCGGTTACAGGCTTTATCCTTGTCGCCCCCGCCGTACCGAGTTCTGGAGTAAGCCATGCCCCATGAAGGCAACCTGTTGCAAGCCGCTGTCGTCTTTCTGTTTGCGGCGGTGCTGACCGTGCCCCTGGCCAAGCGCCTGCAACTGGGCGCGGTGCTGGGCTATCTGTTTGCGGGAGTGATCATTGGCCCGTCGGTGCTGGGCCTGATCGGCAATCCACAGAGCGTCAGCCATATTTCCGAGCTCGGCGTGGTGTTGCTGTTGTTCATCATTGGCCTGGAGTTATCACCGAGACGGTTGTGGGTGATGCGCAAATCCGTGTTTGGCGTCGGCCTTGCACAGGTCCTGCTGACCGGGTCGGTGATTGGCTTGACCGCCTTGTTCATGTTCGGCCAGCCGCTCAACAGTGCCATCGTGCTGGGTCTGGGCCTCGCCCTGTCCTCCACCGCCTTCGGCCTGCAGAGTCTCGCCGAGCGCAAGGAACTGACCAGCCCCCACGGCCGACTGGCCTTTGCGATCCTGCTGTTCCAGGACATCGCGGCGATCCCGCTGATCGCCATGGTGCCGCTGCTGGCGGGAGGCGACCACACCTCCACTGCAGCCGAAGATGTCAATCATGGGTTGCGGGTGCTCGGCAGTATCGCCGTGGTGGTGATCGGCGGGCGCTACCTGTTGCGGCCGGTGTTTCGCGTGGTGGCCAGGACGGGGCTGCCGGAAGTGTCCACCGCCACCGCGTTGCTGGTGGTGATCGGCACGGCGTGGCTGATGGACCTGGTGGGCGTGTCGATGGCCCTGGGGGCGTTTCTCGCCGGGCTGCTGCTGGCGGACTCCGAGTACCGTCATGAACTGGAAGCGCAGATCGAACCGTTCAAGGGTTTGCTGTTGGGCCTGTTTTTCATCAGCGTCGGCATGGGCGCCAACCTGAGCCTGCTGCTGAGTGCACCGATCACCGTGCTGGGCCTGACCCTGTTGCTGATCGCCATCAAGTTGCCGCTGCTGTTTGTTGTCGGGCGGCTGGCCGGCGGCCTGGGCAAGGTCAGTGCGATTCGCCTGGGTATCGTGCTGGCGGCGGGCGGTGAATTCGCTTTTGTCGTGTTCAAGATCGGCCGCGACCAGGGCCTGTTCGAGCCGCGCCTTTACGATTTGCTGGTGTTGACCATCACCTTGTCCATGGCCGTGACCCCGCTGCTGTTGCTGGTGTGCGCACGCCTGGTGAGCCCGAAGGTGCAGCCGGTGGTGGTGCCGGAGAAGTTTCGTGAGATCGACACCGACGCCCCGCGAGTGGTGATCGCCGGCATGGGCCGCATGGGGCAGATCGTCGCGCGGATCCTGCGGGCGCAGAACATCAAGTTCGTCGCCCTCGACACGTCAGTGGAAACCATCGAATTGTCTCGCAGTTTTGGCGGCGTGCCGGTGTTCTACGGCGATCCAATGCGCCCGGAAATCCTCAGCGCCGCCAAGGTCGAGCAGGCGGAGTATTTTGTGATTGCAACCGATGACCCCGACGCCAACATCAAGACTGCCGAGGTGGTGCACAAGCTCTACCCGCACATCAAGATCATCGCCCGCGCCCGTAACCGCCAGCATGTGCACCGCCTGGTGGACCTGGGAGCCGAGGCGATTCGGGAAACCTACTATTCGAGCCTGGAAATGAGCCGCCGCACGCTGGTAGGGTTGGGCCTGACCCAGGCCCAGGCCGACGCCCGCATCAAACGCTTCAAGCATCACGATGAACAGGTGCTGGAAGCCCAGCATGCGATTTATGACGATGAGGCCAAAGTGCTGCAGACGGCGCAGGAAGCCAGGGCGGAATTGGCGAAGCTGTTTGAGTCGGATCAGCTGGAGGAGGAGAAATTGGGTAAGGTTTGAGTTGTTGTTGTGTGGAAGACCGCCATCGCGAGCAGGCTCGCTCCCACATGGGAGCAGTGCATTGTCTGCGCCGCCTCTGGTTGCTCCGGGTGGCGTCTCGACGATGAACGATGCCGCGGCAGATTCAGATAAGTAATGAATTCAAAGGAACCCACAATGGCTGCTGATCAACCCGCTCCTGCGCTCAAGGAAATCTTCAACGCCGAGCGCCTCCGGCACATCGCGACCGAGATGAGCGCGGTGTATCCCGAGTTCAATGCCAAGGCATTCATGAAGATGGCCAACGAAGGCCTCGCCGAATTGTCGATCATGCAGCGAATGGCCCGGGTCAGTGACTGCCTGTATGCGGTGCTGCCGTTGAGCTACGAGGAAACCCTCGGCGTGCTGCGGGCCTTGGCGCCTCGGTTGAACAGCGGTTTCGTCAGCATTTCATTGCCGCATTATGTCGCGACCTACGGCAGCCATGCGTTCGAAGAGTCGATGGCCGCCCTCAAATACTTCACCACGTTCGGTTCATCGGAGTTTGCAATCCGATATTTCCTGCGCAGCGATTTCGAGCGCACCCTGGCGGTCATGCACCAGTGGTCGCTGGATGACAACGAACACGTCCGCCGCCTGGCGAGCGAAGGCAGCCGGCCGCGACTGCCCTGGTCTTTCCGGCTGGAGCGGATTCAGGCTGATCCGGGCCTGGCCGCGGCGATCCTCGACAACCTCAAGGCCGACGACAGCCTGTACGTGCGCAAGTCCGTGGCCAATCATTTGAACGACATCACCAAGGAGCATCCCGACTGGGTGCTGGACCTGATCGAGGGCTGGGCGCTGGAGAACCGGCACACTGCCTGGATCGCCAAACACGCCCTGCGCAGCCTGATCAAGCAAGGCAATCGACGGGCGCTGGCGATCATCGGCGCAGGCGGCAAGGCCGAGGTCCAGATCACGGACGTTCGGGTTGAGCCGCCAGTCATTACGCTTGGTGAGAAGATCACTCTGTCGTTTGCCGTGCAATCCACGGTCGAGCACGGCCAGCGGCTGGTGATCGATTATGCGATCGACTACGTCAAGGGCAATGGCAGCACCTCGGCGAAGGTGTTCAAGCTCAAGGCGCTGACCCTGCCGGGCAAGGCTTGCGAACGAGTAGCGCGCAGCCAGCAGATCAAGGAGCTCACCACCCGCCGCCATTACGCGGGCAAGCACGCGGTGCATGTGATGGTGAACGGCGAGCGGTTGGCCACAACGGCCTTCGAGATCCTGCCGTGAAACACCAATCCCTTGTTCGCGATGGAGGTACACGATAAGGCGGGGCAACAGGTTACCCGCCGCGACCTTTAGACCATCGCGAGCAAGCTCGCTCCTACAGTGCAGCTTGATCCGTGCCCAGCAACAGGCCCTGCTCGCTCTCACACAACGCCACCACGTAGTCCCACAACACCCGCAGCCGCACCGACTTGTGCAACTCGCGGCGGGTGCTGATCCAGTAGCTGCGCAGAAGGCTTTCATCCGGCAGTAGCGCCACCAACCCCGGGTCGGCACTGGCCATGTAGCACGGCAGCACCGCGATCCCCAGCCCCGAGCGGGCCGCCTGCTGCTGGGCGATGACGCTGGTGCTGTGGAACACCACCTGGGGGTTGCGGCAGAAACTGTTGAGAAACATCAGTTCCTGGCTGAACAGCAGGTCGTCGACATAGCCGATCCACGCATGCCGGCCGAGGTCTTCGCGGCTGCGCAGCGGGGGCGCACGATCCAGGTAATCCTGGCTGGCATAGAGCGCCAGGCGGTAGTCCGTGAGCTTGCGGGTGACCAGCATGTCGGCCGCCGGCCGTTCCAGGTGGATGCTGATTTCGGCTTCGCGGTTGAGGATGCTGACAAAACGCGGCACCGCGACCAGCTCCACTTCCAGACCGGGGTAACGCTCGAAGAGGTCGCTCATGCGGCTGGCGAGAAACATGATGCCCAGCCCCTCGGTGACCCCCACGCGGATCTTGCCGAGGGGCGCCGTCGATTGGGTCATTTCTTCCTGGGCCAGCAACGCGACGTTTTCCATGGCCTCGGCGTGTTTGAGCAGCGCTTCGCCAGCAGGCGTCATCTGGTAACCCTGGGCATGCTGGACGAACAGCGCGGTCCCCAGGCTTTTTTCGATGGCTTCGATATGCCGGGCGACGGTGGCATGGGTGGTGTTCAAACGACGCGCGGCGGTGAGCAAGCGCCCGCTGCGCTGAAGTTCAAGAAAAAACCGCAGGTCATTCCAGTCGAACATCGATCGTCCCCAAGGCCGCACTGTTTAAAAACGCACAGCGGCTGCGCAAAAATTAACATTCTTTAAACGAAAGCTAACAACTAGGATGACTGACAACAAGAACAACAATACGAGGTCAGGGATGCCGACTTCCCTTGATGAATACGACTATGTAGTGGTCGGGGCCGGTCCGGCCGGTTGTTTGCTGGCCAATAGACTCTCGGCCAACCCGCAGCATCGGGTGTTGCTGCTCGAAGCGGGCGGTCGCGATAACTATGCGTGGATTCACATTCCGGTGGGTTACCTGTTCTGCATCGGCAACCCGCGTACCGACTGGTGCTTCAAGACCGAAGCGCAAGCCGGGCTGCAAGGGCGCGCCCTGAGCTATCCACGGGGCAAGGTGCTGGGCGGCTGCTCCTCGATCAACGGCATGATCTACATGCGCGGCCAGGCGGGCGATTACGACAACTGGGCCGCCGACGGCAACCCCGGCTGGGGTTGGGACCAGGTGTTGCCCCTGTTCAGGAAAAGTGAAGACCACTTTGCCGGCGACTCGCAGTTTCATGGCGCTGCCGGGGAATGGCGGATCGAACGCCAGCGCCTGTCCTGGCCGATTCTGGACGCATTCCGTAGCGCCGCCGAACAGAGCGGAATTGCCAGCGTCGATGACTTCAACCAGGGCGACAACGAAGGCTGCGGGTATTTCCAGGTCAACCAGAAAGCCGGGGTTCGCTGGAATGCGGCCAAGGCGTTTCTCAAGCCCGTGCGGCACCGGCCCAATCTCACGGTACTGACTGACGTCGAAGTTGATCGCGTACAACTGGACAATGGCCGCGCCTCGGCGGTCATCAGCCGCTGCCAGGGCCAACCGAGAACCTTCAGGGCTCGCCAGGAGATCATCCTGTGCGCAGGCGCCGTTGGCTCGCCAAGTATCCTGCAACGCTCGGGCATCGGCCCTCGCCCACTCCTGCAATCACTCGGCATCGGTGTGGCCCATGAACTAGCGGGGGTTGGCGGCAACCTGCAGGATCACCTGCAACTGCGGCTGATCTACAAGCTGGAAAATGCCCGCACCCTGAACCAGATCGCCGGCAGCGTGTGGGGCAAGATGGGCATGGGCCTGCGTTACCTTTACAACCGCAGCGGGCCGCTGTCGATGGCGCCGAGCCAGTTGGGCGCTTTTGCCCGGTCGGGGCCGGAGCAAACCTCGGCCAACCTCGAGTACCACGTGCAGCCGCTGTCGCTGGAGCGCTTCGGCGAGCCGTTGCATGCCTTTCCCGCCTTCACTGCGTCGGTGTGTGATTTGCGCCCCCAAAGTCGTGGTCGCGTGGAAATCCGCAGCGCGAATGCCCAGGACGCGCCACTGATCCAGCCCAACTACCTGAGTCATCCGCAAGACCTGCGGGTCGCGGCGGATGCCATTCGCCTGACCCGGCGCATCGTGTCGGCACCCGCCCTCGCCCGCTTCAACCCGGTGGAATATCTGCCCGGGGACAGTTTGCAAAGCGAGGAAGAACTGCACGAAGCGGCCGCGCGCATCGGCACGACGATTTTTCACCCGGTGGGTACCTGCCGCATGGGCAACGATCGGGACGCGGTGGTCGACGCGCAGCTCAAAGTCCACGGCATCCCCGGTCTGCGGATTGCCGACGCTTCGATCATGCCAAGTATTACCTCGGGCAACACCTGTTCGCCTACGCTGATGATTGCGGAAAAGGCCGCTGAATTGATCCTCAATCCAACCTTAAGGAGCACCACCACGCTAAAGGAACGGGTCACCACCACCTGAAACCCCCGCGCCCCCCCGTAGGAGCTGCCGGAGGCTGCGATCTTTTGATCTTGAAAAGCAACATCAAAAGATCGCAGCCTTCGGCAGCTCCTACGGCGGCGGGGCCTGCACGCACTACCTACATCGAAGTACCGGCACCCGCCCACAAGGCAGGCGCCGACAGTGGAACAAAAAAAACAATCACTGTAAGGGATACCGATATGTCAGAACATGTTCAGCCGCTGGAGACCGTGGGCCGCGCCGAGATCGGTCACGACACCCGCAAGGTCATCTTCGCCTCGTCACTTGGAACGGTCTTCGAGTGGTACGACTTTTTCCTCTACGGCGCGCTCGCCGCAGTGATCAGCAAGCAGTTTTTCTCGGGGGTCAATGACACCACGGCGTTCATCTTTGCCCTGATGGCCTTCGCGGCAGGCTTCATCGTGCGGCCGTTCGGCGCGCTGGTGTTCGGCCGACTGGGCGACATGATCGGGCGCAAGTACACCTTCCTGGCGACGATCGTGCTGATGGGCGTGGCGACCTTCTGCGTCGGCCTGTTGCCCACCTACGCCAGTATCGGCATTGCCGCGCCCATCATCCTGGTGGTGCTGCGCATGCTCCAGGGCCTGGCCCTGGGCGGTGAATATGGGGGGGCGGCTACCTACGTGGCGGAACACGCACCGATCGGCAAGCGCGGCTTCCACACCAGCTGGATCCAGTCCACCGCAACCCTCGGCCTGCTGCTGTCGCTGCTGGTGGTACTGGGTTGCCGCTATTTCACCGGCGACCAGTTTGAAGTCTGGGGCTGGCGGATTCCGTTCCTGTTTTCCATCGTGCTGCTGGGGATTTCCACCTGGATTCGCCTGAGTCTGCACGAGTCCCCCTCATTCGTGAAAATGAAAGAGGAAGGCAAGCTCTGCAAGCAGCCGATTCGTGATTCCTTCGGCAAATGGGAGAACCTCAAGGTGGTGCTGATTGCCCTGTTCAGCATCAACGCCGGTCAGGCCGTCACCTTCTATGCGGCACAATTCTATGTGCTGTTCTTCCTCACCCAGTTCCTGAAAATGGACCCGGCCCTGGCCAACAGCCTGCTGATCATCAGCGTGATCATCGGCGCGCCGTTCTTCATCTTCTTCGGCTGGCTGTCGGACAAGGTCGGGCGCAAACCGGTGCTGATGCTTGGACTGCTGCTGGCCACGGTCCTGTACTTCCCGATCTTCAAATCCCTGGCGCACTATGCCAACCCGGCCATTGACCTGGCCAGCCAACAGGCGCCGATCACCGTGCTGGCCGACCCGGCCACCTGCACCTTCCAGTTCGATCCAGTGGGCAAAGCGAAATTCGACAGCCCATGCGACAAGGTCAAGACCTTCCTCGTCAAGCAAGGGCTGCCCTACAGCAGCGCCGCAGCCCCCGCTGGCAGCGCCGTGCAGGTCAGCGTCGGCGACGTGAAGATCGATGGCTATGACGAAGCCGCCCTGCGCGGTGCGATCACCCTGGCCGGTTATCCGTCACAGGCAGACACCCAGCTGATCAACAAACCGATGATCGTGGCATTGATCGTCGGGCTGATCATCATCTCCGCCATGTGCTACGGCCCGCTGGCAGCGTTGATGGTCGAGCTGTTCCCGACGCGGATTCGCTACACCTCGATGTCCCTGCCCTATCACATCGGCAACGGCTGGTTCGGTGGCTTCCTGCCGACGGTGTCGTTTGCGCTGGTGGTGTACACCGGGGATATTTTTTACGGACTCTGGTACCCGGTGCTGATCACCGGGGTGAGCCTGGTGGTCGGCTTGATCTGTTTGCGTGAGACGAAAAACGTCGACCTGGACACCAACTGACAGCAGACGAAAAAACGCCCCGCACACGCGGGTAATGCTATCCAGTTAAGGCTTTTGCTGGAGCGAGCTTGCTCGCGAAAAACGCATAGACACCGCGTTTAACCAGGCTTAACGCGTTATCGTTGACGTTTTTTCGCGAGCAAGCTCGCTCCTACAGTGGTCGGTTTTCGTTTAACTGAAGAGTATTTCGGTAACCTGAGCACATGGGTCATCGCAATCACCAGACCGAGGCAGCGTCTTCATGATCATTTCATCTGCATCCGACTATCGCGAGGCGGCGCGGCGCAAACTCCCGCGCTTTTTGTTCGATTACATCGACGGCGGGGCCTATGCGGAGCATACGTTGCGCGCCAACAGCGCCGATCTTAGCGGCATCAGCCTGCGCCAGCGGATCCTGAAAAACGTCGAGACCCTGAGCCTGGAGACCACCCTGTTCGAACAGAAACTCGCAATGCCAATCGTGTTGGCGCCGGTCGGCCTGACGGGCATGTTTGCCCGACGGGGTGAAGTCCAGGCCGTCAGGGCTGCGCAAAACAAAGGCATCCCCTTGTGCCTTTCGACGGTATCGGTGTGTTCGATCGAGGAAGTCGTCGCCCAGAGCCAGCAACCGATCTGGTTTCAGCTGTACGTGCTCAAGGACCGCGGTTTCATGAAAAACGCCCTCGAGCGAGCCAAGGCGGCCGGCGTAAAGAACCTGGTGTTCACCGTGGACATGCCCACGCCCGGCGCGCGTTATCGCGATGCGCATTCAGGGATGTCCGGCCCGTATGCTTCGTCACGGCGCATGCTGCAAGCCATGACCCGGCCCGACTGGGCTTTCAACGTCGGCCTCATGGGCCGTCCCCATGATCTGCAACATTTCCAGATACCTCGGCAAGGCCGTGACCCTGGAGGATTACATGGGCTGGCTGGCGAATAATTTCGACCCGTCGATCAGCTGGAGTGACCTGGAGTGGATACGCGATTTCTGGCAAGGACCGATGATCATCAAGGGCATCCTCGATCCCCAGGATGCCAGGGACGCGGTCAGCTTCGGGGCTGATGGCATCGTCGTGTCGAACCATGGCGGCCGCCAACTGGACGGCGTGCTCTCGACCGCCCGGGCATTGCCGCCGATCGTGCAAGCCGTGGCGAATGACCTGACCGTGCTGGTTGACTCGGGCATTCGTTCGGGACTGGACGTGGTGCGCATGCTCGCGCTGGGTGCCAAAGGCGTCCTGCTGGGACGATCAATGGCCTACGCGCTGGCCGCCGACGGTCAACGCGGAGTGGAAAACATGCTGGATATCTTTGCCAGGGAAATGCGCGTGGCCATGACCTTGACCGGGGTGACGTCGATCGATCAGATCGACGAAACCACCTTGGTCCAGGCACAGCGGCTATCGGACCTGGTTTAACTGGCGTTTTATCAGACCTCGGCGTCCAGCAATTCGAACTTAACCTGATTCGGGTAGAACGCGACGTAATCCTTGATCTGCGCCACCGACACCTTGGGCTTCTCGTAACTCCACACCGCGTTGGCCCCCTCATGCCCGGGAACCTGCAGGCTGAAATAGCTGGCGTCGCCCTTGTACGGGCAATAACTGGTGTGATCGGTGCGGGCGAAGTACTTCTCGTCGATGTCTTCGCGCGGGACGTAATACACCGGCGGGTAATTGGCCTCCAGCAGCACCAGCGCGCGCGAGGACGCGGCCACCTGGATGCCGTGGAATTTCACCAGAAGGCAGCCCGGTTGTTCAGCAATGGTAATGACAGCGGGGGGAGTTGACATGGAGTGGATTCCTCTTGGAAGACTTGACTCAATCGGTGCGAAAGCTTGTACCCGCGGGGGGCGAGCATCCTCATAAAGGGCAGCTTGGCGTGGTCAAAACCTGCATCACCAGCTATCAGGTATAACCCAAGTTACGCCTGCACGAACGCTTCACAGCCGAACGGAAGCTTCACTCCACGCCCTTCGGTGACGGGCTCGGCCCAACGGCAGTGGCTCAGGGCAACGAACGGAAACTCATCCGCTGTACATCCATACAGATAAAGATTGATCCCTCGCCCGTCAACCGCCATTCTGTGCACCTCTCGTACACTGAACATCGATGGTGGTCATGCGGCTGTACCTCTGTGAAAAACCTTCCCAGGCCAAGGATATTGCGGCCGTGCTCGGCGCCCGGCGTCGCGGCGATGGCTGCTGGCTGGGTACGGACGTCACGGTGACCTGGTGCATCGGCCACCTGCTGGAAACCGCGCCACCGGATGCCTACGACGCACGCTACAAGCGCTGGGTGCTGGCAGACCTGCCGATCATTCCTGATAAATGGAAGATGACTGTCAAGCCGCGCACTGCCAGCCAGTACAAGGCAGTCAAACGGTTGCTGGGCGAAGCCGATGAGCTGGTGATCGCCACGGACGCCGACCGCGAAGGCGAAATGATCGCTCGGGAGCTGGTCGAACATTGCCGGTATCGCGGGCCGATTCGTCGCCTCTGGTTATCGGCGCTGGATGACGCATCAATTCGCAAGGCGCTGGCGGCGCTCAAGCCGGGAGCCGAGACGTTCAGCCTGTACCACTCCGCCCTGGGCCGCTCCCGGGCCGACTGGCTGATCGGCATGAACATGAGCCGCTTGTTCACCCTGCTGGGACGGCAGTCCGGTTATCAGGGAGTGTTGCCGGTCGGTCGAGTGCAAACGCCCACCTTGCGCCTGGTGGTGGATCGGGATCGCAGCATTGCCGATTTCGTCCCGGTCGCCTATTGGGCGATTGACGTGCAACTGCTGCACGACGGCACACCATTCACCGCGCAATGGCGCGCAGCTTCCGAGGTTTGCGACGACCAGGACCGCTGCCTGAACCCGGAACTGGCCCGGCAGGCCGCAGCAGCTATCAGCCAGGCGGCCAGCGCCCGGGTGGTCAAGCTGCGTACCGAGCGCCTGCGTGAAGTCGCCCCCCTGCCCTTCGACCTGGGCACTTTGCAGGAGGTCTGTTCGAAGAAACTGGGCCTCGGTGCCCAGGAGACGCTCGACATCGCCCAGGCACTCTACGAAACCCATAAAGTCATCACCTATCCTCGAAGCGACTGCGGCTACCTGCCGGTCAGTCAGCACGGCGAGGCGCCCGGCATTCTGGCAGCGTTAAGGCAGGCCGATCCCGGCCTGAACGCATTGAATGATCACCTTGAACCGCACCGACGCTCCCGCGCCTGGAACGATGCCAAGGTCAGCGCTCACCACGGGATCATCCCCACGGCGGCAGCAAAGAACCTCGAGCGACTGGTGGGCAAGCAGCGGGCGGTGTACACATTGATTCGCGCACGCTACCTGGCGCAGTTCCTGCCCAACCACGAGTATGACCGGACCCAGGCCGACTTCGACTGCGCCGGGCAAGCGCTGCGAGCTGTTGGCAAGCAGATCGTCGAGCCTGGCTGGAAACGCGCCCTGCCCGAGGCCCTGGCCCCGGCCAAGGGACGCGAAGCGCCGGTTCCGCAAACCTTGCCGACCCTGGCCGAAGGTCGTGAATGCAAGGTTGTCGACGTCAAGCTCAAGGACCTCTGGACTCAGCCGCCCAAACCCTTCACCGAGGGCGACCTGATCAAGGCGATGAAAAATGTCGCCAAGCTCGTGGAAGATCCGCTGCTCAAGCAAAAACTCAAGGACACTACCGGCATCGGTACCGAAGCGACTCGCGCGTCGATCATCCAGGGGCTGCTCGACCGCGGCTACCTGATTAAAAACGGCAAGGCGCTGGCCGCGACCCCGGCGGCATTCAGCCTGATCGACGCCGTGCCCCGGGCCATTGCCGACCCGGGTACCACGGCGATCTGGGAACAGGCGCTGGACATGGTGCAGAGCGGCGAGATGAGCCTGGAAGAGTTTGTCACCAAACAGGCCGCCTGGATGAGCAAACAGGTGGCCCGCTGCGCAGGCCTGAGCCTGACCATCAGCGGGCCTGCAAGCCCGGCAGGGCGCGGAGCCACGCCGTGGAAAAACAAACGCAAACCGTCCAAGCGCAAACCGGCCACCAGCACCCGGCGCACGGCAAAACCGGCAAACAAACCATAAGGGCACTTCGCGCGGACTGTGATGGTCTAGTGTTGTTCAAGCCCGGCGCCAGCCCTACTACCTGAAAAGGCCAAGAACATGATTATCGTCCATCACCTGAACAACTCTCGCTCGCAACGGATTCTCTGGCTGCTGGAAGAACTGGGCATCCCCTATGAGCTCAAGCGCTACCAGCGTGACCCGAAGACCAACCTGGCACCGCCGGAGTTGAAGGCAGTCAATGCCCTGGGCAAATCCCCGGTCATCGAAGACGGTCAACAGACGTTGATCGAGTCTGCGGCCATCATCGATTACCTGATCCGACGCCACGGCCAGGGCCGCCTGCAACCTGACCCCGCCACAGCCGCCTATGATCAATACGTGCAATGGCTGCATTTCGCCGAAGGTTCGGCGATGCTGCCACTGATGCTGAACCTGTACGTGGGTCGACTGGGCGAGGCTGGCGCGCCATTGCATCCACGGATCAACTCGGAAGTGGCCAACTACCTGGGTTACCTCGACACGGCGCTGAGCCAGGGCGACTACCTGCTGGGCGCTGAATTCAGCGCCGCGGACATCCAGATGAGCTTTATCGGCGAGATCGCCAGGGCGCAAGGCAAACTCGGTCAGTACCCGCACGTCGCCGCCTGGGTCGACCGCTTCCAGAAACGCCCAGCCTACGCTGCCGCACTGAAGACCGGTGGTCCATACGATTTCGCGCCCCACTGATCGACCTGGTCAGGAGCCACTTTTAATGCCCGTGATAGAACTGCACGCCGCCCAACGCGACGATCTGGACACCATTGAAAACCTGATGCAGTTCTACCTGTACGACTTCAGTGAATGGCTCCCGCTGAAGCTCGCAGGGCACGGTTTCTTCAGTATCCAGCCCCAGGTGGACTACTGGAGAAAGTCGGCCACCCGGCCCTTCCTGATTACGGTTGACGGCGAACTGGCCGGCTTCGTGACCGTCGACGACCAGACCCACCTCGATGGCGCGCAGTTGAACTTGGGTTATCTGTTCGTCACTCGACGTTTTCGTGGCCAGGGCGTCGCGAAGTTTGTCGTCTCTGCCCTCTTGAGCGTCCACCCGGGCCAATGGCAAATTTTCCATATCGATGCAAACCAGCCGGCACGGCGGTTCTGGGCCGGACTCATACCGATTCTCACAGGCCACCAGTACAGCATGCACCAGCGACCGGTGGATGGACATCCCTGCACCTTTTACCGCTTCGAAACCCCGCCCCAGGCCGTCTGAACGGGGCGCGCTGCCTCGCCCTGCTCATTCCAAACCGCTTTGTCCGACAATATGTAGTGAACAAAAATAATCACTACATAACCATTGACGCCTCCGATTTGCCCTTGCATGATGCAGACATCTCCCCGATCGGGAGTACGGCAACATGTTTGAGCAAGCTCGTCTGACCGCCGAGCTGTTATTCCCGGATACACGCTGCCCACAAGGCAGATTGAAGAAGCTGACCTGGCCCGAACGTCCAGTACAAGGACGAGAAGCGCTGGCGATCAATCCTCATGAAGCTTGTGGCCGACCCTGAAAAGTCGGCAGTGGCCTCCAGGTTTTCGCTGCTTCTCTTCGTTGTGACGCTATTGCGTAGCAGTTATTCAACACGACTACATGCAACAGACGCGGGACCTCGCCACATTCGGCGAATGAACGCTGACGTCCTGGTTTCGGTGCCAGGGATCAACTAACCGGATGGGCTACCTGTATTAGCGAACCAACTTTGAAAGATCACCAAATGGTCAAGGGGCAAATCATGAATCTGAACAATCAACCCACTATCGAAGAACTGGCTCGCATGTTCGCTGCGCAAAAAGACAGCCACGACAGCCATATTCTGTGGATCAGCAAGTCGGGCCAGGTTCATATGGACTGCCTGGCAACGCACGCCGATGAGACGGAATTCGACAAGAACAACCAGAACCTGCTTGCCCGACTGAAGATGTACCGTCGCGGCCAGGGCTACGTTGGCAAGAAAGCCGCCGCTGATAAAGACTTCATCGGCAGTGTTCTGCAAACGCTGAAACAGGCGTGGGCGTCGATGCAGAACCAGAACGAAGTTCGGGTGATTGACCGGTTCTACTGATACTTCACACCTCTAATATAAAAAGGGCCTGCTCTCGCCAAAGAGCAGGCCCTTTTTTGTAGCCAGCTTTTTAGCGTTTAACGCCCAGATCAATCTGGGTCATGCGACTGCGAATGGTGAACACCCCATCCCCCGAGAGAATCGCGCTGCGTGCAAACAGGCGACCGCTCTCCCAGTTCGAAAGGCCCAGCTCCGGCTTGTTCAATGCGTACTGGCCATCCACCCAACGGGTGATTCCGTTACCCACGAAAGGCGCATTCACCGCGTTGTAGAAGCGCTCCTGGATGCTGGCGTCCTCACTGATCAACGACACCGTGAATTGCGGGCTGTAGCGGTTGAACAGGTCGATGGACTGATCCAGGTCATCCACGATTTTCAGACTGACTTCGGGCGTTTCCTCCCATTCCCATTCACGCCCCAGTTGAGCCTCGGGCAATGGCTCAGCCAGCGCTTCGGTGCGGTAGCCATCGGCGCGATAGACCTCGACACTCGCCGTTTGCCACTCCGGCGGCAAGCGCCCTTCGCTGCCCTCGACGATGTGCAATTTGCAGCCTTGACCACGGCTGTTGCCGGCCTGCTGCAGGGCGTCGAGAAACAACGGCACCAATTCAGCGGCCCGGTCGCGGTGAATCAGGCAGACGTTCAGGGTGTTGCAGACTTTACGGTCGAGGGAGTTGCGCACCACGGCGGCAAAACGCCGGGCGTCGGCGTCCTTGTCCGCTATCAGCCAGGCACCTCCGGTGCCGTGCAGGCTGACGGCGGTGCCGGCCTGCTGGGCGATACTGCCCAGCTGGCTGACTGCGCGGCCAGAACCTCGGGCCACAGCCAGCGACAGGCGCCGGTCGGCGAACATGGCCCAACCCGCTGCGTGATTGACACTTTCCACCAGCGACACAGCGCCGGCGGGCAAGCCGGCATCCGCCAGCGCCGGGTTCAATGCATGGGTAACGATGGCCTGGGCAGTGCCCAACGCATCACTGCCGATGCGCAGCACGGCGGTGTTGCCCGTACGCAGAACGCCAGCAGCGTCGGCAAAGACATTCGGTCGACCCTCGAATACAAACGCAACAATGCCCAGCGGTGAGACCACCTGCTCGACCTTCCAGCCGTCATGCTCGACGCAACTGATGACTTTGCCGCGAGACGCCGACGCATCGCGCCAGGCCTTGAGTCCGGCGATCATGTCGCGGCGCATCGGCTCATTGGCCAGCAGTCGCGTGGTGGAACGTCCCCGGGCCTTGGCCCGCTCGATATCGGCCAGGTTCGCCGCCTCGATCAACGCCCAGGCCTGCGGGCTTTCCAGGCGCTGCGCGAAGTGGTCGAAAAATTCGCTGATCGCCTCATCCGACACGGCCGACATCGCCTTGAAAGCCGCTTCGGCGCGCTCGATCGCCACGGCTGCCGCTTGCTGGTCAGCCACCGGAATCAAGAGCAATTCACCACTGACCTGCTCCACCAGAAGGTGGTCGCCGGGCTGGAACCGCTCAGCCAGTTCCGGGCTGACGACAGTGACACGATTCCCGGCGAATGGAATGGGCGTGCCAGCGACTAGACGATCGAGCGCAAGAGACATGAAGCGGTTTCACCATGCAATGGAGGGGCAGAAAAGGTACCGGAAAATCCCCGAAGCGTCATTCCCGGCATTTCAACCAGCTCAAGCGTATCCATGTGTATCCACCCCCATCCCCGACACACTAACCCTCCAGTCCCCTGGCCCACGACACATCGCTGATACACCCGGCTGATGAAATCCGCCTGTCGATTGGCCAGGCCGATCAAAACGCGCAACGGAGATCCCGCCCATGAACACCTCACTCTCTTCGGCCGTCAAAGGCCTGCACTTCAACCTCGACCGCGCCGGCCGCTGGATGGCGCCGCTGACCTTGCGGGTGTTCCTGGCCTGGGAATTCTTTGAGTCGGGCCTGGAAAAGTGGAACGGGCAGAATTGGTTTGCCGGCATTCAGGAGCGATTTCCGTTTCCGTTCAACCATGTCCCCGCCACCTTCAACTGGGAACTGTCGATGTGGGCCGAGCTGATCTGCGCCCTGGCCCTGCTGGTGGGCCTGGGCACGCGAGTCTCGGCGCTCATCCTGATGGTGGTGACCGTCGTCGCCACCGCAGCGGTCCACTGGCCGGCCGATTGGTCTACATTGAGTGAGCTGGCCCAGGGCTACGCCATCAGCAACAAGGGACATGGCAACTTCAAGCTGCCGCTGATTTACCTCGCCGCTCTCCTTCCGCTGGTATTGACCGGAGCAGGCAAACTCAGCCTCGATGCGCTGCTGGCATGCACTTTCTGGCGCCGTAACATTCGTTGAAATGTTACCGTGGCAAGCTACACCCCCCTCACTCGCGTAGACAGGAGCCACCATGAGCGTAACCACCCAATGGATCGAGATCGACAGCGCCGACGGTAAATTCGGTGCTTACCTGGCGATTCCCCACACGCAAAAAGGCCCGGGGATCGTATTGATCCAGGAGATCTTCGGCGTCAACGAGCACATCCGCTCGGTCGCCGAACAATACGCTGCCGACGGCTACCTGGTGGTCGTGCCGGATCTGTTCTGGCGTAGCGGCGCGCGCATCGAGTTGACGTACGACGAAGCCGGCTGGAAACGCGCCGTCGAACTGATGAATGCCACGGACATCACCAAAGCCCAGGACGACATCAAGCTGGCCATTGCCGCTCTCAAGGACCAGCCGGGCCTGGATGGCGGCGTGGCCTCCATTGGCTACTGCTTCGGCGGCCTGCTGTCCTACCTGACCGCCGCCAACGGCCTGGTGGACGTGGCGATCACCTACTACGGTGGCGGTATCCAGGACCAATTGGACCGCGCCGACGAAATCACCGTGCCGCTGTTGATGCACTTCGGCGAAGAGGACAGCCACATTCCACTGGAAGCGGTGGAAAAAATCGCCGAGCGCTTCGAGAACAACGACTTCGTGGAAATCGTCATCTATCCGCAAGCCGAACACGGTTTCAACTGCTCGCACCGCGACAGCTACAACCAACGGGCTGCGGCTGAAGCCCATGGCAATACGCTGATCTTCCTGGGTCAGGAACTGTAAGACGGCGGCACACGAAAAAGGCACCTGAGAAGGTGCCTTTTTTGTCGCCCATT
Organism: Pseudomonas sp. 65/3-MNA-CIBAN-0223; assembly: GCF_040310425.1. Lineage (NCBI taxonomy): Bacteria > Pseudomonadati > Pseudomonadota > Gammaproteobacteria > Pseudomonadales > Pseudomonadaceae > Pseudomonas > Pseudomonas sp. 65/3-MNA-CIBAN-0223. Next base: position 43,717 of record NZ_JBEOPV010000012.1, read on the forward strand.
CCTGAAGCTCGTCTCCACGCCCCTACTTCGCGTCCCCGCCCCGCGGCTTGTAGAACCTGAACCTGCCGATATCCGCCGTCTTGATGTACTTGCCCGCCCAATCCGGCCGCACCGTTTTGTCATGGAAATACATTGCCCCCAGTGTCCGGTCATTGAGCGTGCGGTTCAGCGCCTTGCGCGCGATTTCCTTGGCGACCGCGTACTCGGCATCCTCCCTGACCTGATCCGAACGCCCGTCGCACCACCAGGAAAACTGACAGTTACGGCTTTCCGAGCCCTCCTTGACCACTGCGCATACCGTGTCGGGAAAACCTTCGTGCCCCAGGCGGTTCATGACCACGCTGGCCACGGCTTCCATTTCCCGGGTCTGCCTGCCCTTCGCCTCCCAGTAGATGGACCGCGCAAGACAGGTTATGGCGTCATCCAGCGGCGCCGAGCCGGCGGGATCGACCGCCTGCACCTCCGAGGTGGTGATCGCCTCGGCTTTGGGCACCGGTACGTCGGGGCCTTTTTCCGCCGCCTTTTGCTCAAGCACCTCAGCCTTGTCCTCGGCTTTTTGCTGTTCAAGTTCAGTGGCCATCACCTGGCCGCCGACCAGGGAGAGTGCCAGGCAGGTTGCAGTCCACATCAAGCGCATGATCGACCCTTCTCAAAGAACCGGATGGGGCAGCGCATTATCGACGCTGTTAAGCGCTAATCGGCGGCCTGGCTTGATTGTAGTCGCCCCAATTCATTTCATCCGGCGGCCAATAAAACTGTTTCCTGGCACAAAAAGGCATTGCGCAAGCGGGGGTGAAATCGCGCATCATGGGCGCAGTCTGCCCAAGGGGATTTTCATGCGCTTCATTTCATCCGTTATGCGCCTCGCCGCGTTGTCGCTGGGCCTGTCATTCGCCGCCCAGGCGCTGGCGGTCGATGAGAAACAACTGATCGATTCGATCAACCTCTACCGCACCCAGCCCCAGCGTTGCGCCGACCAGGTATCACCGGAACTGCCGCCACTGGCAGGTGATCCACGCCTGGCACTGTCGGCGACAAACGTGCGCAACCTGCAGCAAGCCATGGCCAGTGCCGGCTACCCGATGGTCAATGTGCAGGCGATCACCCTGTCCGGCCCGCGCGATGCGCAATCGGCCATGCAAGCCATTCGGGAAAGTTTCTGCCACGTGGTGCTCGACCCGCAGTTTGTCGACATCGGCGTGAGTCGCGACGACCGCGATTGGCGCATCGTGCTGGCGCGGCCGCTGATGTCCGCACGCCTGGGCGATTCCCAGGCCGAAGGCCAGAAAGTCCTGACCCTGCTCAACAACGCCCGCAGCCAGGCTCGCCAGTGCGGCACGCAATCGTTCGCTGCCACCACCCCGCTGGCCTGGAACGCGACACTGGCGAGCGCCGCCGAGACCCATTCGCGAGCCATGGCCAACAACAATTTTTTCGACCACAAGGATCGCGACGGCCGCACGCCGGGTGACCGCGCGGAACTGGCCGGCTACATCGGCCAGCAGATCGGCGAAAACATCGCCGCAGGGCAAGACACCGTGGGCAAGGTCGTCGACGGCTGGATCGCCAGCCCTGGTCACTGCGCCAACCTGATGAACCCCGCGTACAAGGAACTGGGCGCGGCCTACGCGGTAGACCCGAAGAGCGATGCGGGGATTTACTGGACGGCGATGTTCGGCACCCAGTAATGACCGAGGTATCAATTGCTTCGATCTTTCAAATCATGAAGGCGAATTTTTTATTTCTGCGCGACCTGTTCAAGATGGCTGCACTTTTAGCACTCTACGGAACAAGCCCTCATGAACCTCAATTTCGCGTTTGCGTGCATGATCGTCGTGTCGTTTGCGATCGCGTTGGGTCACGGTTAAGTCATTCGGGAGCACCTGTTTGAGCCATCCCCCCTGCTCCACCGACGAACAGGCTCAGGCACCACCCCGGGCGGTCCCGCTAAGGGAAGCCTTCGGGTTCTGGCTCAAACTGGGGTTGATCGGTTTTGGCGGCCCGGCCGGGCAGATCTCGATCATGCACCAGGAACTGGTGGAGCGCCGGCGCTGGATCTCCGAGCGCCGGTTTCTGCACGCCCTCAACTACTGCATGTTGCTACCGGGCCCCGAAGCTCAGCAACTGGCGACCTATCTCGGCTGGTTGATGCACCGCACCTGGGGCGGCGTGATTGCCGGCGCGCTGTTCGTGCTGCCGTCGTTGTTCATCCTCATTGCATTATCCTGGGTCTACATTGCTTTCGGCGAAGTGCCGGTCGTGGTCGGTGTGTTCTACGGGATCAAGCCGGCGGTCACCGCCATCGTGCTGCAAGCCGCGCACCGCATGGGTTCCAGGGTGTTGCAGAACAACTGGCTGTGGAGCATTGCCGGCGCCTCCTTTGCCGCTATCCTGTTGTTGAACGTGCCCTTCCCTTTGATTGTGCTGGCCGCAGCACTCATCGGGTACGTCGGCGGACGCCTTGCCCCCGGAAAATTCACGGTCGGCACAGCGCTGGCCAAGGGTAAATCGTTTGGGCCCGCGCTGATCGATGACGATACCCCGCCACCCGCACATGCCCGCTTCAGCAGCCTGAAATTGCTGCGCCTGGCGTTTATCGGGGCAATCCTGTGGACGCTGCCGATGGGCGCGCTCACCCTCCTGTTCGGTTGGCACGGCACCTTCACCCAGATGGGCTGGTTCTTCACCAAGGCCGCGCTGCTGACCTTTGGTGGCGCCTATGCGGTGCTGCCCTATGTGTACCAGGGCGCGGTCAGTCATTACGGATGGCTGACACCCACCCAGATGATCGACGGCCTGGCGCTGGGCGAGACCACCCCAGGTCCGTTGATCATGGTGGTGGCGTTCGTCGGCTTCATCGGCGCCTACGTGCAACAGGTATTTGGCCCGGACCAGGCGTTCCTGGCGGGCGCGCTCGCGGCGGCGCTGGTGACCTGGTTTACGTTCCTGCCCTCGTTCCTGTTCATCCTGGCTGGCGGTCCCCTGGTGGAATCGACCCACAACCAACTTAACTTCACTGCGCCGCTGACCGCCATCACCGCAGCGGTGGTCGGGGTGATTCTCAACCTCGCGGTGTTTTTCGGCTATCACGTGCTGTGGCCAGGCGGGTTCAGTGGCGGGTTCGACTGGGTGTCGCTGTTGCTTGCACTGGTGGCGGCGATCGCGCTGCTGGTTTTCAAGCGCGGTGTGATCGAAGTACTGCTGGCATGCGCGCTGGCGGGCGTGCTGGTGCACTGGCTGCGCTAAGGTCATTCAGCAATGGCCGGATGTAAACATTTGATCACCGGCTTTTGCATTCTGGCAAACTCTCGCCGCGCCCCCTTTCAGAGCAGCCAGCAATGCTTTTCTCCCTTATTTCCAACGGTACACCCCTGACCCCGGATCGGTCCGATGCGACGATCCCTTGGTGGAGCTTTACCAAGACCGTGCTGGCGGCTGCCGCCCTGACGCTGGTGCGCGATGGCCTGATCGAGCTGGATCAGCCACTGCCCGAAGGCCCCTTTACCCTGCGCCAATTGTTGCGCCATGAAGCAGGCCTGGCGGACTACAGCGAACTGGCCGATTACCACGGCGCAGTCGCCCGCGGCGACGTTCCCTGGCCGGCGGATGAAATGCTGCAACGCCTTGACGCAAGCCGCCTGCGTTACGCACCGGGAGATGGCTGGCACTATTCGAATGTCGGTTATCTGTACGTGGCGCGACTGATCGAGCGCTTGACTGGCCTTGCCCTGGATGAAGCCCTGGCGCAACGGGTGTTCGTACCGCTTGGCCTGTCCCGGGTCCGTCTCGCCAGGCGTGAAGTCGATCTGCACGGGGTAAACATGGGCGCTGTCGCCACCTATGACCCGGGCTGGGTGTACCACGGGCTGCTGGTAGGGCCGTTGGTGGAGGCCGCCTTGTGCCTGGACCGTTTATTCGCTTCAGACTTCCTGGCGCACTCCTTGCTTGCTCAAATGCAGGCAGTGCGCACGCTCGGTGGACCGATCCCGGGACGTCCCTGGATCGCCCCCGGTTACGGCCTCGGCCTGATGCACGGGCCGGTCGAGGGTGGACGCATCCTCAGTGGTCATACCGGCGTCGGCCCCGGCAGTGTCGTGGCGGTTTATCGCAGTGTTTGCGGCCCGGATATCACCACCTGCGCGGTCTTTTCCGATGGCACCGACGAAGGCGCCGTGGAGGCCGAGGCCGTGCGCCTGTTGAGCGAGCACTGGGTGTAATATTCAAGCACTCGGTACCTGCACATGACCCTCATGAAAACGCGATGATGCCGCAACAGGTTGCTACCTGCGCAGAACGCGTCAATGGTACAGCGGAGAGTATTGATGAAGGCGAACACGCCGCCCGTGGACGGCCCGGCAGGTGAACAACGGCCGGTGAAAACCGTTGGCTTTCTGGTCATTCCCAATTTCACCACTATTGGCTTTGCCTCCTCCGTGGAAACCCTGCGCATGGCCAATATGGCGGCGCGCCGGCCGATGTTTCGCACGGTGGTGATCGGCGCCACACTGGACCCGGTCACCGCCAGCAACGGGATGCGCATCCTGCCTGATTACTCGATCGTCGACGCACCCGAGCTGGACATTCTGTTCGTGGTCGGCGCAAACCCGATAGTCTCCAATCACAGCAGCCGGCCACTGCTCAACTGGCTGCGCAAGCTTGCCCATCAGCAGGTCACGCTGGGCGGCATCTGCACCGGCAGCCACCTGCTGGCGCGCGCGGATCTGCTCAAGGGTTACCGCTGCACCATTCACTGGGAAGATATCGAGGCACTCAAAGAGCGGTTTCCCGGGATCATCATCTCCAATCAGCTGTTCGAACTGGATCGCGATCGCTACACCTGCTCCGGCGGCGTGGCGTCCATGGACATGACCTTGCAACTGATCGCCCGCGAACCCGGTGGCCGCGACATCGCCGCCCATGCCGCCGAGTTGCTGCTGTGCGACCGGGTGCGCGGGGCGCAGGAGCAGCAGCGCGTGCCTTTAAGGCAGAAGCTGGGGACCTCGCAGCCCAAGCTCAGCCAGATGGTGGCGATCATGGAAGCCAATCTTGAAGAGCCGGTCAGCCTGGAAGAGCTCGCGCGTTTGAACGAAGTGTCGGTGCGCCAGCTGGAGCGCCTGTTTCACAAACACCTGCAGCGCACCCCCAGCCAGTACTATCTGGAGCTACGCCTGTCGCGGGCGCGGCAATTGCTGCTGCGAAGCGAGTCGCAGGTCCGCGATATCGCGCTCGCCTGCGGCTTTGTGTCCCCGGCACATTTTTCCAAATGCTATAGCCGGTTTTTTGGAGTGTCGCCGATCGGTGAGCGCAAGCAGTTGGCAGTGCATTGATGCAAGGACGCCATCGCGGGCAAGCCTTGCTCCCACATTAATCCTGCAAAGCCTTGTGCGCCGTCTCCCGGCTAGCCAGCATGGCCACCAACGCCACCGCTGCAGCGGCCAGCAGATACCAGGCTGGTGCCATCTTGTTACCGGTCATCTGGATCAGCCAGGTCGCGATAAACGGTGCGGTCCCGCCAAACACCGCATTGGCGATATTGAAGCTGAAGGCAAACCCGCTGAAGCGCACGCGAGTGGGAAATATCTCCGCGAGGAAACACGGCAAGGTGCCGTCATTCATGGCCAGGATTGCACCGAATGCGATCTGGATCATCAACACCACCAGCAGTGGCTGATGATCGAGCATTCCGAACAACGGGAAGGTCAGCAACAGGAATAATACCGAAGCCGTCAGCAGCATGGTCTTGCGCCCAAAGCGGTCCGACAGCCTGCCCATCAGGAAAATCAGGCCGATGTAGGTCGCCAGGGACACCGTTGACGCCAGGAACGAATCACTTTCGCTCATGCCCATTTCAGTCGACAGGTACGTCGGCATGTAGCTGAGCAGCAGGTAGAACGCCACGGCGTTCAGGCAGGTCACGCCGATGCCGATGATCACGCTGCGCCGGTGCACGGTCAGCAGCTCGCGAACCGGGGCATGGGTCGCACACTCCTTGGCTTCGAGGCGCTTTTCCATCTCCAGGAACTTGGGCGTGTCCTGCAGGCTCATGCGGATGTAACGCCCCACCAGGCCAAACGGCGCCGCCAGCAGAAACGGCAAGCGCCAGCCCCAGCTGTGCAGGTCCTCGACGCTGAGCCAGGCATGCAGGCCCGCCACGAAGACCGCGCCAAACAACAAACCGGCGGCGGTACTGGCCGGGACAATGCTGGTGTACAGGCCGCGCTTGCCTTCCGGGGCGTACTCGGCGAGGAATGCCGACGCACCGGCGTATTCACCGGACGCAGAGAACCCCTGGAACAGGCGGATCACCAGCAGCAACGCCGGTGCCCACAGGCCGATGTGATTGTAGGTGGGCAGGATGCCGATGCAGAACGTCGAGACCGACATAATCAGGATCGACCAGGACAACGCGCTGCGCCGCCCATACTTGTCACCAAAATGCCCCCAGACCAGGCCACCCAGGGGACGGACGATGAACGACAGGGCAAACACCGCGAACGTCGCCAGCAAGGCGCTGGCCTTGTCGGTCTGCGGGAAGAATGTCAGGGCGATGACGGTGGCCAGGTAACCGTAGGCGGCGTAGTCGAACCATTCGACGAAGTTACCCATGAAGCTGGCACTGGCCGCGCGCCGCAGGGCTTTGCGCTCGGAAGTTCTTTCGTGGGTCTGCGCGAGGGTGAGGCTTGCGGTGCTCATTGCGCACCTCCCGGGGTGGAGGTGCAAAAACGGGGAAGAACAGTCGAGACATGTGACATGACAAATACCCTCTATTGTTTTACTTGGCAGGGATCAAGGTCAGTAAGTGCTGCACGTTCTTGGGCGCGCATGCCGTATGGTGTCCAGCAATGGTCGATAAACAAGCGTGGGAGCGGCGAAGCTCCCACGACGGTCTGTTACGCCGTTACTTGCGAATGATGTTGTGCTCCGGCCCGTACGGGAATTGGGTGATGTTCTCGCCGCCCTGCTCGTTGACGATCAGGATATCGTGCTCGCGGTAACCGCCAGCCCCCGGCAGGCCTTCGGGCAGCATGATCATCGGTTCGATGGACACCACCATCCCCGGCTCCAGCACCGTGTCGATGTCTTCACGCAGTTCCAGCCCGGCTTCGCGGCCATAGTAATGGCTCAGGGTGCCGAACGAGTGCCCGTAACCGAAAGTGCGGTACTGCAGCAGATCGTGTTCAAGGAAAATCTCATTGAGTTGCTCGGCGATATCGCAGCAGCGCATGCCCGGCTTGATCAGCTTCAGCCCGGCTTCGTGGACCTTGACGTTGACTTCCCACAGGCGCAGGTGCTCATCGGAACAGTGGTCGAGAAACAGCGTGCGTTCGAGCGCCGTGTAGTAGCCGGCGATCATCGGGAAGCAGTTGAGGCTGAGGATATCGCCCTTGTTGACCTTGCGCGAGGTCACCGGGTTGTGTGCGCCATCGGTGTTGATGCCGGACTGGAACCAGGTCCAGGTGTCCATCAGCTCCGAGTCCGGGAAGGTCCGGGCGATCTCGCGCACCATGGCCTGGGTCGCATGCAGCGCCACTTCATATTCCGGCACCTGGTCACGCAGTGCTTCGACGATCGCGGCGCCGCCAATGTCCGCCACCCGTGCACCGTGACGGATAATCGCGTGTTCTTCGGCCGACTTGATCATACGCATGCGCATGCAGGGTGCAGCGATGTCCACCAGCTCGGCCTGGGGGTAGCGGCTGGCCAGTTTGTCGCGGTTGAGCAGGTTCAAGTGATCGAATTCGATGCCAATGCGCCCCGCCTTGGGCAAGGCTTGCTGGATGGCGACGAAGTAGTTGTCGCGCTGCCAGTCGGTGTAGACGATGTTCTCGGTGCCCACGGTCCGGCGCCAAGGCTGGCCGCCATCGATGTTGGCGCTGATGGTGACGGCGCTGTCCTGAGTCACGACCAGGGCGTAGGGGCGGCCGAACGAGCAATAGAGGAAATCGCTGTAGTAGTTGATGTTGTGATAGGAAGTGAAGACTGCCGCGTCGATGTTGTTTTGCGCCAGATAAGCGCGCAGTTTGCCCTGGCGGTTGGCGTATTCCTGAGCCGAGAAGGTCGGACTGACTTTTTCGCCGTTCTTGATCTGGATGGTTTTGGGCATTTGCATGTCATTGATCCTTGTCAGTGATTGAGCGACAGAGGGCGCCACTCTGGTGGGCCGCTGGAGATCATTCGAACAGATGCAAGACGAGGTTTTTTGCGCGAATCCGACCTGTAGTTGGTCAGATCCGCTGTGCACGCAACCACATGTTCACGCGGATGCGCGCCGAAGTACTGGCGATAGCAGCGAATGAAATGCTGCACCGCGACGAAGCCGCATTCGCCGGCGGTTTGCGCGATCGAGCGGTCACCCGCCTGCAGCAGGCGCCGGGCCTGTTGCAGGCGCAAATCAAGATAATGCCGGGACGGCGAACAGCCGAGGGTGCGCTTGAACAGACGCTCCAGGTGACGCCGGGATATCCCCATGGCCTCGGCCAGTTCGTCGATTGCAAGCATATGGGTGAGGTGCTCGCTCATCAGGGCCAGCGCCGTCTGAAGTTTTTCCGGGGCTTGATGCAGCGGCTGCAATGGCCGTGTCTGGCGTACGAGGTGTTGCTCCATGCGCAGTACCAGGGCGCGCCCGTGGACCTGGGCCAGCAGCTCGCAGACCAACCCTCGCACGGCCTCGGGCCCGACGCACGTCAGGCGCGGGCCATCGACACAGAACGGCGCGGCCACCGGGCTCAGCGCTCTGGATGCAGCAAAGGCCAAGGGCGAGTCGGGCTCCGGCAAGCTGCAGCGAAAACCGTCCAGCGCACCCATTTGCGCCAGCAACCAACCGGCCTTGCCGAGCGCGCCAAAGAGGATTGGCTGCGTGGTCCAGTAGTGCAGTTTCTGCTCAAAATCCGTCGCAAGTGGCAGGTGTTCGCCCGCGCACAGGATCAACACGTCCAGCGCTGATGCCTGATCCAGTCGTGCTGTGGAGGTAGCGATCGCGTTACTGGCGCTGAGCGAATGCCCCTCCAGGCTGAGTATTTGCCATTGGCACACCGTGCGCCCCGCCACCTGATTGGCCAGGCGCAAGGGCTCCAGGGCATTGGCCAGGGTAAACAGGTCGAAACGCTCCGTCAGCCAGAAGCCGATTTTCAGTACTTCATCAACGCGGGTAGCCACCATGGATTTCGCACTCCACTGCAAAAAGATTCAGGCACCCGGCGGATTGTCAGCGTCAGGGACAGGCATGGCTTGTCCGGAGTCGACCCCGGATTGTCCGTTGCTACCAATCTGGCCAAACACGTCTATAACCAGTGTTGGCATGATTCAGGTCAGGGAACCTTGATGGTTCCCTCGGTACATTGATTTCTTGCAAACGGTGGACAAGTGAGTGTCCGCCAGGAGATTTCCCCCGCATGAAAATTTTGAAAATTGCTGCCAGTGATTCCGCGATCGACTGCTTCCAGACTTATCGGCAAGTGGTGCCGCTCAGTCAGACCGACTACACCGACATCGCCGTCGCCGTGTTTTCGGTGGAAGACGTGATGGCCGGGGCCCTGGAATCGCTCCAGCGCACCGGCTTCGATATCCCGATTTTCCTCGCCACCTCCCCGGGTACAGGCAACCGCGCGCGTGATGTGTACAAGCACCTGGAAGACGTGCTGCTGCAGGTCAACGGCATCTTTGACCGTTCGCGCAACAATGCCGAATATCATGGCAACCAGCTGGAAACCGCGGCCAAGGCCTATGAAGAAAGCCTGTTGCCGCCATTCTTCGACTCGCTCAAACGCTATACCGAATCAGCCAACGTCACCTTCGCCTGCCCGGGCCATCAGGGCGGCCAGTTCTTCCGCAAGCACCCGGCCGGCCGACAGTTCTTCGACTTTTTCGGCGAGACGCTGTTTCGCGCCGACATGTGCAACGCCGACGTCAAACTGGGCGATCTGCTGATTCACGAGGGCCCTGCGCTGCTGGCGCAGAAACACGCGGCCAAGGTGTTCAACGCCGACAAGACCTACTTCGTGCTCAACGGCACCTCCGCCTCCAACAAGGTGGTAACCAATGCCCTGCTGACGCCCGGCGACCTGGTGCTGTTCGACCGTAACAACCACAAGTCCAATCACCAGGGCGCACTGATCCAGGCGGGCGCCACGCCGGTCTATCTGGAGACCGCGCGTAACCCTTACGGCTTTATCGGCGGCATCGACGCCCATTGCTTCGAAGAGAGCTACCTGCGCGAATTGATCGCCGAAGTGGCACCGGACAAGGCCCAGGTCGCCCGCCCGTTCCGCCTGGCGATCATTCAGCTCGGCACCTATGACGGAACCGTCTACAACGCCCGCCAGGTGGTCGATCGCATCGGCAAGCTGTGTGACTACATCCTGTTCGACTCGGCCTGGGTCGGCTACGAGCAGTTCATCCCGATGATGAAGGACTGCTCGCCACTGCTGCTGGACCTGCACGAAGACGACCCGGGCATCTTCGTCACCCAGTCGGTGCACAAGCAGCAGGCCGGTTTTTCCCAGGCCTCGCAGGTGCACAAGAAAGACCGGCACATCAAGGGCCAGGCCCGCTACTGCAACCATGCGCAGCTGAACAATGCATTCATGGCCCAGGCCTCCACCAGTCCGTTCTATCCGATATTCGCCTCGCTGGATGTCAACGCACGTATCCACGCCGGCCGCAGTGGCCTGAAGCTGTGGGATGACTGCGTGAAATTCGGCATCGACGCGCGCAAGCTGATCCTCGAAGCCTGCACCATGGTCCGCCCGTTCGTTCCCGCGACCATTGAAGGACGTGCGTGGGAAGACTACCCGACCGAAGAAATCGCCAATGACCTGCGGTTCTTCGAGTTTCATCCCAAAGACCGCTGGCATGCCTTCCAGGGCTACGGCGAGAAGCAGTACTTCATCGACCCCTGCAAGTTGCTGTTTACGACCCCGGGCATCGACCCGGTGGATGGCAGCTACACCGACTTCGGCATACACGCCGGCATCCTCGCCAACTTCCTGCGCGAAAATGGCATCGTTCCGGAAAAGTGCGACCTGAACTCGATCCTGTTCCTCCTGACCCCGGCGGAAGACTGGGCGAAGATGACTCATCTGGCCGCGCAGATCGCGCGTTTCGAGCGCTTCGTCAATGACAACGCGCCGATGAGCCGGGTCTTGCCGGCGATCTATGCGCGGTACGAGGAGCGTTATCGCAACTACACGATCCGCCAGCTGTGCCAGGAAATGCACGACCTGTATCGCAGCCACAATGTGCAGCAACTGCAGAAAGCAATGTTCCGCAAGGAACACTTCCCAGTGAAGGCGATGAACCCGCAAGCGGCGCAGTTCGAGTTCATCCGCGGCAACATCGAGCTGGTGGCGCTCGCCGATGCCGATGGTCGCATCGCCGCCGAGGGTGCGCTGCCCTACCCGCCTGGCGTGCTGTGCGTGGTGCCCGGGGAAATCTGGGGCGGCGCGGTGCTCAAGTACTTCCTGGCGCTGGAAGAAGGCATCAACTGCCTGCCAGGCTTCACCCCGGAACTTCAGGGCGTGTATTTGAAGGAAGTTGAAGGGCGTATTCGCGCGTATGGGTACGTGATCAAGAACTGACCGGGGTGTACGCAGCGGACTCGCCGCGATCTGCCGCTGCGTTATCCAGAATGACGCCAAGGGTGTTGAGAAACAGATCACTGCTTCGCCGAAAACGCGGCGTCGATTGAGTGATGCTTCTCGGGGTGGGAACCGGTTGGGGCATGCGGCGGCGTGATGGTTCAGAAACAGCCCCCTCCCTTACGAGAGAGGGCCTCGCGGGATCAGTCGTTGAGGATGTCGCGATCCTTGGTTTCCGGCAGGAAGAAGGTGCCCAGCACAGCAGTCATTACGGCAATGACGATCGGGTACCACAGCCCGTAGTAGATATCACCCGTGGCCGCGACCATGGCGAACGCCACCGTCGGCAGGAAGCCGCCGAACCAGCCGTTGCCGATATGGTATGGCAGCGACATCGAGGTGTAGCGGATGCGCGTGGGGAACAGCTCCACCAGCCAGGCGGCAATCGGGCCATACACCATGGTCACGTAGATCACCAGGATGGTCAGCAGCAGCAACACGATGGGGTAGTTGGTCTTCGCCGGGTCGGCCTTTTCAGGGTAGCCAGCCTCCTTGAGCGAAGTGCTCAGCGATGCAGTGAAGGCGTCGTTGCGGGTCTTGAAGTCGGCAGCCGGCATGCCGGTGCCTTCGAAGCTGGTGATCACCTTGTCGCCAATACGCACCTGCGCCACCGTTCCCGGCTCGGCCTTCTCGTTCTTGTAGGGGATGGCGCGCTTGGCCAGCAGGGTCTTGGCCAGATCGCAGGAGCTGGTGAATTTGGCCTTGCCCACCGGGTCGAACTGGAACGAACACTGCTCGGGATCAGCCACCACCGTGACCGGATTGCGCTCCTGGGCGGTGAACACGTCGGGGTTACCGTACTGAGTCAGCGCATGGAAGATCGGGAAGTAAGTGAGCGCGGCCAGAATGCAGCCAGCCATGACGATGCCTTTGCGCCCGATACGGTCGGACAGGCTGCCAAATATCACAAAGAACGGCGTACCGATCAGCAGCGAACCGGCGATCAGCAAGTTGGCAGTCTGCGGGTCGATCTTCAGCGTCTGCAGCAGGAAAAACAGCGCGTAGAACTGCCCGGTGTACCAGACCACAGCCTGCCCTGCCGTGCCGCCCAGCAACGCCATGATAACGATCTTGAGGTTGTCCCAGCGGGCGAAGGACTCGGTCAGCGGCGCCTTCGACGCCTTGCCTTCGGCCTTCATTTTCAGGAACGCTGGCGACTCGCTCAGTTGCAGGCGGATGTACACCTAGATGACCAGCAGCAGGAGCGACAGCAGGAATGGAATCCGCCAGCCCCAGGCCTCAAAGTCTTCGGTGCCCAGAATGGTGCGGCAGGCCAGGATCACCAGCAAGGACAGGAATAGCCCGAGGGTGGCCGTTGTTTGAATCCACGAGGTGAAGAAACCCCGCCGGCCTTTCGGCGCATGTTCGGCCACATAGGTCGCCGCGCCCCCGTACTCACCACCCAGCGCCAGGCCTTGCAACATGCGCAGGGTAATCAGGATGATCGGTGCGGCCACGCCGATAGTCGCGTAACCGGGCAGGAAACCCACCACGGCCGTGGAGATCCCCATGATCACAATGGTGATCAGGAACGTGTGCTTGCGCCCGATCATGTCGCCCAGACGCCCGAACACGATCGCGCCGAAAGGCCGTACGGCAAACCCGGCGGCGAACGCCAGCAGCGCGAAGATAAAGGCGGTGGTCTCGTTGACCCCGGCGAAAAAATGCTTGGCGATGATCGCGGCGAGCGAGCCGTACAGGTAAAAGTCGTACCACTCGAATACCGTGCCCAGGGAGGACGCGAAGATGACCTTGCGCTCCTCCCTGGTGATCCCCTGATTGGGCGGGCTGCCCGTGGTGGTGTTGTCGATTGCGGCCATGAGTGTTCTCCGTGTGTCTCTTGTTGTAGGCCGGAGTACCCCACTACCAAAACGCCGCACCCAGGCCCTGGGGCTGATGTCGTAACGCATGCGAACAGGCTGACGACCTCGCATCGCTGCAAGGTTTCCTACAGCATAATCAGCTTCGCGCAGTTATCCACTCGACTGCGCGATAAAGCTGGCCTGGCGACTAACCGCGGGCGCCTGTCTGCGGCATCAGGCTGCTATCGACCCGACGATTGAGTTGTTGATCGATCAAACGCATATCCTGCAAATCACCTCAAGCCAAAGCCTCTGCCTCAGTTATTTGTACTCAAATGCCAGCTTAATAATATTTTACCGATACCAGGGTCATCCCTAGTCTTGAGCCCAACAGATGGCAGGCCATCAGCGCCTGAATCCCATGTCGAAGGGTAGAGAGATGACCACTGAAATAACAAAAACAGACACGCTGATTGTCGGCGCCGGTCAGGCTGGCGTGGCGATGAGCGAGCACTTGAGCAAACTCGGGGTGCCGCACCTGGTGCTGGAACGTGAGCGCATTGCCGAACGCTGGCGCACTGGCCGTTGGGATTCGTTGGTGGCCAACGGCCCGGCCTGGCACGATCGGTTTCCCGGCCTCGAATTTGATGACCTGAGCCCCGATGGCTTTGCGCCGAAAGAACGGGTTGCCGACTACTTCGAAGCCTACGCGAAAAAATTCAATGCCCCCGTGCGTACCGGGGTGGAGGTGTTGAAGGTCGAGCGCAATGTCGGTCGCCCTGGCTTCACCATCGAAACGTCCCAAGGCGTGATCGAAGCCAACCGGGTCGTCGCGGCCACCGGGCCGTTCCAGCGCCCGGTCATTCCGCCCATCGCACCGCAAGATACACCGTTGCTGCAGATCCACTCCGCTGATTACCGCAACCCTGGGCAACTGCCGGAAGGCGCAGTGCTGGTGGTGGGCGCGGGCTCGTCCGGGGTGCAGATCGCCGATGAACTGCAACGTGCCGGGAAAAAGGTCTACCTCTCGGTGGGCGCCCACGACCGCCCGCCTCGCGCTTATCGCAACCGGGATTTCTGCTGGTGGCTGGGGGTGCTCGGCGAGTGGGACCAGGCGGCGATGAAGCCCGGTCGGGAGCATGTGACCATCGCCGTCAGTGGTGCCCATGGCGGGCGGACGGTGGATTTCCGCGGCCTGGCTCATCGCGGCATGACGCTGGTGGGGTTGACCCAGGCCTTCAACGGAAGCGTGGCGACGTTTCGGCCGAACCTGGCCGAGAACCTGGCCCGCGGCGACGAGAACTACCTGGCGCTGCTTGACGCGGCCGACGCCTACATCGAACGCAATGGCCTGGACCTGCCCCATGAACCCGAGGCGCGCCACACCTTCCCCGATCCGGACTGCGTGACCACGCCGATTCTCGAGCTTGACCTGGCCCGGGCCGGCGTGACCTCGATTATCTGGGCCACCGGGTTCGCCACCGATTACAGCTGGCTGCACGTCGACGCGTTCGATGAGCACGGCAAGCCCAGGCATCAGCGCGGTGTGTCCAACGAGCCCGGCGTGTATTTCCTCGGCCTGCCGTGGCAGTCCCGGCGCGGTTCGTCGTTTATCTGGGGGGTGTGGCATGACGCCAAATACGTCGCGGACCACATCGCCATCCAGCGCTCATACCTCGACTACCACAATGCCGCACAGCGCCAGGCCGAGACCCTTTCGATCGCGTCCAAAACGCCGATCAGTGCCTAATTCCCTGTTCAGGAGCTCCACATGTCCACGCCAACTCATACCCGTATTCGCATGTTCAACACCAAGGAAACCTACCCCAACCAGAGTTTGGACAACGACCTGTGCCAGGCCGTGCGCGCCGGCAATACGGTGTATGTCCGGGGTCAGGTCGGCACCGATTTCGAGGGCAACCTGATCGGCCTCGGTGACCCGCGGGCGCAGACCGAGCAGGCCATGCGCAACGTCAAGCAGTTGCTGGAAGAGGCCGGCAGCGACCTGAGCCACATCGTCAAGACCACCACTTACCTGATCGACCCGCGTTACCGCGAGCCGGTCTATCAGGAGGTGGGGAAATGGCTTAAAGGCGTATTTCCGATTTCCACCGGGCTGGTGGTGTCGGCGCTGGGGCAGCCGCAGTGGTTGATGGAGATTGATGTGATTGCGGTGATTCCGCAGTAAAGACCGCGGCGCGGCCATCGCGAGCAAGCTTTGCTCCCACAGCTAGTCACTCTGGGATTCCCACTGTGGGAGCAAAGCTTGCTCGCGATGAGGCCAGCTCAGACACCACCCTAAAAAAGGCCAACCTAGGAGCCCCCCCATGACCTTCTCCATCGCCGCCCGCTGCCCCGAAACCGGCCAGTTCGGCATCGCCATCAGCTCCTCCAGCATCGCCGTCGGCGCCCGTTGCCCCTGGCTGCTGCCAGGTGTCGGTGCCGTCTCGACACAGAACATCACCCTGCCCTCCCTCGGCCCGGAAACCCTGGCCCTGATGGAACAGGGCCTGGCACCCGCAGAAGCCCTGGACAAGGTGCTGACAAGCAATGGCTACAGCCAGTACCGGCAAATCACCGCCATCGACCACCTGGGGCGCACCGCCCATTTCAGCGGCAGCGAAACCCTCGGCAAGCACAATGCAGTGTCCGGTGAGCAATGCGTTGCTGCCGGCAACATGCTCGCGGACCGTTCGGTGATCGAGGCCATGGTCAGCGCATTTGAACACGGTGAAGGGCAACTGGCAGACCGCCTGATCACCGCCATGAACGCCGCGATCGAAGCAGGCGGTGAAGCCGGGCCGGTGCATTCCGCAGCGCTGGTGGTGGTCGGTGAACTGACCTGGCCGATCATCAACCTGCGGGTCGATTGGGCTGACGAAGCGCCGATCGCGCAACTGGAAAAGCTCTGGGAAGCCTACCGTCCCCAGGTCCAGGACTACATCGACCGCGCCCTCGCCCCCGACAGGTCCCCGGGCTATGGCGTCGCTGGAGATGATCGATGAGTCACAGCGTCGACCTGCTCAAAACCCTGGTGGCGTTCGACACCACGAGCCGCGAATCCAACCTGCAGCTGATCGAGTTCGTGCGCGACTACCTGGCGAATTTTTCAGTGCCCTGCGAGCTGATCTACAACGAACAGCGCAGCAAGGCCAATCTGTTCGCCAGCATCGGCCCGGCGGATGTGCCGGGCATCGTCCTCTCCGGCCACACCGATGTGGTGCCGGTCGACGGCCAGCCGTGGACCCTGCCGCCGTTTGCGCTGACCGAGCGCGAGGGCAAGCTGTACGGTCGTGGCACCGCAGACATGAAAGGCTACATCGCCTGCGTGCTCGCCCTGGTGCCGGCCCTGGTGCAGGCGGATCTGCGCATGCCGGTGCACATTGCCCTTTCCTACGATGAAGAAGTCGGCTGCCTGGGTGTTCGCTCGTTGCTCAAGGCGCTGCAGCAGCGACCGGTCAAACCCAGGCTGTGCATCATTGGCGAGCCGACGGAGTTGAAACCGGTGCTGGGTCACAAGGGCAAACTGGCGATGCGCTGCGATATCCACGGCGAGGCCTGCCATTCCGCGTATGCGCCGCTCGGGGTCAACGCGATTGAATACGCCGCCGAGTTGATCGGCGAACTGGGACGGATCGGCAGTCGGCTCAAAGCCCCCGAGCATCAGGACGCCCGTTTCGACCCGCCTTTCAGCACCGTGCAGACCGGCGTCATTAGCGGCGGCAAGGCGCTCAACATCGTCCCCGCCGATTGCCGTTTCGACTTTGAGATTCGCGCGCTGCCGGCCCAGGATCCGAGCGAGGTTGCGCAGCAGCTGCAGCTGTACGCCGAGCAGCAACTGCTGCCGCGCATGCGCGCCGTGAGTGAGCACAGTGGTATCAGCTTCAGCGAACTGTCGGCGTACCCGGGATTGGCGACCGACGCGCACAGCGAAGCGGCAGAACTGCTCGCCGCATTCTGCGGCTCCCGCGAGTTCGCCACCGTAGCCTTCGGCACCGAGGGCGGCCTGTTCGACGCCGCTGGCATACCCACCGTCGTCTGCGGCCCGGGCAGCATGGACCAGGGCCACAAACCCGACGAGTTCGTCAGCCTCGACCAACTCGCTGGCTGCGATCAAATGCTGCAACGAATGCTGCTATCCATTTGCAGATAAAGCCCGGCTCGAGCAACTTTCTTCCCTGCAAAAATTCCCTGTGGGAGCGGGCTCGCTCGCGAAGATGGCCTGACATTCAACACCCATAGCGACTGTCAGTCCGCCTTCGCGAACAAGCCCGCGCCCACATTTTTACCGCACCCGCAGACCTACTTTTTTTAACGTCTATACCAACAAACTTACTAATTTATCTATCCCGCCCGACCGCACATCATCGACTCCAACAAGAAAAGCGTTGCCCTCGGGCAGCGCTCACCGAAGTACGTCCACGTACTCAAATTGCCTTGGAGTTCCTCATGGTCACCTCTGCAGCAACCTCAGCTCCGCTCATTGAAAAACACACGATCGGCTACGTGCCTCCCGAAGATCGGCATGGAAAAACCCGGGACCTGTTTACCCTCTGGTTCGGCGGCAACATAGCGCCGCTGCCCATCGTCACCGGCGCCCTTGCCGTGCAAATGTTCCACCTCAACCTGGTGTGGGGCATCGTTGCCATCCTCGTTGGGCACCTGGTCGGCGGCGTACTGATGGCGCTGCACTCGGCCCAGGGGCCGCAGATGGGTATTCCGCAAATGATCCAGAGCCGCGCCCAGTTCGGCTCACTGGGTGCGCTCCTGGTGGTGCTGATCGCCGGCATCATGTACATCGGCTTCTTCGCCTCCAACATCGTCCTGGCCGGCAAGTCTTTGCACGGCGTGGTCGACAGCGTGCCGGTGCCGGTGGGCATCGTCATCGGCGCGCTTGGCTCAGGCATCATCGGCATCATTGGCTACCGCTTCATCCACGTGCTCAACCGCATCGGCACCTGGGTGCTCGGTGCCGGCATCGTGCTGGGTTTCGGCTACATTTTCACCCACGTGCAGACCGCCGATTTCCTCACCCGCGGCAGCTTCAACATCTCCGGCTGGCTGGCAACCGTGTCCCTGGCCGCGCTCTGGCAGATCGCCTTCGCGCCCTATGTCTCCGACTACTCGCGCTACCTGCCGGCCAACGTGCCGGTAGCCGCCACGTTCTGGACCACCTACCTGGGCACCGTGCTCGGCTCCAGCCTGTCGTTTATCTTCGGCGCCGTGGCTGTGCTGGCCACGCCCGCAGGCATGGACACCATGGACGCAGTCAAACTCGCCACCGGCTCCATCGGCCCACTGATGCTGGTGCTGTTCCTGCTCAGCGTCATCAGCCATAACGCCCTTAACCTCTACGGCGCCGTGCTGTCGCTGATCACCCTGGTGCAAACCTTCGCCTACCGCTGGATCCCCACCGCCAAAAGTCGCGCCGCCATCTCGATCATCGTCCTCGCCGGCTGCTGCTTCGCCGCCGTCGGCGCCTCGGCGGACTTCATCGGCCACTTCGTCGACATGGTGCTGGTGCTGCTGGTGGTGCTGGTGCCGTGGACCGCGATCAACCTGATCGACTTCTACGCGATTCACCAAGGCAAATACGACATCAACTCCATCTTCCAGGTGGATGGCGGAATCTACGGCCGCTACAACCCACAGGCACTGCTGGCCTACGCAATCGGCATCGTGGTGCAGATTCCGTTCATGAACACGCCGCTGTACGTCGGGCCGATTTCCGAGCACATCAATGGCGCGGACTTATCATGGCTGGTCGGTTTGCTGATCACTTCGCCGCTCTATTACTGGCTGGCCAATCGCGACACCGCTTACAAGCGCCGCCTCTCCACCGGCAAACTGGCCAACTCGATCTAACCCGCACCGCTGGCTCCCTGGGGGCGCGAGCCCTGCTCGCGATGGGTCCGTGACAGCCAATAACTGCCCCGACGGGACACTGGTGGAACTCTGTACGCCAATAAAATGAACCCTGAGCGCCCCTGCCCGCCTAACTGAAGGACTATCAGGAGGTGGCTTATGCAAATCGAAACGATCTGGATCGTACTCGCGGCAGTTCTGGTGCTGGTCGAGTTGTGGGCGATTAATCGGGTGCGTAAAGCCGAGGGCAAGTCGAGTAACAAGCTGGTATGGATCGTGGTGATCGTCTTTGTGCCACTGTTCGGATTGCTGGCATGGGCCGTGGCTGGACCCAAGCACACGGCCCGTAACCCGCATTCACCACAGGCCAGGCAGTAAAGCCGGCGACACTCGCCAATAAATCAAAAAAAGCCCCGACGATTCGGGGCTTCGTTATTTCAACTGACACACACCTCCCGTAGGAGCTGCCGAAGGCTGCGATCTTTTGATCTTTGGCGTCCGAAAATGGCGTAGGAAATCCCCTCCTGCCGCAAGAATCGAACAGCGTGGCTTGGAGCCGCCTGTGACATAGCGAGCTGCGGACGCAGCCTTCGCCACCTGCTGCAGCCCGCAGTGATATCAGAAGTTGGCCGGGGTGTTGGCGCTGATGATTTCCGCTTCATCCTGGCCAATATTGCGGAAGCGGTGCGGCAGCGTCGTCGGGAAGTAATAGCCATCGCCCGCATTGAGCACGCTGATCTGGCCATCGACGGTCAACTCGACCGTGCCGCGCGTCACCAGCCCACACTCCTCGCCTTCCGAATGCACGATGGGCTCTTCCCCCGAGCTCGCCCCAGGTGCGTACTGCTCGCGCAACAGGCGCATCTGCCGACTCGGCACCGAAGCACCGATCAGCAGCAGCCGCAGCCCGTGACGGCCAAGATCCGGCTGTTCGCTGGCGCGGAAGACGTATTGGTGCTCGCGGGGCGGCTGGTCGAAGGTGAAAAAGTCCGCCAGGGACATGGGGATGCCTTCGAGCAGTTTTTTCAGGGAACTGACGGAGGGACTGACGCGATTCTGTTCGATCAGGGAGATGGTCGCGTTGGTGACGCCGCTACGCCGCGCCAGCTCGCGCTGGGAGAGTTTGTAGCTTTCGCGTACTAGTTTGAGTCGTGAGCCCGTGTCCATGACAGCCTTATGCGAGGAAAACTTAAGGGTTATGGGGGTGGATGGCGGGCGACTTTTGGCCGCGAAGGTACCGCTTCCCTGTCCCGGAGATTTGAAAGTCGGGTATTAAATCACGTTTGGGGGTGTTGCTGTAGGAGCGAGCTTGCTCGCGAAGAACGTCCAGACAACACGTTCATGCAGACAGCACGCGTTATCGTTGACGCCCATCGCGAGCGAGCTCGCTCCTACAGGGAGGCGCCTGCTTTAGATACCGAAGCGATCACGCAGCGCGTAGTACGCGGCGCCCATGGCGGTCAGCGGGGCCTGGAAGGTGCGCCCGCCAAGCATGGGCATGTGCGGCAAGGAGGCGAAGGCGTCGAAGCGTTCGGCGTCGCCGCGGATCATTTCCGAGATCAGTTTGCCGGCCAGGTGCGAGCAAGTGACACCGTGGCCGCTGTAGCCTTGCATGTAGTAGGCGTTTTTCTCGATGCGACCAAATTGCGGCATGCGCGACATGGTCAGCAGGAAGTTGCCGGTCCAGCGATAGTCGATCTTCACGTCCTTGAGCTGGGGGAAGGTCTTGAGGATCTTCGGCTTGATCAGCTGTTCGATGTCGTCCGGCTCGCGTGCACCGTAGACCACGCCACCACCGTACAGAAGGCGGTTATCGGCGGTCAGGCGGTAGTAGTCGAGCAGGTAGTTGCAGTCTTCGACGCAGTAGTTGTTCTTGATCAGGCTGCGCGCCACCTGTTCGGACAACGGCTCGGTGACAACGATTTGCGAACCGCACGGCATGCTTTTGCTGGTCACTCGATTGTCGAGGCCCTGCGGCAGGTAGGCGTTGCCGGCGATCAGCAGGTACTTGGCGCGCACTACGCCCTTGGCCGTACGCACGGTAATCGGCTCGCCATAGGTGATTTCCACCGCCGCCGATTGTTCGTAGATCTTGCCGCCCAGGCCGATGATCGCCGAGGCTTCGCCGAGCGCCAGGTTAAGCGGGTGAATGTGGCCGCCCTGCATGTCGAGCAGGCCGCCGACGTAATTGTCGCAACCGACTTCACGCTTGATATCGGCCGCATCGAGCATTTTCAGGTTCTTGTTGCCGTAGCGTTCCCAGCTGCTTTTCTGCTCGGCCAGTCCTTTGAGCTGCTTCTTGTTCAGCGCAGCGAAAATACCGCCCGGCTTGTAGTCGCACTGGATGTCGTAGTGCTGTATGCGCTGGCGAATGATGTCTGCGCCTTCGAAGATCATGCTACCGAGCACTTCGGCGGTCTTGTCGCCATAGCGCTCTTCGATCACGTCGACGTCGCGGCTGTAGGAGTTGACCAGTTGCCCGCCATTGCGACCACTGGCACCAAAACCGACTTTGGCGGCTTCGAGCACGGTCACGCTGTAGCCCGCCTCGCAGAGGAACAGTGCCGAGGACAAACCGGTGTAGCCGGCGCCGATCACGCAGACGTCGCAGTCCACCGCGTGTTCCAGCACCGGGAAGTCGCCGGTGAAGTTGCGGGTGGCGGCGTAGTAGCTGTTTACATGTGTCTGTTTCATAGGTTTCTCCGATGGCCGCTGGCATGTGCCGGCGACCGTCGCTTTTTATAGGGTTTAGAGCTTGATCCAGGTCGCTTTCAGTTCGGTGTACTTGTCGAACGCATGCAGCGATTTGTCCCGACCGTTACCCGACTGCTTGTACCCGCCGAACGGCGCCGTCATGTCGCCGCCGTCATACTGGTTAACCCACACGCTACCGGCGCGCAGGCCGCGAGCGAAGGTGTGGGCCTTGCTCAGGTTGCTGGTCCAGACACCCGCCGCCAGGCCGAAGATGCTGTCGTTGGCGATGGCCAGCGCTTCTTCAGCGGTATCGAAGGTGATCAGCGACAGCACCGGGCCAAAGATTTCCTCCCGGGCGATGGTCATGGCGTTGGTCACACCGTCGAAAATCGCCGGCTCCACATACAGCCCACCGGTGGCTTCCAGGGTGCGACTGCCGCCCGCGATCAGTTGCGCGCCCTGGTCTTTACCGACCTGGATATAACGCAGCACGTTGTCCAGTTGACGCTGATCAACCACGGCACCGACAGTGGTTTGCGGATCCAGGGCGTGCCCCGGTTTCCAGGCCTGCAGTGCCTCCACCAGCAGCGGAATAAACTGCTCGCGAATCGAGCGTTCTACCAGCAACCTCGAGCCAGCGGTGCAGACTTCGCCCTGGTTGAAAGCGATAGCACCCGCAGCCGCCTGGGCCGCCGCGCGCAGATCCGGCGCGTCGGCGAACACCACGTTCGGGCTCTTGCCGCCCGCTTCGAGCCAGACGCGCTTCATGTTGCTTTGCCCGGAATAGATCAACAGCTGCTTGGCAATCGCGGTGGAGCCGGTGAACGCCAGCACATCGACGTCCATGTGCAGCGCCAGGGCCTTGCCGACGGTATGACCGAAGCCCGGCAGTACGTTGAACACGCCTTTGGGAATGCCGGCATCAAGCGCAAGCTGCGCGATGCGGATGGCGGTCAGTGGCGATTTTTCCGAAGGCTTGAGGATGAACGAGTTGCCGGCGGCGAGCGCCGGGGCGAACTTCCAGCTGGCCATGATCAGCGGGAAATTCCACGGCACAATCGCCGCCACGACACCGGCAGGTTCGCGGGTGATGAGGCCAAGCTGGTCGTGGGGCGTGGCGGCGACTTCGTCGTAGATCTTGTCGATGGCTTCGGCGCTCCAGCGGATCGCGTTGGCGGTCGCCGGGATGTCGATGTTCATCGAGTCGTTGATCGGCTTGCCCATGTCGAGGGTTTCGAGCAGGGCGAGTTCTTCCTGGTGCGCCAGGATCAGGTCGGCGAAGCGGATCAGGATGCGCTTGCGTTCGGCCGGTGCCAGATTGGCCCAGATGCCGGAATCGAAAGTACGGCGCGCGACCGCCACGGCTTCGTTGGCGTCGGCTTCGTCGGTGCTGGCGACGTTGGCCAGAAAGCGGCCATCGACCGGGCTGATGCATTCGAAAGTGTCACCGCTGAGCGCTGCGCGGTATTGGCCGTCGATGAAGGCGCGGCTTTCGATGGAGAGTGACTGGAAGCGTTGCTCCCAGTCGCTGCGGGTGTTTGTCATGGTTGTGACTCGACGCAGGAAATTAGTGATCGTTGGAATGAATGCCCTGTAGGAGCTGCCGAAGGCTGCGATCTTTTGATTTTGATCCTTAAAAAGCAAAGTCAAAAGATCGCAGCCTTCGGCAGCTCCTACAGGGTTATTTGCCCGCCATCAAAGATGGGTGTTGGCCAATCAAACCGTGTGCAGGTACCAGTTGTACTCAAGGTCCGAGATGGAGTTCTCGAACTCGGCCAGCTCGCTTTCCTTGCATGCCACGAACACGTCGATGTACAGCGGGTCGATGTAGCGCGCCATGACTTCGCTGTCGTCCAGCTCGCGCAATGCGTCGCGCAGGTTGTTGGGCAGGCTCTGCTCGTTCTGCTCGTAGCTGTTGCCTTCCACCGGTGCGCCCGGTTCGATTTCGTTGGTCAGGCCATGGTGAATGCCGGCCAAAACCGACGCCATCAGCAGATACGGGTTGGCATCAGCCCCGGCAACGCGGTGTTCGATGCGCACCGAGTCTGGCGAACCGGTTGGTACCCGCACCGCCACGGTACGGTTGTCGATGCCCCAGCTGGGCGAGTTCGGCACGTAGAACTGCGCGCCGAAGCGACGGTACGAGTTGACGTTCGGGCACAGGAACGCCATCTGCGCCGGCAGGATCTCGAGCACACCGCCGATCGCGTGTCGCAGCGCGGCGTTCTGCTCGGGATCCTCGCTGGCGAAGATGTTGTTGCCTTCTTTATCCAGGATCGAGATGTGCACGTGCAGACCATTGCCCGCCTGGCCCGGATACGGCTTGGCCATGAAGGTGGTGTCCATCTCGTGGTCGTAGGCGATGTTCTTCACCAGGCGCTTGAGCAACACCGCATAGTCGCAGGCCTTTATCGGGTCGGACACGTGATGCAGGTTCACTTCGAACTGCGCCGGGGCGCTTTCCTTGACGATGGCGTCAGCAGGGATGCCCTGCTCCTTCGCGCCTTCGAGGATGTCTTGCAGGCAGTCGACGTACTCGTCCAGGTCGTCGATCAGGTACACCTGGGTAGACACCGGACGCTTGCCCGATACCGGTGAGCGCGGCGACTGCGGACGGCCGTTCACGTTGTCCTGGTCAATCAGGTAGAACTCAAGTTCGAAGGCGGCGCAGATGGTCAGGCCCAGGTCGTCGAACTTGCGCACCACGTTGGCCAGCACTTCGCGGGGGTCTGCGAAGAACGCCTGGCCTTCGAGTTCGTGCATGGTCATTAACAGTTGCGCGGTTGGGCGCTTCTGCCACGGCTCAATGCTGAGGGTGCCAGGGATGGGGAAACAGATCCGGTCAGAGTCGCCGATGTCCAGACCCAGGCCGGTGCTTTCCACCGTAGAGCCGTTGATGTCCAGGGCGAAGAGTGACGCCGGGAGGTTGATGCCTTTTTCGTAAACCTTATGAAGACTGGTGCGCTCGATGCGCTTGCCGCGCACCACACCGTTCATATCCGCAATCAGAAGGTCGACGTACAAAACCTCAGGATATTTCTTAAGGAATGCGTTTGCTTCGTTGAGTTGAACGGTACGCAGAGGGACCGACATGATGCACCTATTAGCTGTTAATTATTATGTTCACTACCTTGTTGCGAGCCCAGTCAATCCGAAAGGCCAAGTGAAGTCAATAGCGAACACCTGGCCTGTAAAGCTTTATTTTCGGGCCTTTTACGGGGACGAGAGTGCCAAATCGCCCGCGCACACCGCGCATTCCCTAAGGATCAGACGCGCGGCGTTTAGAATTTTTTACATGGGAGTTGTTAATTAAAATCAACAAGGCTAAGCTCCGGAAAAGCTCGTTCAAGTGTGAAACTTCGAGGTGATAAAAATGGCATTCAAGCCATTGATCGGCGTTACTGCGTGCGTCAAACAGATTGGCCTGCACCCCTATCACATCAGCGGCGACAAGTACCTGCGTGCTGTCAGCGTCGCTGCGTTGGGGCTGCCTGTGGTCATCCCTTCCCTGGCTGAGCTGATCGATATCGAGGACCTGCTCGGGCAACTCGACGGCCTGCTGCTGACCGGCTCGCCATCGAATGTGGAACCCTTCCACTATCAAGGCCCGGCCAGCGCCCCCGGCACGGATCACGACCCGGCGCGGGATGCCACCACCCTTCCCCTGTTGCGTGCGGCCATTGCCGCGGGCGTTCCGGTGCTGGGCATTTGCCGCGGCTTTCAGGAAATGAACGTGGCGTTCGGCGGCAGCCTGCATCAAAAGGTCCATGAGCTGCCGGGCATGCTCGATCACCGCGAAGCGGACAGCCCGGAACTGGCCGTGCAGTACGCACCGGCCCATGCCGTGACCACCCAGCCGGGCGGCGTGTTTGAAGCGCTGCAGTTGCCCGCCGAGTTCATGGTCAATTCGATTCACAGCCAAGGCATTGATCGACTGGCACCCGGGCTGCGCGCCGAAGCGGTTGCGCCGGACGGTTTGATCGAAGCGATTTCGGTGCAGGACAGCCCGGCGTTCGCGCTCGGGGTGCAGTGGCATCCGGAGTGGCAGGTGCTGGCGAATCCGCCGTACTTGAGTATTTTCCAGGCGTTTGGCAACGCGTGCCGGCAACGGGCCGCGCTGCGTAACACTCGCTGACCTGACATCAACCCTTTACTGCCCCCGTGAGTCTGCGGGTGCGTCTTTGCGCACCCGTGACTGGCGAAACAACACACTGCGATAACAACAAGTACGACCCAGGCAGCCAGGATGGCGGCGCCGAACAAGCCAGGGCCGATGGGGTAGCCCCCGTAGGAGCTGCCGAAGGCTGCGATCTTTTGACTTTGTTCTTCAAGATCAAAAGATCGCAGCCTTCGGCAGCTCCTACAGGGGTCGCCATCAGCTGACAGCCCAGGTTTGCAATTCACTCTTAAGTCAGGCCGCGTTGGCCCGACGACTGAAACCTGTTGGGAGTTTCACATGGCAAACGCCTCCAGCATCTACAGGAAGGCTCTTGAAGGTCACCAGGCACCGAAAAAGGTGCTGGTGAAAGTCGACCGCGTCACCAAGAAATTCGACGAAACCACCGCAGTCGATGACGTCTCGCTAGAGATCCATCAAGGCGAGATCTTCGCCTTGCTCGGCGGTTCCGGCTCCGGCAAATCGACCCTGCTGCGCATGCTCGCAGGCTTCGAGCGGCCGACCGAAGGACGCATTCTGCTCGACGGCGTCGACATCACCGACATGCCGCCGTACGAACGGCCGATCAACATGATGTTCCAGTCGTACGCCCTGTTCCCGCACATGACCGTGGCGCAGAACATTGCCTTCGGCCTCAAGCAGGACCGTTTGCCTGCCAGCGAAATCGACGCCCGCGTTGAGGAAATGCTGCGCCTGGTGCACATGACCCAATACGCCAAACGCAAGCCACATCAACTGTCCGGCGGCCAGCGTCAGCGCGTGGCCCTGGCCCGCTCGCTGGCCAAGCGCCCGAAGCTGTTGCTGCTCGATGAGCCGATGGGCGCACTGGATAAAAAGCTGCGCTCGCAGATGCAACTGGAACTGGTGGAGATCATCGAGCGAGTCGGCGTGACCTGCGTGATGGTGACCCACGACCAGGAAGAGGCCATGACCATGGCCCAGCGCATCGCGATCATGCACCTGGGCTGGATCGCCCAGATCGGCAGCCCGGTGGACATCTACGAAGCACCGGTCAGCCGCATGGTGTGTGAATTCATCGGCAATGTGAACGCCTTCGAAGGCACCGTGGTCGAGGACCTCGAGGGTCACGCGATCATTCACAGCAAGGACCTGGAGCAGAAGATCTACGTCGGCCACGGTGTCAGCACTTCGGTCCAGGACAAGTCGATCACCTACGCCATCCGCCCGGAAAAAATGCTGGTCAGCACCACTCAACCAGAGTTCCGCTACAACTGGTCCAAGGGCAAGGTCCACGACATCGCCTACCTCGGGGGCCACTCGGTGTTCTACGTTGAATTGCCCGGCGGCAAGATCGTGCAGTCGTTCATGGCCAACGCCGAACGCCGTGGCGCGCGCCCGACCTGGGACGACCAAGTCTACGTGTGGTGGGAAGACGACAGCGGCGTGGTACTGCGCTCATGAGAACCTTCAACCAGCAATTCCTCAGACTGGTGCCCAGCGGGCGCAAACTGGTCATCGGTATTCCGTTCCTGTGGTTGTGCCTGTTCTTCCTGTTGCCGTTCTTTCTGGTGATGAAGATCAGCTTCTCGGAAGCGGCCCTGGCCATTCCGCCGTACTCGGAGATCTACACCTTCGCCGAGCAGAAATTCCAGCTGCTGCTCAACCTTGGCAACTACTCGTTGCTGACCCAGGACGAGCTGTACATCTCAGCCTACTTGGGTTCGCTCAAGGTGGCGTTCCTGAGCACCCTGATGTGTCTGGTGCTCGGTTTTCCGATGGCCTACGCGATCACCAAGGCGAGCAAGGAAACGCAAAACGTGCTGTTGCTGCTGATCATGATGCCGACCTGGACCGCGATCCTGATCCGCGTGTATGCGTGGATGGGCATCCTCAGCAACAACGGGCTGCTCAACGCTTTCCTGATGTGGACCGGCCTGACCTCGCACCCGATCGAGATCCTCAACACCAACACCGCTGTCTACATCGGCGTGGTGTACGCGTACCTGCCGTTCATGGTGCTGCCGCTGTACGCCAACCTGGTCAAACATGACAACAGCCTGCTGGAAGCGGCCTCTGACCTGGGCTCGAGCAACTTCAACAACTTCTGGAAGATCACCGTGCCGCTGGCCAAGAACGGCATCATTGCCGGCTGCATGCTGGTGTTCATTCCAGTGGTCGGCGAGTTCGTGATTCCGGAACTGCTCGGCGGCCCTGAGACCCTGATGATCGGCCGCGTGCTGTGGCAGGAATTCTTCAACAACCGTGACTGGCCGGTGGCTTCCGCCCTGGCGGTGGTGATGCTGTTGATCCTGATTGTGCCAATCCTGTTGTTCAACCGTAGCCAGGCCAAAGAGATGGAGGGTCGGGGATGAAACGCTTCGGATTTTCAAAGTTCATGCTGATTTTCGGCCTGTCGTTTATCTATCTGCCGATGCTGATCCTGGTGATCTACTCGTTCAACGCCTCGAAACTGGTGACGGTGTGGGGGGGCTGGTCGGTCAAGTGGTACGTCGGCCTGCTCGACAATACCCAGCTGATGGGCTCGGTGCTGCGCTCGCTGGAAATCGCCTGCTACACCGCGATTGCGGCGGTGGCGCTGGGGACCCTGGCGGCGTTCGTGCTGACGCGGGTCACCCGTTTCAAGGGTCGCACTCTGTTCGGCGGCCTGGTCACGGCGCCCCTGGTGATGCCGGAAGTGATCACGGGCCTGTCGCTGTTGCTGCTGTTCGTCGCTATGGCGCAGTTGATCGGCTGGCCGATGGAGCGTGGCATCGTCACTATCTGGATCGCCCACACCACCTTTTGTGCTGCTTATGTCGCGGTGGTAGTCTCCGCCCGCTTGCGGGAGCTGGACCTGTCCATCGAAGAGGCCGCCATGGACTTGGGGGCGAAGCCGTTCAAGGTGTTTTTCCTGATCACCATTCCGATGATTGCGCCGTCACTGGCGGCCGGCGGCATGATGTCGTTTGCCCTGTCGCTGGATGACCTGGTGCTGGCAAGCTTCGTCTCCGGGCCAGGCTCGACGACCCTGCCTATGGAAGTGTTCTCGGCGGTGCGCCTGGGGGTGAAACCTGAGATCAATGCGGTCGCCAGCCTGATTCTGCTGGCGGTGTCGATCGTGACGTTCATGGTCTGGTATTTTAGTCGTCGTGCTGAAGCCACGCGCAAACGCGCGATCCAGGAAGCGATGGACCAGACGGCCAGCGAGTCGTGGCAGCCTGGTAAGCAAACGGTGGGCGCCACCGCTTGATGCAGGAGCTGCCGCAGGCTGCGATCTTTTGATCTTCGCTTCTATAGAAGCAAAAAAGATCGCAGCCTCGTTTCACTCGACAGCTCCTACGGGGTCCGGCGGGGTCCGATAGGGTCCGATAGGGTCCTGGGGAGTGACGGGGACGTCGGCGGACGGTTTTAGGTTGATTGCAATGTTGCTTTGCGTTTTTGAATAAAAAGAAATGGAGTTGTATCGATGAAAATGTTTGGCAGGACTTTGCTGATACTGGCTTTATCAGGCGCAATCGCCACCGGCGCCCAGGCCAATGACAAGGTGCTGCGCGTGTACAACTGGTCGGACTACATCGCCCCGGACACCGTGAAGAAGTTCGAAGACGAGACCGGTATCCGTGTCACCTACGATGTGTTCGACAGTAACGAAACCCTGGAGGCACGGCTGCTCGCCGGCAAATCCGGCTACGACATCGTCGTGCCGTCCAACAGTTTCCTCGCCAAGCAGATCAAGGCTGGCGTTTATCAGGAGCTGGACAAGTCGAAGCTGCCGAACTGGCAAAACCTCAACCCGGTGCTGTTGAAAAACGCCTCCGCCAGCGACCCGAATAACGCGCATGCCTTCCCCTACATGTGGGGTTCGATCGGCATCGGCTTCAACCCGCAGAAGGTCAAGGAAGTACTCGGCGCCAACGCCCCGACCAATTCCTGGGACCTGCTGTTCAAACCGGAAAATGCGCAAAAGCTCAAAGCCTGCGGCATCAGCTTCCTCGATTCACCGACTGAAATGCTCCCCGCCGCCCTGCACTACCTGGGTTATCCCGTGAACTCCCAGGACAAGGCGCAGATCGCCGAAGCCGAGGCGCTGTTCATGAAGATTCGGCCATCAGTGGCGTACTTTCATTCCTCCAAGTACATCTCCGACCTGGCCAACGGCAATATCTGCGTGGCCGTCGGTTACTCCGGCGACGTGCTGCAGGCCAAGGCCCGCGCCCAGGAGGCCGGCGGCAAGGTGACGGTCGACTACAGCATTCCCAAGGAAGGCGCCGGCAGTTTCTACGACATGGTCGCGATCCCCCGGGACGCGGCGAACGTCGACAACGCCTACCTGTTCATGAATTTCCTGATGCGCCCGGACATCATTGCCGAGATCACCAACAACATCGGCTACAGCAACGCCAATTCGGCGGCGACGCCATTGGTGGACGAGGCGATTCGCGATGACCCGGGGTCGTACCCGTCCCAGGCGGTCATCGCGACCTTGTATGCCATTCCGGATATGCCGATCGGGGTCCAGCGGGTGATGACACGGGGCTGGACCCGGGTAAAGCTCGGCAAATAGCACGACTGCTCATGTAGGAGCTGCCGCAGGCTGCGATCTTTTGATCTGTTCTGGCCTTATGAAGATCAAAAGATCGCAGCCTGCGGCAGCTCCTACGGGTACCTCCGGCAAAAATTTTCCGTTCCGGCAGCGCCTTACCACCGCTGCATTTCTTTCATGAAGAACGGCCTCACCTGGCTCCCTCGGCTCAGGTGAATTTGGCGCCCTCCTCGGGCGCTTTTTTTATGCGCCGCCGAACGGCCAGTCAGCCAGCGCCCGATAACGCCCCTTGTGGGACTCAAACAAAACGAATCGATCAGCCCGCAGAAAAAACGCCGGTGGCGTCGCTGACTCGGGCACCTGCGCCCGGTAATCGCGCATCAGCGTCAGGTGCGGGCGGAACTCCTTCGGCGCATTCTCCAGCCCGAACGGCAGCATCGTTTGTTCCAGCCCATACACCAGGCGCAGCAACGGCGCAGGTGCCTGCTCCGACGCCAGCACCAGCGCGCCCACCCGACGCCAGGCATCCAGGCGATCAAGTTCAACCCGCAGGGGCTCATCCGGCACCGCAACCTTGCCAGCCGCCGTGCAGATCTCGGCGATCTGCGCCACGCTGACCGAACCGAGAAACAGCAGTGTCAGGTGAAAATTTTCCGCCGGCACCGGGCGCCCGGTCCTCAATTGCAGCGCGCTGCGCCATTGGGCGATGGCCTTGCGCTGGGCAGGTGCGCAGTCCAGGGCGAAAAACAGCCGCTTGGTCGGCTCGTGGGCTTCGTCGCTCATGCCTGGCAGCTCCTGATAGGCAAGTTATAGTTCAGACAACCCCATCAACGGGAGCGGGTCATGCGAGAGATCATCAGCAAGGAACCCTGGTGGGCAATGCCACCGCGGCCGGGTCAGGACGAGTCCGAGCTGGACTGGGGATGGCTGGTTCACTATAGCGAAGGTGAACCGCGTTTTGAGTTTATCAAAGAGCGACCGACGGACATCGAAATCCGCAACCGCAAGAGCTGCAGGATCACCCCGTCGGCGGAGTGACCCTGCGCCCGGCCTCAGGCCTGCACGATGATGTTAAATCCGCCGAACACCATGCGCTGGCCATCGAAGGGCATCGGGTTGACGTCCGGCTGCATGCGCGGGTCGGACATGAGCTTGTTCATGCCGGCATCGCGGGTGGCCTTGTCCGGCCAGACGATCCAGGAAAACACCACGGTTTCGTCCTCCTTGAGTTTCACCGCCATGGGGAACGACGTGACCTTGCCGTCGGGCACATCATCGCCCCAGCATTCAACAACGCTCAAGGCACCGTTTTCCTTGAAGATGACCGCGGCAGACTCGGCGTGTTTCCTGAATTTTTCACGATTGGCGGTGGGTACCGCAGCGATCAAGCCATCAACGTAAGACATGGTTATTCTCCTGCCGGGGGTAGAGGGTCGAGCTGCTGGATAGTCGATTCCGTCGGGCTC
Organism: Pseudomonas sp. 65/3-MNA-CIBAN-0223; assembly: GCF_040310425.1. NCBI lineage: Bacteria > Pseudomonadati > Pseudomonadota > Gammaproteobacteria > Pseudomonadales > Pseudomonadaceae > Pseudomonas > Pseudomonas sp. 65/3-MNA-CIBAN-0223. The sequence continues at coordinate 75,861 of NZ_JBEOPV010000012.1, forward strand.
CAGTCGACAGCTGCGCCTTGGGATCCGACCGACGGCTGTTCGACCCTCCCGCCAAGGTTCCCCTCCACCTGCCCCGCCATATACAAGGTGCCGGCCATCACTCCGGTCGTCGGGTTCTGCACCAGCTTCTGCCAGGCCTTGTCGAAGGTGTTGCCCAGGCTACTGCGGATCAGCGCCTCGCTGTCGGGGCGGTCGTTGGCCCGGATGATTGCGCGTATGCCCGCCACCCCCACGGTGATCAGGCCTCCCGCCAGCTTGCCGGCCGCTGCGGCCACGGCACTGGCGGCGCCGCGCGGGGCCATTTCGGCCTCCATGCGTTGACTGGCACGCTTGGCCACGGGCGCCATGGCCGTATCCGTCGAACCCACGCCCCTGTCACCACCGGCCACGTGAATTTTTTCGATCAGCGCCGAATACGCCGGCAGTGTATTGAGGTCGGTGTGAATGACCTGATAAAGCGAAGCGTCCCGCGCAGCCGGCGGGCCCAGGGCAATGGCCGGGATCTTGTTGGCGCGGGCGTTGAGCTGGTCCATGGGCACGCGATGACGCTGGGCAATCACCTGCAGCTGCTGGCCCATGAGCTGCACGTAGAACTCGGTGGCCTGATGCAGAATCGCATCCGGGTCGACCTCGACGGCCACCGGCGCCAGCACCCTTTCCTGGTATTCATCAAGCAGGTACTGCGCGAGACGATTGGCCGAGGCGTCCTGCTCACCCTTGGCGCTGATGGTGTACCAGCTGACCTTCATCGACATCCATTCCTGGGTCCAGTAGCTGCTGAACCAGGGGATGAAGTTCTCTTCAGTCTGCTCGTAGATTCGCGTGCGCCAATGCTCCATGGAGCCACGCGCGAAGACTTTGGCTTGCTCGGTGGCCGACCGGGAGGCCGCTACGATCTCCCGATCCACCTGTTGCCAGGTGGCCTGCGCCACGATGATCGGGGGTTGTCTGACAGGCGCACGCTCAGGCGTGGCGCATCCCGCCACGACCAACAGCACGGCGACGATCAGCGAACGCAGGTTCAAGGTCGCGGCTTCCTGACAAACGTGAGGCCAAACAGGATGCTCGGCGCTCGCAGGTATTGTGGTTTGAGTATAGGCGGCGGTGGCGTGCGCCTTCAGATCGTTTTTACTTTCAGCACCGCCATCGCGAGCAGGCTCGCTCCCACAGGTATTGGTGGTGGACGCAGCAGTTGTGTACGGCGGACATCCCTGTGGGAGCCGGGCTTGCCCGCGATGGCGTCGGTCAGTACACCGCCAAAACCGACCATCATTCCCATCGATAACCACCATCGCCGCGAATGCCTTCCGCAAAAATTTCGTCAGCGTAGGATCAATCCCATCAAGCCATCACCCCACACCTGAGGGGCCCATCATGTTGATTCATCTCCTGACCTGCCTGGCCCTGACGGCCGTCACGCTGAGCATTTTTTCCTGGCTCATCTTGTCCGAGGAGCAACCGTCATGATCCACTCCGTCACCCTCTCCGTGAGCTTTCCGGTGTTTGGCAATAACTACTATTCCCAGCAAGTGGCATCGCGCAAAGTGTTCGCGCTGGTGTTCGACAAACAGTTTGAAGACCTGCTGATGCCGGCCGCCGCCAATCACTTCAGTAACGAAGTGGTCGGCCTGAACGACCAGTTCCGCTTCCTCAACGACGTGCTGGCCGACCATCTGGCCAACCACGCTACTACCGCGCAAGCGGCACGGCCTTCGCAACAGGCGCAGCGGATAGTGCGCTGATCGTTCAGGGCCAGCCCGGTGTAGCACGATCGACGCGCTGATGCGCGCCTGGGTGCTCAGATCGTGCTCAGATTCATCCTGCTGCCCTTTCCCGGAACCCCTTCATGCAATGCTGACTGGATCACCGAATACACTCTATTGGCCTCTGCGGTGGTGATCGACCTCGAACAATTGCGCAACACCACACGCAGCAGCACGCTCTCCTGGCCCGGCAGTATGCCCAGCCGTTCAATTGCATGAGGTGGCAACTGGGTATATTTCCAGCGATTCTTGAGCTGTACCTCCTCAATCCAGCCAGAGCACTTGCCGGCAGCCAGGCAAATGCGTTCGGTCAACACCTCCTCACTCAGCCCTGGCGTGACCCCCAGCGAAACATCCCGGGCAATCGCCGGCGAACGTGACACGGCGACCCACGGCTTGAGGTCGTGCATCTGCGCCTGCACTTGCTCGTTCTGGTCGCGCAACAGGCGAATATCCGCGATGCCCTTGCGCAACATGGTTAGGCGATCCAGGCCCATGCCTACAGCCAATCCGCCGTGGCGCAGCGGATCGATATCCAGTCGCTGCATTAACGATTTGGCAATGAGACCGCACTCCAGGACCTCGACCGGAATGCGCTCATTCAACACGCTTACTTCGATTCCACCCTCGGTGTAATGATGCCGACTGTCGGTGAAGATCCAGGATTTTTCCGGTACCGCCGATTGCATCACATCGTCGACCAGGCGCAGCAGATGTTCTCGAGTCGACAACGACGGATCGCCCAACACCCAGATGTCCATCTGGTGCGGCTGCGCACAATGCCAGCGATCGCGACTGTCGCGCCGGAACGTAATCCCCGGTGCGGCCAGCAGGATGGTTTCCCCCGGCTGGCGCAATGCCGCCACTCGCTGCAGCGCGGCAGGAATCTGGCTGGTGGTTTGCGTGCGCAGCAGCGAGAACTCATCCACCCAGCAGGTGTGCGCACTGCCGAGCCTGACTTCTGCGGGCTCGTAACCGAGCAGACCGTAATTATCTTCGGCAGAGACAATCCTCGGACCGGTCAACTCCTGCGCCACGGGCCAGCCCTTCGCCGCCAGCCCCCCGAGGACCTCGTCGACCAGCAGTCGCACGGCGTGGTCGGGGCTACCTTTTTCGGTCAGATCGACCTGGGTCAGGGCTTGGTGGACGGCGGCATACGCCAGGAATTTCTTGGGTGCTTGCACTAGGTGATCCTCTATCGACAGTTGTCCCCGGCCTCCTCTGAACAATGAAGCCTGCGGGTTAACGTAACGACACCAGGTGACCTGTCACAACCGAAAAAAGCGCAAAAAAGCATTTTCAGAATGGCGCTACAGACGCGTCCTACCGACGAGGTCCTGCTGACCGCGACCTCCCTGTGGTGCGGGCTTGCTCCGGGCGGCATTACGACGAAGAGGCCGGCACATCCAACATCAACATCGCCTGCCCCACCACCCATCACATCACATCACCTGATTGCGCCCATTATGCTTGGCCCGGTACAGCGCATCGTCAGCACGGACCAACAGGCTGTCGAGGGTGTCGTCGGGCTGGGCCAAGGCGGTACCGAATGACGCCGTGATGGTGTCCAGCAGCTTGCCATCGCCGCGGGTCTTGATGCGCAGGGACTGGATCTTCAGCCGCAATTGCTCGGCGAAGGCCCGGGCGGTGGCGTGGTCGGGGCACTGTTCCAGCACCACGCAGAACTCTTCGCCGCCATATCGCGCGGCATGGGCATGGGCCGGCAAGGCGTTGCGCAGGGTTTGCGCGACATGCTGCAGCACCCGGTCGCCCAGGGGGTGACCATATTGGTCGTTGAACTGCTTGAAGTGGTCAATATCCAGGATTACCAACGCGAGCCCTTGCGATGGCCTGGCCAACGCCTGTTCCAGAACGTGCGTGAGCGCTGCGCGGTTGAGCAGTTCGGTCAGGCCGTCGAGGGTCGCAGCCAGTTGTGCGCGCTGGAGCTTGTCGCGCAGGCTCTTGATCTCGTCCTGGGCGCTGTGCAGCTGGGACAGGAAGCGCTCCTGCTGACTCTGCATCAGCCGGGTACTTTGCTGCAATTCGCTGAGGATATCCGGCAAGCGCTCGTCGGCGGGCGCCTCGAGCATGTCCAGGCAGTGACCCAGACTGGTCTGGAAACTGCGATTACCCTCCACACTGCGCGACACGTTTCGCGCCATGTCATCGACCAGATTGATGGCCTGCTGTTGACCCGCCCGTGCCACTTCCAGCTCGTCACGAATGATGTAGTCGCGAAACAGCTTCGAGGCGGACTCCGGCGGAAACTGCGGGAAGTCCTCCAGTACTTTGTCCAGCTGGCGGTTGAGCTCCGGCACCTGGCCTTTGCTGTAGGTGTACCAAAGCGCGTAGTGCACCGGGTTAGGCGGGATATTGTGACGAACCATCAGGGGGACGGCCTGCTTGAGCAGCGCCGCAGCTTCGCGGGAGTCTTCCGGGTACAGCGCTAGAACAGTCGCTCGCGTCTCTGATTGGCTCATAACGTCACTGTAGTTATTCATCATTGGCAAATAGAAAACCCCCGGAGCATAACCGTCCGTCCGAAGCACGCATAGCCACTGGCCATAATTCACTGCGAAAAAAAGACGGGTTTACCCTGGCGCCGTACACCCCAACAAGGGCTAGGCTTTTCCAGTGAATCGGATTGCTCAACGGCTGCGCTTTCCCAGCCGCCGCGCACATCAACCATGACAAGCGCGGGCCAGGTCTGCTAAAACGTTTCATCTGCGCATCAGCCAATCCAGACGGGGTAGCGACATGACCACTGCACATATCCTTGACCACCTGTTCCCTGAAGCCGGCAGCATCCCGGAGAAATACCGCCTTGAGGGCCAGACCGAACAACGTGAGTACCTGGTCGACGGCGAACTGAAAACCTGGAACGGCCCCCTCGCCCAAGTGCGAAGCCCGGTGTACCTGAGCAGCGATCAGGGCGACCAGCAGGTGATCCTTGGCAGCACGCCGCTGCTGGATGCCGAGACCGCGTTGACCGCCCTCGACGCCGCCGTGCGCGCCTACGACCGGGGCCAGGGTTTGTGGCCGACCATGCGCGTGGCCGAGCGCATCCAGCACGTTGAGACCTTTCTGCGGCACATGCGCGAACAGCGCGAGGCGGTGGTCAAGTTGCTGATGTGGGAAATCGGCAAAAACCTCAAGGACTCGGAAAAAGAGTTCGACCGCACTTGCGACTACATCGTCGATACCATCAATGCGCTCAAGGAACTCGATCGCCGCTCCAGCCGGTTCGAGCTGGAACAGGACACCCTCGGGCAGATCCGGCGTGTACCGCTGGGCGTGGCGTTGTGCATGGGGCCTTACAACTACCCCCTGAACGAAACTTTCACCACGCTGATTCCGGCCCTGATCATGGGCAACACCGTGGTGTTCAAACCGGCCAAGCTTGGCGTGCTGTTGATCCGTCCATTGCTGGAGGCGTTCCGCGACAGCTTCCCGGCCGGGGTGATCAACGTGATCTACGGCAGCGGTCGCGAAACCGTCAGCGCGCTGATGGCCAGCGGCAAGATCGACATCTTCGCGTTTATCGGCACCAACAAGGCCGCCAGTGACCTGAAAAAACTCCACCCCAAACCGCACCGCTTGCGTGCGGCCCTGGGCCTGGATGCAAAGAACCCCGGCATCGTCCTGCCGGAAGTGGATCTGGATAACGCCGTCAACGAAGCCGTGACCGGTTCGCTGTCGTTCAACGGCCAACGCTGCACCGCGCTGAAGATTCTGTTCGTCCATGAAGACGTGGTCGATGCCTTCATCGAGAAGTTCAACGCCAAACTTGCCACCCTTAAACCCGGGATGCCGTGGGAAAACGGCGTGTCCCTCACCCCCCTGCCGGAAGCGAGCAAGGTCGATTACCTGCACGCCCTGGTGGCCGATGCGCAGAGCAAAGGCGCCAGCGTGGTCAATCCCAACGGCGGTGAAACCCGCGCGTCCTTCTTCTACCCGGCGGTGTTGTACCCGGTGACGCCGCAGATGCGTGTCTACCAGGAAGAACAGTTCGGGCCGGTGGTGCCGATCGTGCCGTACCGTCATCTGGATACGGTGATCGACTACGTGCTGGAATCGGATTTCGGCCAGCAGCTGAGCATCTTCGGCACCAACCCGGTGGCGGTGGGCCGGCTGGTCGACACCTTTGCCAACCAGGTCGGCCGGATCAACCTCAATGCCCAGTGCCAGAGGGGACCGGACACCTACCCGTTCAACGGCCGCAAGAATTCTGCAGAAGGCACGTTGTCGGTGCATGATGCCCTGCGGGTGTTTTCGATCCGCACACTGGTGGCGACCAAGTTCCAGGAAAACAACAAGGAACTCATCAGCGAGATCATCAGCGGGCGCAATTCAAGCTTCCTGACGACCGACTACATCTTCTGAGGACAGCCGATCTGACCCTATTCAGAACGCACCGACTGCCACCCCTGCTGCGCCGGTTACTGCGTCCGTTGCTGGACCCGTACCGGCGTTACCAACACGCCAGGCTGATCCATGCGGTGCGGGTTTCGCTCGGGCTGCTGGCGTCGATCCTGCTCACCACCGGCATCAACCTGCCCCATGGCGAGTGGGCGTCGGTGACCATGCTGGTGGTGATCGGGGGCTTGCAGCATCACGGCAACATCGGCAAAAAAGCCGCCGAGCGCGCCGTCGGCACACTGGTCGGTGCCACTATCGGCCTGCTATTGGTGCTGCAGCAGAGCTGGCTGGGAATGCCGTGGCTGACCTATTTCGCGATGTCGGTGGTCTGCGGTTTTTTCTCCTACCACGCCATCGGCAAAGGCGGTTACACCGCACTGCTGGCGGGCATCACTGTATTTATCGTCGCTGGCCATGGGGACAACCCGGTCAGCGATGGCTTGTGGCGCGGGGTCGACATCCTCATCGGGATTGCCCTGGCGCTGGCGTTTTCCTTCGCCCTGCCGCTGTACGCGGTGTTCTCCTGGCGCTACAACCTGGCCGACGCCCTGCGCGACTGCGCGACCCTCTACGGGCGCATCATCAACGGCCAGTCGGTCACGGACGACGAGCACCATCGACTCATGGGCCGGTTGAACAACGTGATGGTGCAACTGCGCTCGCTGATGCCCTCAGTGTCCAAGGAAGTGAAGGTTTCCATGAGCGAACTCGACGCCCTGCAGCGCAACCTGCGCATGTGCGTGTCGACCCTGGAAATACTTGCCAACACCCGCCCCGAGGCCAGTGATCCAGCTGCCATGGGCCAGTTGCAAGCCCTGTTGAAAGCCGAGCACCGGCTGATTCGAGTGCAGCTGGTGGGCATGGCCCGGGCACTGAAAACCGGCACATACCAGCGTCTCAACCGGCCTGTAGAGCCGACGCCAGCCCCCAGCCTGGGCGCGCCGGTGTACAGCGCGCTGGACGGTAACCGGTTACTGATTTTGCAGCTGCTGGCCAACGTCGACCAGATGCGCCAACGCCTGGCGAAGACAGCGCCGCGTTGGAGTATTTGACCGACTGCCCTATTGCGCCAACCGATGGCGCAACCTCAGGCCCCACCCTTGCTGCATACCCGCCGCTGCAAGCAAAATCGCCGCGACGCCGATCCACTGCAGCACCTGCAACTGATGACCAAAGGCAAACCAATCGACAAAGATCGCCGCAATCGGATAGATAAAGGACAACGCCCCGGTCAACGCCGTGGGTAATTTCTGAATCGCCCCATACAGCAACACATACATCACCCCGGTATGAACAATGCCCAGCGTCACCAGGCTGGCCCAGGCACTCGGCGCTTGCGGCAGCGCGGAAAAATGCGCAAACGGCGCCAGCAGCAGAACCCCGGTACAGACCTGGATCAACGCGATCAAATGCGGCGCAGTACCGGTCAGGCGCTTGATGATCAAGGCGGCGATGGCATACAGAAACGCCGCGCCCAACGCCAGCGCGATGCCCACCAGGTAGTCATCGCCACTCTCGCCCTGAGTGCCGTGGGCACTGACAATCGCCAGCATCCCCATGAACGAAATGCCCAGCCAGAACAGTTTCTGCAGGGTAATTTTTTCGTTGAGGAACACCGCCGCCAGCCCCACCAGCATGAACGGCTGGACGTTGTACACCGCCGTACCGATGGCAATCGATGCCCGGGAATAGGACGCAAACAGCAGCACCCAGTTGCCGACAATCGCCACGCCGCTAAGCACCGCCAGCAGGAACGTGGTGCGAGTCAACAGGCCGGGACGCAGGAAACCAAAGGCCGCGCAGATCAGCAGCAAGGTGCCGGCACCAAACACACAACGCCAGAACACCACGTCCAGCACCGGCTGCCCGGACACCAGTACAAACCAGCCGATGGTGCCGGAAATAAGCATGGCGGCGGTCATCTCGAATGACCCGCGACGGATTGATTTGTCCATCATGTGACTCCTGTAATTGAAGCCAGATTATGCCCATCAGCTGCCCGGCGCCTCCATAGCAAAAAGCAGGCTAGAATCCCCATCTACCTTTTTTACAAAGGTGAATCTGGTTATCGACCTAACGGAGGGTTTGCCATGACCGACGACATCGACCAGGTGCTGATCAAGGCCCTCATGGAAGACTCGCGACGCTCGCTCAAGGCCCTGGCAGGTATCAGCGGCCTGTCCTCGCCCAGCGTGGCCGAGCGCTTGCGCCGCCTCGAAGAACGCGGCGTGCTCAAAGGTTACACCGTCGAGATCGACCCCAAGTGCTTCGGTTATCAGCTGCAGGCCATCGTGCGCATCCGTCCGCTGCCAGGGCAATTGCAGGAAGTGGAACGGCAGATCCAGGCGATCCCCGAATTCACCGAGTGCGACAAGGTCACCGGCGACGATTGTTTCATCGCCCGCCTGCATGTGCGCTCGATGGAACAGCTGGACACCCTGCTCGACCGCCTCAACACCCATGCCGAAACCAACACCGCAATCGTGAAAAAGACCCCGGTAAAACGCCGACTGCCGCCGATGGAATGAGTGATATTTTGTTGCGAAACACGTAGATTGGATGTTTTCCAGCTAAGGATTGGCAGCATGAAAATTCAGGTCATGGCATTGGCAGCGCTGATGCTCGGGGGTTGCGGTACGGTCCAGACGGTGGTGCGCGGCGACGAAGTAGCCTCCCGGGTTCTCAAGGAACAGCAGAGCTATTGCGGCGCAGTCCCGCGTATCTACAGCGGCGTGATCTTCGACTTCTGCTACCTCAATGCCCCGCTCGAAAGAGGCCGCGAAGCCAATACGCCTACCACTGCGCCGGCCATCGTCCTGGTCGATGTGTTGCTGTCAGGCGTTATGGACACCCTGGTGCTGCCTTACACGGTCTACCGGCAACAGGCCGACGGCAGCATTATGGTCGCCCGGTAACCGGGATTGCAGGCAATAAAAAACCCGCCGAGGCGGGTTTTTTATTATAGCCTGCGATCAATCATCGCGGCTCATGATGCCGAACAGCTGCAACAAGCTGACGAACAGGTTGTAGATCGATACATACAGGCTGATGGTAGCCATGATGTAGTTACGCTCGCCGCCGTGAATGATGGCGCTGGTCTGGAACAGAATGCAGACCGAGGAGAACAGCACAAAACCGGCGCTGATCGCCAGCTGCAGGCCGCTGATCTGGAAGAAGAAGCTGGCAACCACCGCGCCCAGCAACACGAAGAAACCGGCAGTGATGAAACCACTGAGGAAACTCATGTCCTTGCGCGAGATCAGCACATAAGCCGACAGGCCGCCGAACACCAGCGCGGTCATTGCGAAGGCCGAGCTGACCACTTCCGCACCGCCCTGCATGCCCAGGTAGCGATTGAGGATCGGGCCGAGCAGGAAACCCATGAAACCGGTCAGGGCAAACGCCGACACCAGGCCCCACGCGGAATCACGGAGTTTGTTGGTCAGGAAGAAAAGGCCGTAGAAACCGATCAACACCACGAAGATGTTCGGGTAGCCGACACGCATCTGCTGGGCGACATAGGCCATCACGCCGCTGAATGCGAGAGTGAGGGCGAGTAGGCCGTAAGTGTTGCGCAGGACGCGGCTAACCTCTAGCTGCTCAGCCTGCACGCTGTTATTAACTGCGTAATCCTGTTCGCGCATGGCGACACTCCTGTTGGTTTGAAACGTTCAGTCGCAAAGATCATAACAGACGCCTTGTAACAAGCTACTCAGAGAGTTTGACAGTGTGTTTCATTCAGGTATTATGGCGCCCGCAACGCAAACGGAGGTGTGGCCGAGTGGTTTAAGGCAACGGTCTTGAAAACCGTCGACTGTAACAGGTCCATGAGTTCGAATCCCATCGCCTCCGCCATATTTGTACCGACAAAGCCCTGATTATTCAGGGCTTTGTCGTTTCTGGGGTTTCGGCTCCATCTGCTGTGCGCGCGCGAATTCTTGCACTTGTTCCCCCAACTCCTCCCCTCCTGCGCTCCCCCCAAATGCCCCCTTCAGTTCCCATCAATTCATCGACCGAAGCCATTCCGACGCATCAAAAAATTTGAACCGCTTTTGTACACGCTCGCCTAATGATCAGCTTGTGAACATTTGCACAGGCAATGTGCCAATACCGGCATACTCCGAGAGGTGGTCAACGTGGCTAAAGACGAGAAAAAAAGCAAAGGTGACGCTTCCAAAGCCAGCAAGGAATTGAAAGACAAAAAGTCATCACCGGCCAAGAAATCAGCGGCGGCTTCGGCGCTTTCGAAATCTTCCGACAAGAAAGACAAGAAAACAGAGGCCGAGCCGAAAAAATCTGCAAAAAAGGCTGATAGCAAGCCAGAGAAGGCCAAGAAAGCTGATAGCAAGCCAGAAAAGGCCAAGAAATCAGAGAAGTCAGACAAGCCGGCAAAAAAGAAGAAGTGACATCTGCTGTCAGCTAGGGCGTTACGCCCTAGCCTCCTCAGGCCGCTGGTCACCCGGGGCTCAAGGAAGCCGCTTCACACGGGCTACGCGCTGACCGACACCAAATCATTGAACGCGTCGACATCCAGCGGTCGACTCAGGTAATACCCCTGTCCTTCATCGCATGACACCGCCTTGAGCAGTTTCAGGTGCTCGGCAGTTTCAATGCCCTCCGCAGTCACCGTCAGCGACAGGGCCCGCCCCAAGCCAACGATCGCGCGGATGATCGCCTTGTCATCCTCACTTTCATCCAGCCGGTTCAAAAAGCTGCGGTCAATTTTTAGGCCGTCGAACGGGAATGCCCGCAGGTAACTCAGCGAGGAGTACCCCGTGCCGAAATCGTCCATGGAGATCCGCACGCCCAGGCGCTTGAGCGTGCGCATCACTTCCAGTGCGCCAGAAGCATCTTCAAGCATCACACTTTCGGTAATTTCCAGTTCTACCCGACCGGGGTCTATGCCGGAATCCTTGAGTGCCTTCTGAATGCGCTCGACCAGATTGCCGCGCTTGAACTCGGTAGACGACAGGTTGACTGATACGAACAAATGCTCCGGCCACAGGACCGCGCAATGGCAGGCGGTGTCGAGCACCCAGTTGCTCAAGGACAGAATCAACCCTGACTCCTCGGCAATGGGAATAAAGACATCCGGGGGTACCAGCCCACGCTCGGGATGCTGCCAGCGCACCAGCGCCTCCGCACCCACCATCTGCCCGTCGGCGATCCGATAGCGTGGTTGAAAATGCAGTTTCAGTTCGCCGTGCTTGATCGCGAACCGCAGATCGTTTTCCAGGCGCCTGCGCTCGATGATCCTGGTGTTCATTTCGCCTGCGTAAAAGCGCCAGGTATTGCGGCCTGCGGCCTTGGCCTCATACAGCGCGATATCGGCATAGCGCAGCAGTTCGGCCGCCTCGCATGCATCGTTTGGCGCCATGGCGATGCCGATGCTGGCACTTACGAACACCTCCTGATCGCCCACCAGCACCGGCCCTTCGATGGATTCGATAAGGCGCTGACAGAGCGCTTCCACTTCGTCCTGGGAACTGACATCGGTGAGAATCAGCACGAACTCGTCACCGCCGACCCGAGCCACCAGGTCCCCGTTGCGTATGCAGTCTGCCAGGCGGGTCGAGACTTCATTAAGCACAAAGTCGCCTGCCGCGTGCCCGAGCAAGTCATTCACCGGTTTGAATCGATCCAGGTCCAGGCTGAGCATCACCAGCGGTTGCTCCGCCGTCGGCACGGCCTTGAGCTTGCCGTCGAGGAACTCTTGCAGGCGTGTCCTGTTAGGTAATCCGGTCAAGGCGTCATGCTGGGAAAGGAATTCGATACGGCGGCGGGCTTCGACCTCCTCGGTGACGTCCGTGGCCGTACCGCGAAAGCCCTGGCCCGCCATATCCCGCGCAGACAGACGGGTGATGCGCTGGCGCCCTTGGCTGTCGACGAAATAGCACAGGATGCTGATGTCCGGACGGCGATTCGGGATGCTCAGCCACTGAGTCAACGTCCCCAATTCCGTGCTGAGCAGGGCATTGATGGATTCACCGATCCAGGTGCTTCCAGAGAGGCCGGTCACTGCATCAAAGCGATCCGACAAATAGGTGAAACGCCCGCCCCTGTCGATTTCCCACACCCAATCCGAGCTGGCTTCGACCACATCGCGAAACCGTGCTTCGCTGGTGGCGAGCGCATCCTGGCTGCTTTTGAGCGTCGCGAAACTGGCATCCAGCACCCGTGCACCGGCGGTGGTGCGCCGCAGGATGGCCCAGGTCATGAGGCACACCAGCAGCGCCGCGAGGCCGATCAATGGCAACCCTACCGCCAGCAAGCGCGCGCCCGGGGTAGATGGACGCCAGTGCAGGCTGCCCGCCGAACCGTCGTCACCTAACGCAAACACCGATGTCGCTTCGTCCGGTGTGGCGACTCGTAGCTGATTGATGCCGAACTCTTCGCCCATCTTCGCCAGTTTGGCATCGGTAAAAACATCCACGAAGATCAACACCGACGGTGGCCTGCCATCAGGCACCACGGTCGGATCAGTGCCCGGCGTGATGGCTGCTGCCGCCACCAGGGCCGGCACTCCGGCGACATTGATGAATGTCGTCGTAGCCGTTTCCGTCTCCGCGCCCGCTCGGGCCTCGGCAAGAATTCCGGGCAGGGCCTGATGCAACCACTCGCCGGCGGCGACGGACTGCAGTTCACCCTCGATCACTGAGTAAACAGTGTGATCGAGCGCATCAACGACAAACAAACCCTGGAAACCGAAATCCGAATACAGGGTCGGCCCGACGTTTTGTCGCACGAAGGCCCAGTCCGGATCGACTTTGACATGCAGATGCCGGTAGGCATCGCCCCAGAAGGCGTAGTCCTTCACGGTTGTGCGCAGGGACTTTTCCAGCGCTTGCACAGCCTTGCGGGTGTAGAAGGCACTTTCGACTTCTTCGTTCCGATCCAGGTCACGTGCCAGGTAAATGAGCGAGCAGCTGGCCAGGACAAATACCCCCGCCAGCAAGCCGACAAACTTGAACAGCGAGCCACGGGCCAGCGCTACGCTTGAGCGGTTGGACGATGCGCAGGTGACAGCAGGTAGATTGTTGGGCATAGGTTCACGCTATTCGTTGAGGCAACCTTGCCTTAAAGCAAGTTATCGGCCGCTGTCAAAAAATAGTGAGTGCCCGGGTCACTACCGCTCGTCACCGATGAGCGAGCAAGCTCGCTACAAGGGCCGGGGTGTACGCGGGGTTTACAGGCTAAAACCGAAACGCCACCCCGTTGGTCACGTTGATCGCATCCCCCGGATAGAAATTCGCCGAGTCATTGCCCCTGGCGTCATACGCCGTATTCGCCGCCGTGGCATAACGCTCATTGGTCTGGTTGCGCGCGTCGAGAAATTCGCTGGTATTGGTCCCGGTGGTGTAGTCGATTTGCGTCAAAGGTGTAGGTGGTCTTGCTGCCCAGCAGCGTCGAGCCGTCCTTGCGCCAACAGTCAGGCCAGCGCGGCATCCGCCTGCGCACTGAACTGGCGACTCCACAAGCGGAAATACTGCCCGCCCTGACTCAGCAATTCGTCGTGGCTGCCGTCCTCGATCACCCGGCCCTTGTCGAACACCAGGATGCGGTCCAGGTGTGCGACGGTCGACAGCCGATGCGCCACCACCAGCACCGTCTTGTCGCCCATGATTTCGTCCAGTTTGTCCTGGATAAAGCGCTCGGTAATCGAGTCGAGGCTCGAGGTTGCTTCGTCCATCACCAGGATCGGCGCGTTCTTGAGCAGCACCCGGGCAATGGCGATGCGCTGGCGCTGGCCCCCGGACAACTTGACGCCCCGCTCGCCCACCAGCGACTCGTAACCGTCTTCCATGCTGTCGATGAATTCGCTGGCACCGGCGCGATGAATCGCCTCGGCCACCTCCTCCATCGAGGCATCCAGGCGCCCGTAATGAATGTTCTCGCGAATGCTGCGGTGGAACAGCCCCGGCTCCTGGGGAATCAGGCCGATTTGCTGGTGCAGGGAATGTTGCGTGGCGCCGCGCACATCGACGCCATCAATCAGCACCGCGCCCTGCTGCACATCGTAAAGACGCAGCAGCAGGTTGAGCAGCGTGGATTTGCCCGAGCCCGATGAACCCACCAGCCCGACCTTCTGCCCCGCCGGAATGAAAATATTCAGGCGCTGGAAGATCGGCTGGTCAGCACCGTAATTGAAGCCGACATCGCGAAATTCGATATCCCCGCGCTTGACCTGCAACGCCGTTGCACCGGGTCGGTCGATCACTTCATGGGGGCGAATCAGCGTGCGCACCCCATTGGCAATGTTGCCAGTGGCCTCGAAGAACTCGAGAAAGCGCCGGGACAGGTTGCCGACGTCGCTGATGATCAGCAGCGACAGGCTGGTGGACATGACAAACGCGGCGATGTCGATGCGCTGGTTGCGCCACAGGTACAGCGCCAGCAGCAACAACCCCAGCTTGAGCACCACGCCGCAACTGGTCTGGAACCAGCGAATCTTTTCCATGTAGCCCAGCGAGCGATAGGCCGCCGCCACTTCCTTGTCGAGAAACCGGCCCAGGTAGCCGTGCTCGAAAGCGTGGCGGGCAAACAGGCGAATGTTGGCCAGGTTGGACACCGCATCCACCACCTTGCCCGAGCTGGTGCTGCGCGCCGCGGAGTACTGTTGCGCCAGTGGATGGCTGCGCCGGGCCAGCAGGTAGCACACGGCGATAAACAGCAGCGACCAGCCGGCCATGAACAGTGCCAGCAGGGGTGAGGCTGTCCACAACAGCACAGTGGCCAGGCTCAGGGTCACCAGCAGCGGGATCAGATCGAACAGCAGGATGCTCAGGGTCTGGTTGACCCCCAGGGCGATTTCGGAAACCCGGTGCGCCAGGGCGCCGGCGAATTCGTTGCTGATGAAGCGGTGCGAGTGCTTCTGCAAGTAGGCAAACACCACATGGGTGACTGTGCGCCGCTGCAACGGCAGGACGTGGATATGGCAACCGGCAGCGGCCCGAGTGAACAGCACTTCCAGCACCAGCAGTGCGCCGAACAGTGTCAGCGGCCACTGCAAAACTTCGAACGCGCGCTCGGCTTCCAGGCCATTGCTGACGGTGCGGGTAATCTGTCCCAGCCCCCAGGGAATCAACAGGGTGCAGATGACCGCAGCGATCTGCAGCAGCAGGATCGCCACGTACCAGCCCTTGAAATTGCCGATGAAAAATCGCACGAAAGCCCCGGGTGTCGCAGGCAAATGCTGCACGTTCCAGTGAAGTGTCCGGCGATCGGATGGGGGCAGCGATGAAAAGGACCAAGTCATGACCAAGGGCATTCCTGAATGACGCCTGTGGCCGCGCAGCTTTCAGGCAAAAATGGGCACACGCGGTGCCCGGTTCAATGGTGCGAGTCCAGCCCCGCGCTTAAAACAGCCCCGAAGTCGGCGGTGGCGTGCCCTTCAATTGCCAGGCCCCAACGGCCGCGGCTTTCCAGTGCCGCGGGTTGTGATTGGCCACGGTGCGCGCATTGCGCCAATGGCGGTCAAGGTTGTGTGCGCGGCCGGTGGTGGACGCGCCACCAACGTCGAACACCAGTTCTGCGGCCTTGAGCGCCGACTCGGCCGCGATGTATTGCGCCTGGGCGACGGCAATGGCCGCCTGGTCCACCGCCTGGGCATCGAGGTCACTGGCCCAGGCCCGATCAATCGCTTCGGCTGCGCGCAGCACCACCGCTTCGGCCGTGAACGCACGGGCCGAGATGTCGCCGACACTGAGCTCGACATAGGGATCATCCACCGACCGCGAGGCGCTGCTGTGCTTGATCGGGCGGGCGTGATCGTTGGCAAAGGCCACGGCATCGTTCAGCGCATTGCGCGCGATGCCCGCCTGCACGGCGGCGAGGAACAACTGCAGGAACGGCGTGACGATCGTGCGCTTTCCCTCTTCCACAGTGCGGGTGCGGATTTCATCCGAGCGCACCAGCACATCATGCAGGTGAGTGGTGCCGCTAGCCGTCAGGCGCTGGCCCATCGCGTCGAAGTCATCGAGCAGCTCCAGGCCCTTGCGGTCACGCGGCAGGATGAACGACACCGGCTGCTCGTTCTCATCCAGGGCGACGGCGCTGACCCAGTCGGCATACAACGAACCGGTGCTGTAGTACTTGCTGCCAGTGGCCCGATAGTGCTCGCCGTCGCGCACGATCCGCGCGCTGATTGAACCATTGGCGCCACCGACTTCCCAACCGGCATTGCCCACCACGGCGCCCTGCAGATAGCGCTCGAACCAGCGTTCGCGCTCGCCCTCCGCGCCCTCGGCACCAGACGCCAGCAAGCCCTCGATAAAGCCGAAACCGGGACGCAATGCCTGGGCGACATTGGAGTCGGCCGAGGCGATGCGCATCAGCAAGCCGATCAGATCCTTGACCGAGCCTGCGGCGCCGCCAAAACGGGTCGGGATGCGCGTGGTGAACAGCCCCGCCTTGGCGATCTGCGCCACTGCCTCGTAAGGCAGTTGCCGCTCACGCTCGCGCTGCGCCGCACCGGCGGCAATGAGCGGCAGCAACACGTCCGCCCGGGCATTGAGTTCTTCCACCGAGGCAACCGGGGCCTTGGGTACGGCAGTCAACGTAGTCATGGCAATTCCTTGTTCAAGTCGAGCTTAAATGGCGATTTTCCAAAGCCGGGATTCATCGAACAGCCACCCCGGGTTTTCCGGTTCCAGTGGCGGCACGACAAGGGTCACGCCAGCGCCCGGCAGACGCGGCACCGCGCCGAGCAGACGCTGGGTGTATTCATGCTGCGGGCTGTGAAAGAGCGTCTCGACCGAGGCGCTTTCGACGACCTTGCCGTGGCGCATCACCAGCACTTCATCGCTGACGTGCCGGATCACCCCAAGATCGTGGGAGATGAACAGATACGCCAGGCCCAGGGAGGCTTGCAGATCTGCCAGCAGGTCGAGCACCTGGGCCTGGACCGACACATCAAGTGCCGAGACCGGCTCGTCGCAGATGATGACTTTAGGGTTACTCGCAATGGCTCGGGCGATGGCCACGCGCTGGCGCTGGCCGCCCGACAGCTGCAAGGGGCGACGCGCGGCCAGCTCCCTGGGCAGGCGCACCTGGGTCAGTAGTTCTGCGATCCGTGCGGTCTGCTGCGCGCTGGCAATGCCGGCGACATCCAGCGCATCGGCGAGGATTTGCCCGACGCTCCAGCGCGGGTCGAACGAACTCAGCGGGTCCTGGTAGATCACGCTGATGTCCCGTCGGTGCAGACGCCGCTGCCGTTCTTCGATTCGCTGCGTGCCGGCACCGGACCAGGGCTGGCCGAGAAATTGCACCTGGCCGGCATCCGGTTCCAGCAGGCCAAGGACGATGCGGGCCACGGTGGTCTTGCCGGAACCGGACTCGCCGACGATGCCCAGGGTGCGTCCGGCGCGCAGCTCGAAACTCACGCCATCGACCACTTGGCGCGACTGCTGGTCAGGCCCGACATAACGTTTGCCCAACTGCGTGGCTTGCAACACCACAGGGGCGTCCGTGCCCGGCCGGGGTGGTGCGACCACGGCCGTGCGCTGCGGTGACAGCCGCGTGCCCCGCGCATGCTCGGCCGGCACCGCGTCGAGCAAGGTGCGGGTATAGGGATGGCGCGGGTGGCGCAGCACCTGGTCCATCGGCCCCTGCTCGACCACTTCGCCGTGGCGCAATACCAGCACCTCATCGGCCAACTGCGCGACCACGGCCAGGTCGTGGCTGATGATCAGCAATGAGTCGCCGCGCGCCTTGATCTCCTGCAGCACTTGCAGAATCTGCGCCTGCACCGTGGCATCCAGCGCCGTGGTCGGCTCGTCGGCGATCACCAGGCCAGGGCTCAGGGCCAGCGCACTGGCGATCAGGGCGCGCTGACGCAGGCCGCCGGACAACTGATCCGGTCGCTGGCGGGCACGCAGCTGCGGTTCGGGCACACCGACTTTTTCCAGCAGTTCGATCACCCGCCCGGCGCGGCTGCGACGGTCACCCCAGTTGTGCGTCTTGAGTACCTCGAGGATTTCCTTGCCCACCGGGCGCAGCGGGTCCAGCGACACCAGCGCGTCCTGCAGGACAAAACCGATGCCTTTGCCGCGCAAGTCGCGCCAGCTGCGTTCGGACAACCCGAGCAGATCCTGCCCGCCGTAACTCAGGGTTCGCGCGCTCACTCGCGCACCGGCTCCCGCCAGGCCGATCAGGCTGCGGGCGGTGACGCTTTTGCCGGAGCCGGACTCGCCCACCAGGGCCAGGGTCTTGCCCGGGGCCAACGTGAACGACAGATCCCGCACCACCGACTGGCCGGCAAACTCGATGGACAGGCCCTCGACGATCAGATGTTTGTCACTCATGTCAGACGGCCCTCCAGGCGTTGTTGCAGGTAACGGCCAGCGACCGTGGTCGACAGCGTGGTCAGCACGATGAACAGCCCGGGGAAGAACGTCAGCCACCAGGCATTGGCAATGAAATCGCGTCCCATCGACAGCATCGTCCCCCACTCCGGCGCCGGTGGCCGGGCGCCAAGGCCGAGGAAGCTCAAGGCGGACGCCCAGACGATGGCCTGGCCGACGCCCATGGTCAGCGTGACGATCAGCGGGCGCATGGCGTTGGGCAGCAGTTGGCGCGTGATGATCCGCAGGGGTGGATGGCCAAGGGCTTTGGCCGCCTCGATGTACCCGGCATTGCGCACCGCCAGCACCTGGCCGCGGACCATTCGCGCATAGCCCGGCGCCCCGCCCAACCCGGTGGCCACGATCAGCGGGCCAATGCCGCTGCCGAACACCGCCACGAACAGCAGCGCGAGGATCAGGCTGGGGAACGCAAACAGAATTTCCAGCAACCAGCCGACGCCGCGATCCAGGTATGCGCCCCCCAGGCCGCCGAGCAGACCGAGGACGATGGCAATGCTCATCGCCAGGGCGGTGGCGGCCAGGCCAATGAACAGCGACTGCCGGGTGCCGTGGATCACCCGGGAAAAGATGTCGCGCCCGGATTGATCGGTGCCGAACCAGTGCGCCCAACCGGGTGGATGGAAGGCATCGTGCGGCACGATCGCCAACGGATCGCTGTGGGCGAACCACTGCGGCAACAGCGCCGCGATGATCAGGAATGCGAGAAAGCTGACGGCCAGTAACGGCCCCAGGCGCCACTTGCTTGCAACACGCTGCACCCGGGTGCCCGGCAGCGCTGCTTCGAGGGTGAGTTCACTCATGCCGACTGCTCCTGTTGGCGCGGGTCGACCCACAGGTACAGCAGGTCGACGAGGATGTTGGCCAGGACGTATCCGGCGGCGACCACGAGGCTGATGCCGATGGTCAGCGGCAGGTCCTGAGCCTGCACTGCCTGGTACAACTGGCGACCAAGACCCTTGCGGGAAAAGATCACCTCGATGACCACCGCGCCGCTGATCAGGGCGCCAATGGCCCAGCCCGACAACGAGATGCCGGGCAGCACCGCGTGACGCAACGCGTGCCTGAAACGCACTGCCGTGTCGCTCAGGCCGCGGGTGCGGGCGGTGAGCACGAAGGGTTGATCCAGGGTCATTTCCAGCGACTCGCGGGTGACCTGCGCGATAAATCCGGCCAGGGGAATGGCCAGCGCCACCGACGGCAACACCAGCGTGCGCCAGCCATCGCTGCCGGCTGGCGGGAACAGGCGCAGGCCGAAGCCGAACACCGCCAGCAACAGGATCCCCAGCCAGAAATGCGGCAGCGCCGCCGACAGCGTTTCGGCCAGGGAAGCCAGGCTCGACACCCAGCGCCGGCGTCCCGCCGTCAGCACGGTGAGCGCCAGCACCAACACCCAGGCCAGCAACAGCGAAGTGAGGGTCAGTTCCAGCGTCGGCCATGACTGCTCGGCGAGCACCCGGGTGACTGGCAGATGCTGGGAATAGGACACGCCCAGGTCGCCCTGGACCAACCGACCCAGGTACAGCACGTATTGCACCGCCAGGGGCTTGTCCAGGCCATATTCGCGCTTGGCCTCGGCAATGGTTTCTGCGGTTGGATTGCCGCTCGGCCCGCCCAGGATCGCCAGCACCGGGTCCCCCGGCATCAGGCGCAGGGCGAAAAACGTCAGCGTGGCGACCGCCCACAGCACCAGCACGCCTCCCAGCAGGCGCCACAGAACACGCCGACCCAGACGAACCAGGCGCTCGCGGCGCGGGTTGGGCCGTTCAGTGGCCAGGGTTTCACTCGTCATTTGTTCACCCATGCGTCATAGAGGTAGGTCACTGCCAGGGAAGGCTCCAGGCGCACGCCCTGGGTGGTCTTGTAGATGCCCAGGCGCGAGCTCTGCGGGTAGGTGGTCAGTTGCAGGTACTGACTGGAAGCCAGCTGCTGTGCCCGGTAATACAACGCCCGGCGCTGTTCGGCGTCCTGGGTGGTCAAGGCGCCCTGCACCAGGCCTTCGAACACCGGATCGGTGTACCCGGCGGTGTTCTGGTGATAGCCACCGACGCCGGCCGGGCTGATGAAATCGGCGCCGAAGATGATCCGCAGCACGTCGGCGGTGTTGGTGTTCCAGTAGCCAAGACGGATGTCGTAATCCCAGTCAGCCTGGCGCTTGGTGCTCTGCACATCGCTCATCTGCTCGACGATCAGCTCGAAGCCGGCCAGGCGCGTGGTCGCCTGCACCTGCTCCCACAGGGTGTATTCCGAGGGCGGCGTGCGGTTGCCCATGATCACGCGCACCTGCAAGCGCTTGCCGTCACGGGTGCGATAGCCCTCGGCATCGCGCGTGGTCCAGCCGGCTTCGTCCAGCAGCCGTGCGGCCCTGGCCGGTTGGTAATCCTGGGCATGCTGGAAGTCCGGGCTGTAGAAACGCGTGGCGGAACTGAGCGGGCCGCCTGCCCGGGGAAACTCATTGAAGTAAACGCTCTTCAACGCCCCCTCGACATCGGCACTGCGCACAAACGCCTCGCGTACTTTCAGGTCATTGAACGGCGCGCGGGTGATGTTCAGCGTGCCGTTGGTGGGGTTGCCGGGACGCTGGGCGATGATCAGCGCCAGGTCCGGATTACGCCGGGCGGCTTCGTGGGATTCGGGCGGCAGCGCCTCGATCACATCCACCTCGCCGGCTTGCAGCGAAGCAAAACGCACCGACGGCTCCTGGATGAATTTCCACACGATACGCTCGAGCCACGCCGGGCCCTGGTGTTTGGCGGTGGGCGGCGCCCAGTTGTAATCGGCATTGCGTACCAACTCGACCTGGCTCTGGCGATCCCAGCGCACCACCTTGAACGGCCCGCTGCCCACCGGGCTTTCGCAGTTCACATCACGCGGGCGCGCCAGTGCCGTGGGCGACTGGATACCGAGAAACCCTTGGGCCAGCACCTCCAGGAATGCAGCATAGGGTGTGGCGAGGTGCACGACCGCGGTGTGCGCATCCACCACGTCGGTGCTGCGGTACTGGCGGATGTAGCCGCCGGCAGTACTGGACTGGGTCTTCGGGTTGGCCATGTGATCGAGGTTGGCCTTGACCGCCGTTGCATCGAACGGCGTGCCGTCGGTGAAGCGCACGTCATCGCGCAGGTGGAAGGTGTAAGCCAGGCCATCGGCGGAAACCTCCCAGCGCTTGGCCAGCCAGGGCCCGATGCGGCCTTCTTCGTCCATCGACACCAGGGAGTCGAGGTACTGCTGCGCGACGAACACTTGCGGCATGTCCCCGCCCACATGGGGATCAAGGCAGGTGGGTTCGCGGTCAGTGGCGTACACCAGGGTCCCGCCGCTGACCGGCTGATCGCTGCGGGCAACAGCGGATTGATCCTGGTCGCAACCCATCAACAGGCTGCACATCGCAGCGAATCCAAGGAGGGGCAAATGCTTGAGCGACAAGCTGGATCGGCGGTCGCAAGGTCGCAAATGAGGGGCAAGTAATCGCATGGGTCCTGATGCCTATAGTCCGGGAACAGGGCTATTGCACAAGGCATGCCGGGTTTTTTCGGCAGTAAACAGGGGGTTTTCGGCGCGAATCAGGCCTATGAGCAAGGCCAGAAAGAACAATGTGCTTAGCAGGTGTTGATGGGCCAACAGTTGCAGTCAGTTTAGGCAAGCGTACATCCGGGATGATTGGGGCGTGCATCAGTGCGTATCGCAAGCCTCAAATCGCCAGTTGCAGATAGAACGCCACAGGCGCGCGTTCGGCTTCCAGGATCGGGATCGCGTCGATCAGTGCCCGGGTGTAGGCATGTGCGGGGCGGTCGAACACGGTGCGCACCGAGCCGGACTCGACCACCACGCCGTCCTTCATCACCAGCACCCGCTCGCTGACGTGATTGATCACCCCCAGGTCATGGGAGATGAACAGGCAGGCCAGTCCCAGGCGCCGCTTGAGGTCGTCGAGCAGCTCGAGAATCTGCGCCTGCACCGACACGTCCAGCGCCGACACCGGTTCATCGCAGATCAGAATCTGCGGTTGCGACGCCAGCGCCCGGGCGATTGCGATGCGCTGGCGCTGTCCGCCGGACAGCTCAATCGGCCGACGTGCCAACAGGCTGGCATCGAGGCGAACCAGATCGAACAACTCCACGGCCCGCTTGCGCCAGTCCCGGCGCGGCAGCCCCGCCACCGCCAGCGCCTCGAACAATACCCGCTGCACGGTGTAACGTGGATCGAAGGAGTTCAGCGGGTCCTGGAACACCACCTGCACCGCACGCCGCGCCTGGCGCTTTTGCCTGGCATCGAGTGCCGACCAGCGCTGTCCGTTGATCCAGACATCGCCCGCGTCGGCGCTTTCCAGCCCGAGGATCAGGCGGGTCAAGGTCGTCTTGCCTGAACCCGACTCCCCGACGATGCCCAGGGTCTCGCCGCGACGCAGCTGCAACGACACCTGGTCCAGCACCGTACGCCGACGCTGGTCCGGGCCAATAAAGGATTTGCTCAGGCCGCGAGCTTCAAGCAACACCTCGCCCTGGGGTTCAAGCTCGGGCTCCACCACCGCGAGCAGTCTGCGCGCTGGCTGGAAATGCACCGCCCTGGCGGCCCGCAGCAGGGACTGGGTGTACTCATGCTGCGGATCCTGCAGCACCTGCTCGGCAGTGCCCTGCTCGACGATGACGCCATGGCGCATCACCGCCACCCGATCCGCCAGGCGCAAGACCACGGACAGGTCGTGACTGACCATCAACAGCGCGTTGTCGGCGCCGCGCAGGCTTTCCAGCAGGGCGATAACCTGGGCTTGCACCGTTGCGTCCAGGGCCGTAGTGGGCTCGTCGGCAATGATCAGCCGTGGATTGCAGGCGATGGCCGAGGCAATCAACGCCCGTTGCCGCAAGCCGCCGGACAACTGCCACGGGTATTGGCGGGCGCGTAGCTCCGGTTCGGGTACGCCGACATCGCGCAGCAGCTCCAGCACACGCAGCCGGCGCGCTTCGAGACCCAATGCAGTGTGCAGCTGCAGCGGCTCTTCGATCTCGGCACCCACCCGACGCAACGGGTCCAGTGCACCCAGCGCGTCCTGCATGACAAAGCCGATACTCGCCCCGCGCAAGCGCTGCCAGTCGCGCTCGTGCAGCTGCCGCAGGTCGATGCCCTGGAACGCCAGTTTGGCAGCATGTACCTGCGCGCCCCGGCCGGTGAGCCCGGCCAGGGTCCGCGCGGTCACGCTTTTGCCCGAGCCCGATTCGCCCACCAACGCCAGGCATTCACCACGATGCAGTTGCAGGCTCACGCCATGCAGCACCGGTTGCGCCTGGCCGAATCGTACGGTCAGGTCGCGGATATCAACCAACGGGCCGAGGGCCTGGATGTTTGCATTCATAGCGGTTTTCCTTCGCTGCGACGCAGCAGTTCGCGGCCGATGGCACTGATGGAGACGACGGTGAGGGTGATGATCAATGCCGGCCAGGCCACCAGCCACGGCGCATTCGCCAGGAAGCTGCGACCTATCGCCATCATCGCGCCCCACTCCGGCGCGGGCGGCGGCGCGCCGAAGCCGAGGAAGCTCAGGGCGGCACCGGCGGTAATGGTCCCGCCAATGCCAATGGTGGCGAGGATCAGCACCGGCTTGAACGCATTCGGCAGGATATGCCGCAGCACCACCGCCAGCCGCGACTGCCCGAGGGTCACCGCCGCTTCGACATAACCGGCATGGCGCACATTGAGCGTCTGCGCGCGCACCAGCCGGGCATAACGGGGCACCCCGGCAATGCCCACCGCAAGGATCAGGTTGGCCGTGCCCTGGCCGAAAAACGTGATGATCACCAGGGCCAGCAACAGGTCCGGAAACGCCAGCAGCACATCAATGCCGCGCATCAGCGCCGCGTCCAGCCAGCGCGGCCCAAGCCCCGACGCCAGGCCCAGTACCGCGCCCCAGGCCAGACCCAGCGCGGTGGCGGCCAGGCCCATGAACAACGACGAGCGCACCCCGTGAATCAACCGGCTGAGGACGTCCCGGCCATTTTCATCGGTGCCCAGCCAATGCAGCTCGCTGGGTGGCTGAAACGCCAGCCGCGCCGACGCGTCCAGCGGATCGAACGGCGCCAGCGCCCCCGGAATCGCCGCCGCCAGGAGCAACAGCAGCACGAACAGCCCGGCCAGCCACAGACCCGGGCGCACCTGGCCGAGCCTGGCCAGGCGCAACGGCCGATACCCGCCCTCGCCCGCTGCCGGTCCCACAATCACCGTCGCAAGTGTCTGCGCCATTCACCTTTCCTTATTGTCGAGCCAAGTCAGTCTGCGTGCGCCTCGGGTCACGGCGCGGGATTGGGAATTCGCTGGTGGATCGCCTGGACCTGCGCCCGCACCTCGTCGCTGAGCGTGACGTCCAGCGCGCCGAGGTTGTCGCGCAATTGCGCCAGGCTGGTTTGCCCGGTCAAGGCACTGGCCACGAACGGCTTGTCGATGACATAGGCCAGCGCCAGTTGCGCAGCGCTCAGGTTGTGCTGTTTGGCGATCTGCACATAACCGGTGATGGCGTCCTGCGCCGACGCACTGTCATAACGGTTGAAGGTGCGATACACCGAAGACAGCCGCGAACCTTCGGGACGTGCGCCCCCCAGGTACTTGCCGGTGAGCGCACCAAACGCCAGGGGCGAATACGCCAGCAGGCCGACACCCTCGCGATGACTGAACTCCGACAGGCCACCCTCATACAGCCGATTGAGCAGGCTGTAGGGGTTCTGCACGCTGACAATGCGCGGCAGCCCCAGGCGCTCGCTGTGCTTGAGAAATTCGGCCACGCCCCAGGGCGTTTCGTTGGACACGCCAATGTGCCGCACCTTGCCAGCCTTGACCTGCTCGGCCAGCACCGTGAGGGTTTCCTCGATGGCGACGCTCTCGGCATCGTCCTGGTAAGGGTATTCACGCTGGCCGAAAAAGTTGGTCTTGCGATCGGGCCAGTGCAGCTGATACAGGTCCAGGTAGTCGGTGTGCAGGCGCTGGAGACTGCCGTCCAGGGCTTCGACGATGTTGCGCCGATCATGCCGGCTGAGGCCATCGCGAATATGGTTCTGCCCTGCCGGATCCCGCGCGGGACCGGCGATTTTACTCGCCAGCACCACGTCGCCGCGCCGGCCACTGTTGGCCAGCCAGCTGCCGATGTAGCGCTCGGTGGTGCGCCAGGTGTCGGCCTGGGTCGGCGTCGGGTACATCTCGGCGGTGTCGATGAAATTGATGCCTTCGGCCAGGGCCAGCTCGATCTGCTGGTGGGCATCGCTTTCGCTGTTCTGGTGGCCCCAGGTCATGGTGCCCAAGCCCAGCACGCTGACTTGCAGATCACTGTTGCCTAATTGACGGTAACGCATGGTTCATCCTTTTGTTTAAACAGAGAAACGCCCGGGCTCAGGCCCGCAGCGCGTATTGATTGCCTGGAAACGGCAAGCCAAGGTGCTCGCGCAAGGTGCTGCCGGTGTATTCGTGACGGAACAGGCCGCGCTTTTGCAGCAGCGGCACCACCTCGTTGACGAAGATCTCGACGCCGGAGGGGAACATGTCCGGCATGATGTTGAAGCCGTCTGCGGCGTGCGCCAGGTACCAGTGCGACAAGGTCTCGGCGACCTGCTCGGGGGTGCCCACCAGCAACCGATGGCCCACCAGGATGCGCCGCGACAATTGGCGAATGCTCAGGTTTTCCCGCCGCGCCAGGTTCAACTGTGCCTCCAGAAACCCCTGGGAGCCGCGCTCGAAATCCGCCACCGCGCCAATGCGCTCCCATGGCAGCGGCGCGTCCGGATCCAGCTCGCTGGCGGCAATGCCGACCCGCCCCGCTACCTGTTCCAGCAAGCCGTGTTCGCCGTGCCAGGCATTGAGCTCATCGAACCGCGCATGGGCCTCGGCCTCGGTACTGCCGATCACCGTCGACAGGCCCGGCATGATCTTCAGGTGCTGCGGGTTGCGTCCCCAGCCGAGGGCGCGCTCTTTCATTTCCTGATAGAAAAACTGCCCGTCTTCGAGGGTGGTCTGGGTGGTGAAAATCGCATCGGCGTAACGCGAGCCCAGGGCCTTGCCACCCTCGGACGAACCGGCCTGCACCAGCACCGGCCGGCCTTGGGGCGAGCGCGGCACGTTCAAAGGGCCCTTGACGCTGAAGTGCTTGCCCACAAAATCGATGGTGTGGACTTTTGCCGGGTCGGCAAATCGCCCGGAGCGCGCATCGCCGATGATTGCGTCGTCTTCCCAGCTGTCCCACAGCTTCACCGTGACGTCGATGAATTCGTCGGCGCGGGCGTAGCGATCCACGTGCAAGGGCGCGCCGGCGAGACCGAAGTTCTGCGCGGCGGCGTCACCGGCATTGGTCACCACATTCCACGCCGCGCGCCCACCGCTGATATGGTCCAGCGAAGCGAAGCGCCGGGCGATGTTGAACGGGTCGTTGTAGGTGCTGGACGCCGTGGCGATCACCCCGATGCGCTGGGTGGCGAGTGCCACGGCGGTCAGCAACACCGTCGGCTCCAGGCGCCCGGCGGGCTGGCTGGCGACATCGCCACCCAGCGCCGGGCCGTCGGCCAGGAAAATCGCATCCAGGCACCCGCGCTCGGAGATCCGCGCGATGTTGCGGTAGTACTCCACGTCCAGATACGCCGTGGCGGGCACTTCAGCCGCACGCCAGGCGCCCGAGTGCGCGCCGAAGCCGAGGATGTTCATGCCCAGGCTCATCTGTCCTTCACGGGTATTGCTCGATACTTTGCTCATACGGCACTCGCTTCGTCACGGGCGCCGCCGGCCTGCTGCCCGGCATCGGCTGCCTGCAGCTGGCGCCAGGCGGCGTTGGGGCTGATGTGGTTGAGGTAGTAGTTACCCAGCGCACGCTCGCGCAGGATCGCCGGGTTATGCGAGGCCAGCGTGCGGGCATTGCGCCAATGCCGGTCAAGACGTCGCGACTCGCTGGTGGCGGAGGCCCCGCCCACTTCAAACAGCAAGGTGGTGGCTTCCAGCACTTGTTCGAGCACGATCTGCTGCGCCTGATAAGCGCGAATTTCCGCCTCGGTGTAATGCTGCTCGGTGGCATACCCGCCCTGCTCGGCGTCATGCACCTCCTGCAGCACCTGCGCCACCGCCAGCACCTGGGTACGGGCGGCATAGGCCAGGCTGGACAAACGTCCGATCACCCGCTGCACCAGCGGATCGTCCTTGGGGCTGGACTGCCCCGGGATGCCAAAGGCGCGGGTGCGGCCCTGGACGAACTCGGTGGCGTCACGCAGCACCGCATTGGCGATGCCGGCCAGCGTGGCGAGGTGGAACAGCTGATAGAAAGCGGTCAGGTACGATTCGGCGCGTAATTCGTCTTTCTTGAAACGACGGACGATGTGCGCGGCCGGCACTTTCACCCCGTGGAAGCGCGTGGTGCCACTGCCCGTCAGGCGCTGGCCGAAACCGTCCCAGTCGTCCTCGACCGTCACTCCCGGCGCATCGGTGGGCACCGCCACGCTGACAAAATCATCGCCGTCCAGGGCCACCGCCGCAATCCAGTTCGCGTACAGCGTGCCGGTGCAATAGTACTTCTCGCCATCGAGCAGCCAGCCCGCCTGGTCATTGCCCGGCTCCACGGCACTCAGGGTCACCGAGTTGCGCGTGGTGTCGCTGCGCTCGGCCATGGCCGCGCCCCACAGCTGCCCATCGACCACCTTGGCGAACCAGTAGTCCTGGGAATCGCGATCGCGGCTGGACAACCGGCCCTCGACGAACCCGAAATGCGCCCGCACGATTTGCGGCAGGTTCGAGTCGGCTTCACCCAGGTCGATCAACAGGCCGAACAACTGCGGCAGGCTGGCCCCCAGGCCGCCCTGCGCCACCGGCACGCGCAATGCGCCAAACCCGGCCGCGCGCAGCCAGCCTACCGCCTCATGGGCCAGTTCGCGCTGCTGTTCGCGCACAACGGCGGTCTCGGCAATGCGCGCAAACACGTCGGCAAAACGCTGGCGCAACAGGGCGTCGGTTACTTCAGGAGAAATCGGGGCATTCATGGTTTTTCCTTTTTCGTAGGCACTCACGCTTGATCCGCCCGAGGGTCGATCCAGCGGTTAATCAGATCCACGGCGAGGTTGACCAGCACATACACCGCAGCGGCGAGCAGGGTCACCCCCAGCACCATGGGCACGTCCTTGTTGCTGGTGGCGTCGAGCATCAGGCGGCCGATACCCTGGCGGGCAAACAGCAACTCGATCACCACGGCACCGCCCAGCAGGCTGGCAAACACAAAACCGGCCAGCGTCACCAGGGGCACCAGCGCATGCCGCAAGGCATGGCGCAGGCGCACGGCGGTCTCGGACAGCCCACGGGCGCGGGCCATCGCAATAAAGGGTTGTTCGAGGGTGTCTTCCAGGGACTGGCGCAACAGCTGCGTCAGCACCGCCGCCACCGGCAAGGCCAGGGCCACCGATGGCAAGACCAGCGAGCGCCAGCCCACCGAACCGGACGGCGGCAACCAGTGCCAGTGAAACGAGAACACCAGCAACAGCACAATGCCGATCACAAACGAGGGCGCAGACGACATCACCAGTTCGCTGCCGGACGCAAACGAGCGAACCCAGGGCGCACGGTTGGCGGTAAGAATCGCGCAGACCAGCGCCAACACCACTGCCAGTACCGCAGCGCTGACTGACAGTTGCAGGGTTGCGCCGACCTGCTCGCCAATCGCCTGGGCCACCGGGATGCGCAGGCGATAGGACTCACCCAGGTCGCCGTGAGCCAGGCGCTGCAGGTAATGGCCGTACTGCACGATCAGCGGCTGATCCAGCCCGTACTCGGCCCGCACCCGTGCCAGCAATTCAGGGGTGGGCAAGGCATCCGGACCACCCAGAATCGCCAACGCCGTGTCGCCGCCACTGAAGTTCACCGCCAGAAACGTCAGCGTCGCCGCGCCCCACAGCACGCCGATACCGGCCAGCAGGCGCAAGGCAACACGCTTGAGCAGGTTCATGGTTGCCCCCGGTCCAGCCAGATGCTGGTGAAAAACGGAACGTTGTGGGACGTGTCGAAAATCACGCCCTTGACCTGTTGCCCGTACGCGGTCAGCACCTGGCTTTCCACCGAAGGCACCGCCGGCACCGTCTCCACCAGGCGTTGTTGCGCCTGGCGATACAGCGTCTGCAGCTCCACCGGATCCCGGGAGCGCCGCGCCGCGCTGAGCAGCCGATCCAGCTCGGCATCACGGAAGCGTCCGGCGTTCTGGCCAATCAGTTTGGCGGTGCTGATCGACTGGCTGTGATACAGCACGAACAAACCGTCGGGCGTGTTGGTGTGCCAGTAACCGGAGGCGATGGCCTGGAATTTCCCGGCATAACGCTTCTCCGTGACGCGGGTCAGCGGCAGCATCTCAATCGGCATGGCGAAGCCGACTTTTTTCAGGTCCGCCTGGATCGCCACCGACACACTGGCCGGAAAGGCCGGGTTGTCGTAGGTCAGCAAAGCGGCCTGCAGGCGCTGCCCGTTTTTGCTGCGATAGCCCTGGGCATCGCGCCCGGTCCAGCCCGCTTCGTCCAGCAGTGCATTGGCAGCGGCGACGTCATAGGCCAGGGCGCTGTTCTCGGGTTGATAGAAGCGGGTATTCGCAGCCAGCAGGTCGGCCTTGCTCAGGAACTCGCCAAACCCGGAGATCCACGCCAAGCCTTCGCGATCGATCGCCTTGGCCACCGCGCGCCGAACCCGTACGTCATCAAAGGGCGCCTGCTCGACGTTGAAAGTCATGCTGCGGCTCGGATTGCCCTTGCGAATCCGGCTGCGCATCACCAGCCCGGGATTGGCCCGAATCGCCGCCGCATTCTGCGCGGGCGCATCCAGGGCGAAATCCGATTGGCCAGACTCCAGCGAAGTGAAGCGGATCATCGCTTCGGGCACATAACTGAGTTCGATGCGATCCAGATACGCCGCACCCACATGCCGCGTGACCGCCGGCGCCCAGTGATAACCGGAACGTTTAACAAAAACCGCGCCCTGATCCCGGGTATAGCTTTGCAGCAGGAACGGGCCGCTGCCGACCGGTTGCGTGGCAATGGTCTTCGGCGCTTCGCGAATCTGCCTGGGCGAAATCATCCCCAGCCAGGACTGGGCCAGCACGTCGAGGAAAGGCGTATAGGGTTCACGCAGACGGGCCTCGAAGGTGTATTCATCGACCACCTTGCCGTCCAGATACGGCGCAATATAAGCCGCCGCCAATGGCGACTTGGTCGCCGGATCGCGCATGTGTTCCAGGTTGGTTTGCAGCGCCGCGGCGTTGAATTTCTCGCCATCGCTGAAGGTCACGTCGTCGCGCAGGTGAAAGGTGTAGGTCTTGCCGTCCGGGGAAATCTCCCAGGACCGCGCCAGCCACGGGCTGATATTGCCCTGCTCATCCTGATACACCAGGCAATCAAACAGAATGCGCCCCAGCCACTGGATGTTGCCGTTAGACAAGGCATGGATATCAAAACTGCCGGCATCGGACGCGGCGGACACCTTCAGGGTGCCACCGTTGCGCCCTGGAGCAGGCTCATGAAAGTCCGCCGCCGAATAGGTCACCACGCCATTGCTCATGTTCCCGTCAGCACGCTGCGCGCCAGGCTGGGGGGGCGATGGGGGTGAGCAGGCAGTCAGCACACTATATAGAGCGAAAGTGCCGAAAAGTTTGAAGGCCGTTCTCAATGACGCATCCTTGGAGTGGTGACCCGGGAATGTAATCTTTGAGTGGGTGTATGCACTGAGCATGCCAGTGATTGGGGGATGGTGATCGGATTTAAGTTGGTAACCAGAGATGACCGTTAATACTGGGCCGCCGCTAATAACGAATGAACAGCACTTAGCATTTACAGACTTATAAGCCCACAAAATTATTATATCGATATGCATTTATCTGCAGTTTGATTTGTCGTTAAACTTGCAGTTTGTGCAACTGCTGTTGCGCTGCAAACACTTTACATAACACTCGCCAACCATGAGCGCCTGGCAACACCCCCCCAAAATCCCTGTAGGAGCCAGCTTGCTGGCGATGGATTCCGAAGGCGCCGCGATCATCCACAAGCCCGCATTATCGTTGACGTCCATCGCCGGCAAGCCGGCTCCCACAGGGGTTGTGTGTATTCAATAAATGGGCATTACCGTTCACGTCCATCGTCGGAACGCCGCCCGCAGCAGCGCGAGCCTGAAGATGCACACGAACAACCAAGCGCAGCGCGCCGGCTTGACGCCCTGGTCGGCCCGAAGGCCGCCACGGCGAGCTGTAGATTGCAGGCGCCCCGTTAACCACGCTGGCCGAACGCAGGCATTGCGCAGCGGGGAAACCGGCAAGGATGCCGGTTTAGCCGCGCTGGGCCAGGGATGGCCCATCGCGGCGACCCGCGGAGCAATGCCGGAGTGAGGGCACACCGAGCCTAGGCGAGGTGCCGAGTGGTGGGGCAAGAGCGTTTGGTTACTTAGCGCTGTTCAAAGTGACCCGCCGTAAGGGCGGAACCCTAAGTAGCCGTTACCGCAGCAATGGATATGTACACAAAAGCAAGATCAAAAGATCGCAGCCTCGTTTCACTCGACAGCTCCTACAGGAGAAACGTTATGGCCCGCTGTCACGGAAAAAACGGATATGTACACTCAAGTGTTGCCCCACAAACACCAATCCAAATAAAAGAACCCCCAACAGCAAACATCCCAATCAAACTCCCTGCCAAATAGCGAAAAGAAGCACTGGCACACTTACTGCTTAGACCCAACCCAAGCATGACTATACGAATAGAAAGCCCAGACAACTCTATCTATTCATTGGGGATTAACTTTGATGCAATCAGTATTCCGGGGAGAGCTACACACGTTAGCGCACGCCATCCGCCAGGCCATCTGGTTAACAACAGTAGGACTAAGCTCCGCCCTGTTGCTCTCAGGCGCCGCCCAGGCAAATGAACAAACCACCACTGGCTCAACCGAACCACAACTGCAAACCGTCACCGTAAAAGGCCAGCAAGCCACCCCCGCCGAAACCGCAAAAACCCAGCTCGACCAAGTACCCGGCGGCACCAGCATCGTCGACAGCGAACAAGTGTCCAAAGGCCGCACCGCCACCCTGCAAGACACCCTCGCCTACCAACCCGGCGTATTCGTGCAATCCACCGGCGGCAACGACGCCGCCAAAATTTCCATCCGCGGCTCGGGCGCCAACACCTCGCCCGGCTACTTCCGCGAAGGGATCAAATTCCTCTTCAACGGCTTGCCCATCACCGGCCCCGGCGGCACACCCTACGAATTCCTCAACGGCTCCGGGGTCAACTACACCGAAATCCTGCGCGGCGCCAACGCCTTCCAGTACGGCGCCTTGAGCCTGGGCGGCGCGATCAACTTCGTCAACCAGACCGGCTACACCGCCCCGGGCCTGCGTCTGCGGGCAGAGGCCGGCAGCTATGGCTACAACAAACAAAGCGCCAGCTTCGGCGGAGTCGAGGGCGACTTCGATTACTACATCAACGCCGACAACTATCGCAGCGACGGCTTTCGCGACTACAGCCTGTCAAAAAGCCAGGGCGTGGTCGCCAACTTCGGCTACACATTCAGCCCCAAACTCGAAACCCAGCTGATGCTGCGCTACCGCGACGAGTACCACAACGACCCGAGCGCCACTACCCTGGACCAGGTCAAGCACCACAGCGACCGCGCCAGCGCCACCGCTGCCTCCAGCGGCGCCGGCAGCCGTCGCCCGGGCAGCGTCTGGGCCGGCAGCAAGACCACCTACACCTTCGACGACGACGCCACCTTGTCCGTGGGCCTGGCCTACTACGAGTACGCCCACAACAACAGCCCCAACAGCCCGAGCAACCCAAGCTTCTGGACCTGGCACGACCTCAGCGCCGTGATCAACTACGACCGCACTGATCAATGGTTCGGCCACGAAAGCCGCTCCAGCATCGCCTTCACCTCCACCGAACACCTCAAGGGCGAAGTCGACTCCGCCTTCGCCAACAAGCAGACGCGCAAGCGGGTGGACTACGGCTCGTCCTTCGACCACGTGTTCTCGCTGGGTAACGACCTGGAACTGGTCGACGACCTGTGGCTCACCACCGGCGTGTCCGCCATCAACGTGCGTCGCCACGCCAACGTCAAGGAGTCGCTGGTGGCCAACACCACCGCCTTCCCCACCGACGTGACCTACGACAACTGGAGCCTGGCGCCGCGGATCGGTGTGCGCTACCAGTTCAATCCAGACCTGCAGGTGTTCGCCAACGTCAGCCGCTCGGTCGATCCACCGGCGTCCTGGGAATACTCCGGCTCCGGCCCCACCGCGCCTTATGTGCGGCCGCTGGTGGAACAGAAAGCCAACACCGTGGAGGTCGGCATCAAGGGTTCCGCGGGGATTTTCGACGGCAGCCTGGCGCTGTATCGCTCGTGGGTGAAGGACGAGTTGCTCAACGTCCAGTTGATCGGCGCCACGCCTACCGCTGCCGCCGTCACCGGCGCGTTTAATGCCACGCCGACGATTCACCAGGGCGTTGAAGCCGGTTTAAACACTCGCCTGTGGGACAACGACAGCGGCGAGCAGGTCTCCCTGCGTCAGGTGTACACCTACAACGACTTTTACTATCGCCATGACCCAACCTTCGGCGACAACCAACTGCCGGGCATTCCCAAGCACGTTTACCAGGGCGCAGTGCAGTACGAGCATCCAAGCGGCTTCTACACCGGGGTCAACGTGCAGTCGGCCTCGCGCACGGCGGTGGATTACGCCAACAGCTTTTATGCGCCCTCCTACACCATCTTCGGCGCGAACGTGGGCTACGAAACGCCGAACAAGGACTGGAAAGTCTCGCTGGACCTGAAAAACCTGGCGAACAAAAAATACGTCACGGCGGTGCAGCCGCTCTACGACGCCAAGGGCCAGGACACCGCATCCCTGTACCCGGGTGACGGGATCGGCGCCTATGTGGCGGTGGAAATGCGCTACTGATGTCGGGACCGGGGCTTGGATCCAACTCGCCCCACTCTGCCTGGTTCGCTGCTAACCTCAGGTCAGGGACGAACTGGACAGAGGAAGACGTATGGGCAATACACCCAAGCACGGCTGGACCTGGGCCTACCAAAAACTTCGCGGCCTGCACTGCTCGCGTCTCACTGCGCTGTATCGGGCAACCCTGTACGCCGTACGCGGCGATACGGGGACGCTCACCAGCAACGATAACTGGCAGAAGATTCGTCTGCGCCGTTAAACACCACCGATAAACACGCTGAGCCGCCGCGCGCACCCGCGCAGGCGGCGCCAGCTGCCACGAAAAATCGCACCCTACCGTTCGTCCACTGGCCAGCACCTATGGCCGGGGCATCCTTCCAATGCTGTGTTAACCACTCGCAAGGAAGATTCAACATGATGAACAGAAAAATTGCGGTGCTCACGCTTGCAGGCGTCATGTCTGCCTTCTCGCTCAACGCTTTCGCGGCCGGCGAATCCACCAGTGGCACGCCGTCGGCGGATGGCACCAGCCAGACCCGCGACCCGGCGCCTAAAGCCACCAACGCCGATCCGGATGCTGCCTCGCTGCCTCAAGGCTCGGACGGCAACACCACCGACAACGGCCCAACGCCCAGCGGTTCCAAGGCGGGCGGTGCGGACAAGGCCGGTGGCGGCAGCAGCAGCGGTGGCAGCGGCGGTAGCTGATCGCAGCTCAGTTTGCTGCAAACACTATCAGTCACTGCATAAACGACTGTGGGGCCAGCAGTCACTGCGCAAGCAACTGTGGGAGCCCGCAGTCACTGCAAAAACAACTGTGGGAGCCAGCCTGCTGGCGATGAACTCAACAACGACGCGTACATCCAGAATGCACGCGTCATCGTTGAAGTCCATCGCCAGCAGGCTGGCTCCCACAGGTATTACTCAAGCATTTAACAAATCAACAAATCAACAAATCAACAACACTTCGGCCCGGCCTTGCTCCCGTACCGCGCCTCCTGCCGCTCCCTGAAAAACATCTCATAATCCATCATCGGCTGGTCCGGGTGCCGGGTCTG
The DNA here is from genome assembly GCF_040310425.1 of Pseudomonas sp. 65/3-MNA-CIBAN-0223. Taxonomy (NCBI): domain Bacteria; kingdom Pseudomonadati; phylum Pseudomonadota; class Gammaproteobacteria; order Pseudomonadales; family Pseudomonadaceae; genus Pseudomonas; species Pseudomonas sp. 65/3-MNA-CIBAN-0223. Next base: position 111,382 of record NZ_JBEOPV010000012.1, read on the forward strand.
CATGTGCTCGACGTAGTTGTCATAGTCAGGCATCCCCACCATCAACCGCGCCGCCTGCCCCAGGTACTTGCCCAGCCGACTCAAGTCATTAAACATGCCGCCCTCCTCAGGCCTCTGGCAGCGCCTCGTACGGTGCTTCCTTATCGGTGCGTTCCTTGCTACCCCAGGCGGCAATACCGACCTTCAGGGCAAAGAACAGGATGCTGAACACCACCAGCAGGAACAGCGCCGTCAGCGTTGCGTTGGTGTAGGCGTTGTAGATCACGTGCTGCATCTGGTTGATGTCCTTGGCTGGTGCGAGTATCTGGCCGTTGGCCAGCGCATCGCTGTACTTCTTCGCCAGCGCGAGGAAACCGATCGCCGGGTTGGCATCAAACAGCTTGATGAAACCGGCAGTCGTGGTGCAGATCAACAGCCACACCGCAGGCAGCATGGTCACCCACACATAACGCTGACGTTTCATCTTGATCAGCACCACCGTTGCCAGCATCAGCGCGATACCCGCGAGCATCTGGTTGGAGATACCGAACAGCGGCCACAAGGTGTTGATGCCGCCCAGCGGATCGATCACGCCCTGGTACAGCAGATACCCCCACATCGCCACACAGCCGGCGGTGGCAATCAGGTTGGCGGCCCAGGACTCGGTGCGCTTCAGCGCCGGCACAAACGAGCCGAGCAAGTCCTGCAGCATGAAGCGCCCGGCACGGGTACCGGCGTCCACCGCTGTCAAAATAAACAACGCTTCAAACAAGATCGCGAAGTGGTACCAGAACGCCATGGTGTTTTCACCCGGCAGCAACTGGTGCAGGATCTGCGCGATACCCACCGCGAGGGTCGGCGCACCACCGGCACGGGCCAGGATGGTGGTTTCACCGATATCCCGGGCCACCGCTTCCAGCGCGTCCGGCGTGATCGCAAAGCCCCAGCTGCTGACCGTCTGCGCAACCGTCACCGCGTCGGAACCGACGATCGCCGCCGGGCTGTTCATGGCAAAGTACACACCTGGCTCGATCACCGAAGCAGCGACCATGGCCATGATCGCCACGAAGGATTCCATCAGCATGCCGCCGTAACCGATGTAACGGGCATGCCCCTCGCTGGCCAGCAACTTCGGCGTCGTGCCGGAAGCGATCAGCGCATGGAAACCTGACACCGCACCACAGGCGATGGTGATAAACAGGAACGGAAACAGACCGCCTTTCCACACCGGGCCAGTGCCGTCGATGAACTGGGTCAGGGCTGGCATTTTCAGGTCTGGCATGGTCACCAGAATGCCGATCGCCAGGGCCACGATGGTGCCGATTTTAAGGAAGGTCGACAGGTAGTCGCGGGGTGCCAGGATCAGCCACACCGGCAGCACCGCAGCGACAAACCCGTAACCAATCAGCATCCAGGTGATCTGGATCCCGGTGAAGGTAAACGCCTTGGCCCACACCGGATCAGCAGCAATCTGGCCACCCAGCCAGATCGAGCCCAGCAGCAGCAACACGCCCACCACCGAGATCTCGCCAATGCGGCCCGGGCGGATATAGCGCATGTAGATGCCCATGAACATCGCGATCGGCACGGTCGCCATCACGGTGAACATGCCCCACGGACTTTCGGCCAGGGCTTTGACCACGATCAGCGCCAGCACCGCGAGGATGATGATCATGATCAGGAAGCAGCCGAACAAGGCGATGGTGCCAGGGATGCGGCCCATTTCCTCACGCACCATATCGCCCAGGGAGCGGCCGTTGCGGCGGGTGGACAGGAACAGCACCATGAAGTCCTGCACCGCACCGGCCAGCACCACACCGGCGATCAGCCACAGGGTACCGGGCAGATAACCCATCTGCGCCGCCAGTACCGGACCGACCAAAGGCCCCGCGCCGGCGATGGCCGCGAAGTGGTGACCGAACAGCACGTGTTTATTGGTGGGAACGTAGTCCAGACCATCGTTGTTGAGCACGGCAGGCGTGGCTCGGTTGGGGTCCAGCTGCATCACCTTGTTGGCGATGAACAGGCTGTAGTAGCGATAAGCGACGAGGTAGATGGCGACTGCTGCGACTACGATCCACAGGGCGTTGATGGCTTCGCCGCGGCGCAGGGCCACGACACTCAGCGCGAACGCTCCCAGGACAGCCACGGCAAACCAGGCAAGGTGTTTAGCCAGACGGGGCATATGCGTCTCCTGCCGACAGCGCATGGCTGCGGCGGTAATTTTTATAATTGTGTCCGCTGTGCGGAGCGGGCCCAATATCCGCGCATGCCGTCCACAAATAAATCCGCAGAACTACGTACAACCGGACTACGTAGTTCTACGTAGACGCCCCATCGTTTAGATGCCCAAGCCCACCCCTGTGGGAGCGAGCCTGCTCGCGATAGGGTGTGTCATTCAACAATGATGCTGGCTGATCCACCGCTATCGCGAGCAGGCTCGCTCCCACAAGGGGTTTGGCATTTCAATTGATCGAAATCCCCGCTACAGGTCATTCCGTCCAGCAGCGCTACAGAACCCGCGTATCTTTGGCATATGATGCCGGGCCCTCGCTTTCCCCTCGGCCCGGACAGGAGCCCAGATGCAGCTCAAACACAAAATCGTCGCGCTCGGGATCCTGCCGCTGGTCCTGGCCATCGCCGTCATCTGCGCCCTGGTGATCTCCCTCAACCGCCAACTCGGCGACCAGCAGGCCCAGCTCATCGAAGACAGCATCCTGGCCAGCAAGCGCGCCGAACTGAAAAACTACGTCGAAATGGCGCAAAGCCTCATCGCCCCCCTCTACGACGACGGCCACGGCGACGCCCAGGCCCAGCAAAAAGTCCTGGAAGAACTGCGCAAACTCAGCTTCGGCATCAACGGCTACTTCTTCGTCTACGACCGCGAAGGCCGCAGCCTGATGCACGCGCGCCAGTCCGAACTGGTGGGCAAATACCTCTGGGACATGCAAGACCCCCACGGCCTGCCGGTCATCCAGGCCCTGCTGAAAAGCGCCCAATCCGGCGAAGGCTTCCAGCGCTACGCCTGGAACAAACCCTCCTCCGGCCAGGTCACCGACAAACTCGCCTACGTGATCATGCTCGACCGCTGGGGCTGGATGCTCGGCACCGGCATCTACCTCGAAGACGTCGAACGCGCCACCCAGCAAGCCCGTGACGAAGTCGCCCAAGGCATCCGCAAAACCATGCTCGCCATCGCCGCCGTGGCCCTGGTCGCGGTACTGCTGGTCTTCGCCAGCGGCATGACCCTCAACGTCAGCGAACACCGCCTCGCCGACAAAAAACTCCAGCGCCTGACCCAACGCATCGTCAGCCTGCAGGAAGAAGAACGCTCCCGGGTCTCCCGCGAGCTGCACGACGGCATCAGCCAGGTGCTGGTGTCGATCAAGTTCCAGTTCGAACTGGCCAGCCTGGTGCTGGAAAACGGCCAGGATCGCGGCCTGGGCATCCTGCGCGAAGCCACCGAACGCCTGGGCGAAGCCATCGGCGAAGTGCGCAGCCTGTCCCATGACCTGCGCTCATCCCTGCTCGACACCCTCGGCCTGCCCGCCGCAATCGGCCAGCTCGCCGCCGAATTCGAACAGCGCAGCGGCCTGAAAGTGAACTACAACGACAACGAATTCGCCTGCGACCTCGTCGACGGCGCTGCCGTCTCGCTGTTTCGCATCGTCCAGGAAGGACTGACCAACATCGAACGCCACGCCCAGGCCAGCAACGTCGACATCACCCTGCACGGCTGCCCACAGGGCGTGCGCCTGACCCTGGTCGACGACGGCATCGGCTTCAACGTCGCCCAGGTCGAACGTCGCCACACCGGCATCGGCCTGCGTAATATCCGCGAGCGAGTCGACCACTTCGGCGGCCAGTTCACCCTGACATCGACACCGGGCCGCAGCGAACTCGACGTACTGCTGCCCCTCAAACCCACCGGCGCTCCCCGCTGATCACCACCACAACAAGAGTGAATAGCCGCGATGAACCTGCCCTCCCCGATCCGCGTCGCCCTGGTCGACGACCACTCCCTGGTCCGCGACGGCATCAAGGCCCTGCTGTCCGTCATGGCCAACCTGGAAGTCGTCGGTGAAGCCGAAAACGGCGCAGACGCCATCGACATGATCGGACGCTGCCAACCCGACCTGGTACTGGTCGACATCGGCCTCAAGGACATGAACGGCCTGGAACTCACCCGGCTGCTGCGCAACCGCTACCCGGCGCTCAAAGTGCTGGTGCTGAGCATGTACGACAATCACGAATACGTCAGCGAATCCGTGCGCGCAGGGGCCAGCGGCTACGTCCTGAAAAACTCACCCTCCCGGGAAATCATCGCCGCCATCGACGCCATCACCAACGGCGGCTCCTTCTACAGCGCCGAAATCGCCCAGCGCCTGATCACCGACAAAAACACCGACAACGAACTGACGCCCCGGGAAAGCCAGGTGCTGTACAAAATGGCCCAAGGGCTGAACAACAAGGAAATGGCGCGGGAACTGGATATCAGCGTGCGGACTGTTGAGACGCATCGATTGAGTATTCGTCGCAAGTTGAATATCGATAAGCCGGCGGCGTTGGTGAAGTACGCGATTGATCATGGGATTATTTCGCGGTAGGCGTTCCGACGGACGAGGGCATCGCCCACCGTTCGTGGTGCAACGCAAAACGTGTCTGTAGAGCGAACATCCGCCGCCTCAAGTACCGAGCTGTACAACAGCACCTCTTTACGCGGCAGTGGGCAGCGAGCCCCGCGCTATTCCACCTCCGAGATGGCGCCGTCGAAGCCAACCGAAGTATTTGTCAATAAATTTGCCCCTGCTACAGAATTGAGCGGCGCGATCCAGCGCACCGGCGAAGCATTCCAGTACCTGCCCCTAGCCGTGCCGAATGGGGACATTCCCGGACGCTACCTGTTCACCGAAGAAGGTTTGCAGCAGTACGCCGCACTGGAGCATGCCTTTGCCGAGTTTAAAATCGAATTGACCGGCGGCGAATCGCCGACACTGCGGCGACTCAAGGAACAGATGGGAGAGCAGAAGAAAAGCGATTTGAAGCCTGACTGATATCAGTGCGAGCACCGGCGGCCTCGGATTCTGAAACGAGGCTGCGATCTTTTGACTGTGTTTTTTAACGACAAGATCAACAGATCGCAGCCTCGTTTCACTCGACAGCTCCTACGCGGCTCCTCCGCTGCTAACAAAGCTTGCTCGCGATAACGCACGTCCAGTCACGATATCCATCATCTGCCCCCTTCCTGCAATCCCCGCTAATCCCCTCTTTCAAACCATCCGACCAGAAACTCGCTCCCGGGACTTGTGCTTCCAGTATTATGGTATACCATCAGACGCACAGACACTCTCACCCTATTACGGAGCAGCTCATGAGTTTCGAAATCCGCAAGATCGTCAGCTACGTCGAAGAAACTTTCATCGAAGGCGGCAAGGCCACCGACAAACCCGTGACCATGGTCGGCCTGGCCGTCGTCATGAAGAATCCCTGGGTGGGCAATGGCTTCGTCGAGGACCTGAAACCGCAGATCCGAGAGAACTGCTCCGACCTCGGCGCGCTGATGGTCGAGCGCCTGGTGGGCATCATCGGCGGTGCCGACAAGATCGAAGCATACGGCAAGGCCGCTGTAGTCGGCGCCGATGGCGAGATCGAGCACGCCTCCGCCGTCATCCACACCCTGCGCTTCGGCAATCACTACCGCGAAGCCGTGAAAGCCAAGAGCTACCTGAGCTTCACCAACAAGCGCGGTGGCCCGGGCACTTCGATCCAGATTCCGATGATGCACAAGGATGACGAAGGCCTGCGTTCGCACTACATCACCCTGGAAATGCAGATCGAAGATGCACCGCGCGCCGATGAAATCGTCGTGGTCCTGGGCTGCGCCGACGGCGGCCGCCTGCACCCGCGCATTGGTAACCGCTACATCGATCTTGAAGAACTGGCCGCTGAAAACGCCCAGTAATCGCACAGGGCAACTACAACAAAAAGGCATGCAGGAGCGCTCCATGATTCGGCTCACCGCTGAACGCACCCCGGCTGGCACCAGTTACCTGGCGACCGGCCAAGGCCAGCCCGTGGTTTTGATCCACGGCGTGGGCCTGAATAAAGAAATGTGGGGCGGCCAGGTCGTTGGCCTCGCCACCCAATACCGCGTGATTGCCTACGACATGCTCGGCCACGGCGCCAGCCCGCGCCCGGCAAGCGGCACGCCGCTGCTCGGATATGCCGATCAGTTGCTGGAGTTGCTCGACCACCTGCAATTGCCCAAGGCGACGGTGATCGGCTTCTCCATGGGCGGACTGGTAGCGCGGGCGTTTGCCCTGCACTACCCGGAGCGCCTGGAGGGCATGGTGGTGCTCAACAGCGTGTTCAACCGCAGCCCCGAGCAGCGCGCCGGCGTCATTGCCCGCACCGCGCAAGCGGCCGAGCACGGCCCGGATGCCAACGCCGAAGCTGCCCTGTCGCGCTGGTTCAGCCGCGAGTACCAGGCGGCCAACCCGGCGCAGATCGCGGCCTTGCGCCAGACCCTGGCGAACAATGATCCCCAGGGCTACCTGACCACCTATGAACTGTTCGCCACCCAGGACATGTACCGCGCCGACGACCTGGGCAGCATCCAGGTGCCGACGCTGATCGCCACCGGTGAGCTGGACCCCGGTTCCACCCCGGAAATGGCCGAGCAACTGGCGCGGCGAATTCCCGGTGCGACCGTTGCCGTGCTCGCCGAACAACGGCATATGATGCCCGTAGAATCGCCGCGCCTGGTCAACCAGCTGTTGCTGGAGTTTCTCGACACGGCGCACTCCCGACAAAATCAAATAAAGGGGATCGTTGCATGACACTCGCACGCTTCCAGATGTGCATCGGCGGTGAATGGGTCGATGCCCTGTCCGGCAAGACCTTCGAAAGCCTCAACCCGGCGCTGGCCCAGGCCTGGGCCGAATTGCCCGATGCCGACGAAGCCGATGTCGAACGCGCCGTCCAAGCTGCACAGACCGCCTTCGACAGCCCGGCCTGGCGTGGCCTGACCGCCACCGCCCGGGGCAAGTTGCTGCGCCGCCTGGGTGACCTGATCGCCGAGAACAAGGAACAACTGGCGCAGCTGGAGAGCCGCGACAACGGCAAGCTGATCCGCGAAACCCGCGGCCAGGTCAGCTACCTGCCGGAGTTCTTCCACTACACCGCAGGCCTGGCCGACAAGCTCGAAGGCGGCACCCTGCCGCTGGACAAGCCCGACCTGTTTGCCTACACCGTGCACGAAGCCATGGGTGTGGTGGCGGCGATCATTCCGTGGAACAGCCCGCTGTACCTGACCGCCATCAAGCTGGCCCCGGCCCTGGCCGCCGGCAACACGATCGTGATCAAACCGTCGGAACACGCCTCGGCGACCATCCTCGAACTGGCGCGCCTGGCCCTCGAAGCCGGCATTCCACCGGGCGTGGTCAACGTCGTCACCGGCTATGGCCCAAGCACCGGCGCAGCGCTGACCCGCCATCCGCTGGTGCGCAAGATCGCCTTCACCGGCGGCGCGGCCACGGCCCGTCACGTGGTGCGCAGCAGTGCCGAGAACTTCGCCAAACTGTCCCTGGAACTGGGTGGCAAGTCGCCGAACATCATTTTCGCCGACGCCGACCTCGACAGCGCGATCAATGGCGCGATTGCCGGGATCTACGCCGCCTCCGGGCAGAGCTGCGTGTCGGGCTCGCGCCTGCTGGTGCAGGACGACATCTACGACGAGTTCGTCGAGCGCCTGATCGAGCGCGCCAAGCGCATTCGCATCGGTAACCCCCAGGAAGACAGCAGCGAGATGGGCCCGATGGCCACCGCGCAGCAACTGGCGGTGGTCGAAGGCCTGGTGGCTGACGCCATTGCCGAAGGTGCCCGCCTGCGCCTGGGCGGCAAGCGCCCGCAGAACCTGGGCGACGGCTGGTTCTACGAGCCGACCCTGTTCGAATGCGACGCCAACTCGATGAAGATCATGCAGGAAGAAGTCTTCGGCCCGGTGGCTTCGGTCATTCGCTTCAAGGACGAAGCCGAGGCGTTGGCGATAGCCAACGACTCGCAGTTCGGCCTCGCCGCCGGCATCTGGACCCGCGACCTGGGTCGTGCCCATCGTCTCGCCCGGGATGTGCGTTCAGGGATCATCTGGGTTAACACCTACCGCGCAGTGTCGGCTATGGCGCCGATCGGCGGCTTCAAGAACAGCGGCTATGGACGCGAGAGCGGCATCGATTCGGTGCTGGCCTACACCGAGCTGAAAACGGTGTGGATCAACCTCTCCCAGGCTCCGATGCCTGATCCTTTCGTGATGCGCTAAGAGACCACAGACATGATCGAACCCGGCATTTACAAAGACGTCATGAGCTCATTCCCGTCCGGCGTCACGGTGGTCACCACCCTGGACCCGGATGGCGGCATCGTCGGCATCACCGCCAGCGCCTTCAGTGCGCTGTCGATCGACCCGGCCCTGGTGCTGTTCTGCCCCAACTATGCCTCGGACACCTACCCGATCCTGCGTGACAGCAAGCAGTTCGCGATTCACTTGCTGTCCGCCGACCAGACGGCCGAAGCCTATGCCTTTGCCAGCAAGGGCAAGGAAAAGGCCAAGGGTATCGAGTGGCACTTGAGCGAGCTGGGCAACCCCTTGCTGGGCAAGGCGACGGCCATCATCGAGTGCGAGTTGTGGCGCGAGTACGACGGCGGTGATCACGCGATCATCGTCGGCGCGGTGAAGAACCTGATCCTGCCCGAGCAGCCGGTCACGCCGATGATCTACCACAAAGGCAAGCTGGGCCCGCTGCCCACCCTGGCCTGACATTTTTCCCGCACTCAGATCCACCTGTGGGAACGAGCCTGCTCGCTCCCACAGGGCGAAGACTGTTCTCGCTCCTACAGTTGATTTACTCATTTTTTCAGGAGTCGGCATGAGCCCAGCATCCTCCCCCCTGTTCCGCCAACAGGCCTACATCGACGGCCAGTGGCTCGATGCGCCAGATGGCGCCGTTCAGGAAATCTTCAATCCGGCGAACGGCGAATTGATCGGCCAGGTGCCCAACCTCGGCGCCGCCCAGGCTCGCCAGGCGATTGAAGCCGCCCACAAGGCCTGGCCGGCCTGGCGTGCACTGACCGCCAAAGAGCGCAGCAATATTCTCAAGCGCTGGCACGGGCTGATGATCGAAAACGCCGACGCCCTGGCCCACATCCTCACCCTCGAACAGGGCAAACCCCTGGCCGAAGCCAAGGGCGAAATCCTCTACGCCGCCAGTTTCATCGAATGGTTCGCCGAGGAAGCCAAGCGCATCTACGGCGACACTATTCCAAGCCATAAAGGCGACGCACGCATCGTCGTCAGCAAGGAACCGATCGGCGTTGTCGCGGCCATTACCCCGTGGAACTTCCCAGCCGCGATGATCACCCGAAAAGCCGGCCCGGCGCTGGCGGCGGGTTGCCCGTGCATCGTCAAGCCCGCCCCGGAAACCCCATTCTCGGCCCTGGCCATGGCCGCGCTGGCTGAACAGGCGGGCATTCCACCGGGCATCTTCAATGTGATCACTGGCGACGCTGTCGCCATCGGCGCCGAACTCACCGCCAGCCCGCTGGTGCGCAAACTGTCGTTCACCGGCTCCACCGGGATTGGCAAACTGCTGATGGCGCAATGCGCGCCGACCCTGAAAAAAGTCTCGCTGGAACTGGGCGGCAATGCACCGTTCATCGTCTTCGACGATGCCGACCTGGAGCGTGCGGTGGAAGGCGCATTGATCGCCAAGTTCCGCAACGCCGGGCAGACGTGCGTGTGCGTCAACCGCTTCCTGGTGCAGGCCGGCATCCACGAGGCCTTCGTCGCCCGGCTGGCCGAGCGCGTGGCGCAGTTGAAGGTCGGCAGCGGTTTCGACAGCGGCATCACCCAGGGCCCGCTGATCAACGAACGCGCCGTGGCCAAGGTAGAAGACCATGTGCAGGACGCCCTAGCCCACGGTGCACAGTTGCTCTGCGGCGGCGAACGGCATGCCCTCGGCCACGGCTTTTTCCAGCCCACCGTGCTGGCCGGCATCACGGGTACGATGAAAGTCGCCCGGGAAGAAACCTTCGGCCCGCTGGCGGCGGTATTCCGTTTCGATACCGAAGCCGAGGCGATCCACCTCGCCAACGACACCGAGTTCGGCCTGGCCGCCTACTGCTACACCCGCGACCTGGGCCGCGCCTGGCGCATGAGCGAGGCGCTGGAGTACGGCATGGTCGGGATCAATGAAGGACTGATCTCCACCGAGGTTGCACCGTTTGGCGGTATCAAGTCGTCGGGGCTGGGCCGCGAGGGCTCCAAATACGGCATCGAAGATTACCTGGAACTCAAATACACCCTGATGGGCGGCCTTTGAATCAAGCCCTGTAGGAGCTGTCGAGCGAAACGAGGCTGCGATCTTTTGATCTTGCTGTTCAAAAGCAAGATCGCAGCCCGCGGCAGCGCCTGCAGGGGTAACGCTGGAGACAAGTGAAATGAGCAACGTAAAGTACGAAAAAGGCCTGAAAATCCGCACCCAGGTGCTGGGCGAGGCCTATGTGCAGCGTTCCATCGAGAACGCCGACGACTTCACCCGTCCGCTGCAGGAGATGGTCACCGAGTATTGCTGGGGCCACGTCTGGGGGCGTGAGGGCTTGTCGCTTAAAGAACGCAGCATGATAAACTTGGCGATGATTTCGGCGCTCAACCGGCCGCACGAACTCAAGCTGCATGTGCGCGGTGCCTTGCGTAACGGGCTGAGTCGTGAACAAATACGCGAAATTCTGCTTCAGGTCGGTATTTATTGCGGCGTTCCTGCTGCCGTAGACAGTTTCCGGCTCGCCCGTGAAGCCTTCGCCGAAGCCGATGCCGAGGCCTCCAGTTAACCCTTGGCTGTTTGATCTGACCGGAGCACCGATGATCGTCATGATCGCAGTGCTCCTTTTGCATGGACAGCCACACTCAGAGCGGACCCCATGAAACGCCTGCCACTCGACGACAGCTTCAAGGTCAATCGCAACCCCGTTACCCTGCGCGAAATCGTGCTGGATAAACTGCGAAGCGCCATCATGAACTTCCAGCTCCTGCCGGGAGACCGTCTGGTTGAGCGCGACCTGTGCGACCGCCTGGGCGTGAGCCGCACCTCCGTTCGCGAAGCCTTGCGTCACCTCGAATCCGAAGGCCTGGTGGAATTCGCCGATGCCAAGGGCCCGCGGGTTGCCATCATCACCCTGTCCGATGCGGGAGACATCTACGAGCTGCGTTGCGTGCTCGAAGGCCTGATCGTCCAGCTGTTTACCCTGCGCGCCAAGGCCAAGAACATCAAGGCACTGGAAAAAGCCCTGGAGGAAAACCGCAAGGCCCTCAAGGATGGCGAACTGCAACAGGTCATCGATTCAGTGCAAGGGTTCTACGACGTCTTGCTCGAAGGTTCGGGCAACCATGTCGCGGCCACCCAACTGCGCCAGTTGCAGGCACGTATCAGCTACTTGCGGGCGACCTCGGTGTCCCAGCAGAACCGCCGCGGCGCGAGCAACCAGGAAATGGAACGCATGGTCGAGGCGATCAAGAGCGGCGATCCACTGGCCGCGCACCAGGCCTGCGTCGACCACGTTCGCGCAGCCGCCGCCGTGGCGCTCGATTACCTCAAGCGCAAGCAGGAAGAAACCGGTGAAATCCCGGTCATTACCCTGCCGATCGCCCTCAAAGAACCTCGCATAGGTCGCTAATCATGTTCAGCCCGAGCTATTGCCCAAAGTGTGGTGCCAGTGATCTCAAGTCGCAGCTACCGCCGGGTGATACGCACGAGCGCCTGATGTGCTGTGGTTGCGGCTACATCCATTACGTCAATCCGAAGATCATCGCCGGCTGCATTATCGAGCAGGACGGCAAGTACCTGTTGTGCCAGCGCGCCATCCCGCCCCGTCCTGGCACCTGGACACTGCCAGCGGGTTTCATGGAAGGAGGCGAGACCACCGAGCAGGCTGCGTTGCGCGAGGTCTGGGAAGAAAGCGGGGTGCGTGCCGAGATTCTGTCGCCCTACTCGATTTTCAGCGTGCCAAAGATCAGTGAGGTGTACATCATCTTCCGCGCCATTGCCCTGGACATTACCGGGCAGTACGGGCCCGAGACCCTCGACTACAAGTTCTTTGCGCCTGAGGATATTCCTTGGGAGAGCATCTACTATCCGGCGATCCGGCAGATTCTCGAGCGCTATATCGAGGAGCGTCAGGCTGGGGTATACGGAATCTACATCGGTAACGACGATACCGGGAAGATTCACTTCATCCGCTGATAGTTTTTTAACGACCAGACACAAGCCCCCGGCATAACCCGGGTCATGCCGGGGGGATTCCTTCGACGATGATCACATCTGCCTCTGCTACGCCCTCACGATGGGCCCGCGCCTGCTGATATTCCTCTGACCGATAGCACGCCACTGCCTGCTCATACGAATCGAATTCGATGACGACGCTGCGTTGGGGGGTCGGTCGACCTTCCATCGCTTCATTGCGTCCTCCCCGGGCCAATATTCGCCCCCCATACAACGCAAACGCCGCCGGCGCCCGCTGGGTGTATTGGCCGTATTGAGCGGGATCTGTAACGTTTACGTGTGCAATCCAGTACGCCTTCATGGTGACCTCTCAATAGTTATGTATTATGGTATACCACATCCCATTAACCATTGAGAATCCCCCATGGCCTTCAACAGCATCGAAGAAATCATCGAAGACTACCGCCTCGGCAAGATGGTGCTGCTGGTCGACGACGAGGACCGGGAAAACGAAGGTGACCTGTTGCTCGCCGCCGATTGCTGCACCCCCGAAGCTATCAGCTTCATGGCCCGGGAAGCTCGCGGGCTGATCTGCCTGACGCTGACCGACGAGCATTGCCAGCGCCTGGGTCTTGAACAAATGGTGCCCAGTAATGGCAGCGTATTCAGCACCGCGTTCACTGTTTCGATCGAAGCCGCCGTCGGCGTTACCACCGGTATTTCCGCGGCAGACCGGGCCCGTACCGTCGCCGCTGCGGTGGCGAAAAATGCCGTGGCGACGGATGTGGTGCAACCCGGCCACATCTTTCCGCTGCGAGCCAAGGAAGGCGGCGTGCTGACCCGCGCCGGCCATACCGAAGCCGGCTGCGACCTGGCGCGCCTGGCCGGTTTCACGCCCGCATCGGTGATCGTCGAAGTGATGAACGACGACGGCACCATGGCCCGCCGGCCGGACCTTGAAGTGTTCGCCCGCAAGCACGGGATCAAGATCGGCACCATCGCCGACCTGATCCACTACCGCCTGAGCACCGAACACACCGTAGTGCGCATTGGCGAGCGGGAATTGCCCACGGTGCATGGCACCTTCCGCCTGATCACCTTCGAGGACCGTATCGAAGGCGGCGTGCACATGGCCATGGTAATGGGCAAGTTGCAGCGCGATGAGCCCACGCTGGTCCGTGTGCATGTAATCGATCCCCTGCGTGACCTGGTGGGCGCCGAGTACAGCGGCCCTTCCAACTGGACGCTGTGGGCGGCGCTGCAGCGAGTGGCCGAAGAAGGTTGCGGCGTGGTGGTGGTGCTGGCCAATCATGAATCTTCCCAGGCCTTGCTCGAACGCATTCCGCAACTGACCCAGGCACCACGCCAGTTCAACCGATCGCAATCGCGGATCTATTCTGAAGTAGGCACCGGCGCGCAGATCCTGCAGGACCTGGGCGTGGGCAAATTGCGCCACCTGGGGCCGCCGCTGAAGTATGCAGGGTTGACCGGCTACGACCTGGAGGTGGTGGAGAGCATTCCTTATATCGAGTGAGCGCGCTCTGCCTGAATGGCGCTGCGCTCCCGGCAGATAGCCGGTAAGGCAAAGTGCTTGCACAAAGTTTGGAATACCATAATATGATATTCCATAGACCGGACGATCTTACAGGCTCGACGGACCTACTGCTCCCGATAGGCGGGCACTGCAAAGCCCCGCTCATAAACACAACAATGAGGGCGTAAAAATGGTGTTGAACAAACGTGCAACCGCAATTCTTTTTGCGGGACTGCTGAGCGCCACCAGCCAGGCGTTGCTGGCGGCTGAAAGCGTCAACTTCGTCAGCTGGGGCGGTAGCACCCAGGATGCGCAGAAGCAGGCCTGGGCCGATCCGTTCAGCAAGGCCAGCGGCATCACCGTGGTCCAGGACGGCCCGACCGACTATGGCAAACTCAAAGCCATGGTCGAAAGCGGCAACGTGCAATGGGACGTGGTCGATGTCGAAGCCGACTTCGCCCTGCGCGCCGCCGCCGAAGGCCTGCTCGAACCCCTCGACTTCAAGGTCATCCAGCGCGACAAGATCGACCCGCGGTTCGTCTCCGACCACGGCGTCGGCTCGTTCTTCTTCTCCTTCGTGCTCGGCTACAACGAAGGCAAACTGGGAGCCAGCAAGCCCCAGGACTGGTCCGCGCTGTTCGACACCAAGACTTACCCCGGCAAGCGCGCCCTCTACAAATGGCCAAGCCCCGGCGTGCTGGAACTGGCATTGCTCGCTGATGGCGTCGCCGCCGACAAGCTGTACCCGCTGGACCTGGACCGCGCCTTCAAAAAACTCGACACCATCAAGAAAGACATCGTCTGGTGGGGCGGCGGAGCCCAGTCGCAGCAGTTGCTGGCCTCCGGTGAAGCGAGCATGGGGCAGTTCTGGAACGGCCGCATTCATGCCCTGCAGGAAGATGGTGCACCGGTGGGCGTGAGCTGGAAACAGAACCTGGTCATGGCCGACATTCTGGTCATTCCCAAAGGCTCGAAGAACAAGGACGCGGCCATGAAGTTCCTGGCCAACGCCAGCAGTGCCAAAGGCCAGGCCGACTTCTCCAACCTGACGGCCTATGCGCCGGTCAACGTCGACAGCGTGGCGCGCCTGGATTCGGCGCTGGCACCTAATCTGCCGACTGCCTATGCCAAGGATCAGATCACTCTCGACTTCGCGTACTGGGCCAAGAATGGTCCGGCGATCGCGACACGGTGGAACGAATGGCTGGTCAAATGAAAATGACGGCAAGCGCATCCCGCTCGTCTGCGCCAGTCGGCAGCGCCATGAGCGCTGCCGCCAAGGCCGCCGCGATGACGCAAACCCCGACGCTGGCGCAGCGTTGGCGTGGCGCCAGTAACCTGGTGCCCGCCCTGCTGTTCCTCGGTCTGTTCTTCCTGGCTCCGCTGATCGGCCTGTTGCTGCGCGGCGTGCTGGAACCAACCCCGGGCCTGGGCAACTATGAACAACTGTTCGCCAACTCGGCCTATGCCCGAGTGCTGCTCAACACCTTCTCGGTGGCGGGCCTGGTGACCCTGTTCAGCCTGTTGCTGGGCTTCCCGCTGGCTTGGGCGATCACCCTGGTGCCCCGTGGCTGGGGGCGCTGGATTCTCAACATCGTGCTGCTGTCGATGTGGACCAGCCTCCTCGCCCGCACCTACTCCTGGCTGGTGCTGCTGCAAGCATCCGGGGTGATCAACAAGGCGTTGATGGCGATGGGCATCATCGATCAGCCACTGGAAATGGTGCACAACCTGACCGGCGTGGTGATCGGCATGAGCTACATCATGATCCCGTTCATCGTGCTGCCGCTGCAGGCGACCATGCAGGCCATTGATCCGATGATCCTGCAGGCCGGGTCGATCTGCGGTGCCAGTCCGTGGACCAACTTCTTCCGGGTGTTCCTGCCGCTGTGCCGGCCAGGGCTGTTCTCGGGCGGGCTAATGGTGTTCGTGATGTCCCTCGGTTACTACGTCACCCCGGCATTGCTGGGCGGTGCGCAGAACATGATGTTGCCCGAGTTCATCATCCAGCAGGTGCAATCCTTCCTCAACTGGGGCCTGGCGAGCGCCGGCGCCGCGTTGCTGATCGTCATTACGCTGGTGCTGTTCTACTTCTACCTGAAGCTCCAGCCGGAATCCCCGGTTGGCGCCAGCAACGCGAGGTAAGCCGTCATGCTGCTGACTCCCAATGCGATGAGCCGACGCATGCGTTTCGGCCTGTATTTCACCACGGGTGTGATCGCGCTGTTCCTGCTGCTGCCGATTGTGTTCATCGTGCTGCTGTCGTTCGGCTCCTCCCAGTGGCTGGTGTTCCCGCCACCGGGCTGGACGCTGAAATGGTACGGCCAGTTCTTCTCCAACCCCGATTGGATGAACGCGGCGCTGGCCAGCCTCAAGGTCGCGGTGCTCACCACCTTCTTCGCCGTGGCGCTGGGCCTGCCCACTGCTTTTGCCCTGGTGCGCGGACGCTTCCCGGGCCGGGAAATGCTCTATGGCCTGTTCACCCTGCCGATGATCGTGCCGCTGGTGATCATCGCGGTGGCGGTGTACGCGCTGTTTCTCAAGCTGGGCTACACCGGGACGATGTTCGCGTTCGTGGTCAGCCATGTGATCGTGGCGCTGCCGTTCACCATCATCTCGATCATCAACTCGCTGAAGCTGTTCGACCAGTCGATCGAAGACGCGGCGGTGATCTGTGGTGCCTCACGCCTGCAGGCGGTATTCAAAGTGACGTTCCCGGCGATCCGTCCGGGCATGGTCGCCGGCGCCCTGTTTGCGTTCCTGGTGTCCTGGGATGAAGTGGTGCTGAGCGTGATGATGGCCAGCCCGACCCTGCAAACCCTTCCCGTGAAAATGTGGACCACCCTGCGCCAGGACCTGACGCCCGTGATCGCCGTCGCCTCGACGCTGCTGATCGGCCTCTCGGTGCTGGTCATGGTGATCGCCGCCGCCGTTCGCCGGCGTAATGAAATCAGCGCCTGAGCGCGAGGAGTACGACATGAGTGCCGTGATCAAAGACAGCGCCCAGCACACCGACAAGACCTTGGTGAGCCTGCGTAACCTGAACAAATACTACGGTGATTTTGCCGCCGTTGACGACATTTCGCTGGACATCAAGGACGGCGAATTCCTCACCTTCCTGGGCTCCAGCGGCTCTGGCAAAAGCACCACGCTGTCTATGCTCGCCGGCTTCGAAACGCCGAGCAGCGGGGAAATCCTGGTGGAAGGCCAATCGCTGGTCAATGTGCCGCCGCACAAGCGTGACATCGGCATGGTGTTCCAGCGTTACTCGCTGTTCCCGCATCTGTCGGTGCGCGACAACATTGCCTTCCCCCTGGCCATTCGCAAGCTGGCCAGCGCCGAACGCGAGCGTCGGGTCGATGCCATGCTCAAGCTGGTGCAGCTGGAACAATTCGCCCATCGCCGCCCTTCGCAACTGTCTGGCGGTCAGCAGCAGCGCGTCGCCATCGCCCGGGCGCTGGTCTACGAGCCACGAATTCTGTTGATGGACGAGCCGTTGGGGGCCCTGGACAAGAAGCTGCGTGAAGACTTGCAGGATGAACTGCGTCAGCTGCATCGGCGCTTGGGCATCACAATCGTTTACGTGACGCACGATCAGGAAGAGGCGATGCGGCTGTCCCAGCGCATTGCGATTTTCAGTCATGGCAAGATTGTCGGGCTGGGCAGTGGTTACGATCTTTATCAGAATCCGCCGAATGCGTTTGTGGCGTCGTTTCTGGGTAATTCGAATTTCCTCAAGCTCAAGGCGCAGGGTAACGCGGTCGCCACGTTTGAGGGCCAGGCGCTGTCGATTCGGCTGACGGCCGGGTTGCAGACGGATCAGGATGTGTTGTTGATGGTCCGTCCGGAGAAGGCACTGGCATTGAGTGTCGATGAGGCTATCCGCGAGCCGTTGGCGGCGGGTTGGAATGAGGTGTCGGCGAAGGTGGTTGAGGTGTTGTTCCTGGGTGAGAGCCAGACTTGCAGTGTGGTGACCGCTGGCGGGACTTCGATGACTGTGAAGGCGCTGTCGGCTGCGGGCATGCCCCTCAAGGCCGGTGATCCGGTGCAGGTGCGCTGGGCTACTGCGGATGCTTGTGTTTATACGGAGTGGGCTGAGAGTGATTTGAACAAGGCCGCTGGGGCACATTGATGGTTTTTTGATGTTGGTTGGGTGTGTGTATTTGGTAATCAAGGTCACCCTCGGGGTCGCCGCAACGTCGGGTTGCGGCGGCCCTTTTTTTGGGTTCTGTTTTCTGGATCTGGACTGTGAAAACGGACGCCCCGTTAACCACGCTGGCCGAACGCAGGCGTTGCGCAGCGGGGAAACCGGCAAGGATGCCGGAGTGAGGGCACACCGAGCCTGGGCGAGGTGCCGAGTGGTGGGGCAAGAGCGCTTTGGTTACTTTTCGCCGGGCCGCGCAGGCTCTTCGAAAGTGACCCGCCGTAAGGGCGGAAGCATAAGAAGCCGTGACCGCAGCAATGGATATGTACACAAAGCGAGGCAGCGCCTACGGGATAATCGATCATGTCCGATCGCGCCGGCCAAAAAAATGCCCGGCAACAACCAGGCATTTCCAGACAAACTTCTAACCAGAAATCAATCGGTAAAGCCCAAACGCCCCGCCTTCACCGCCTGAGCCTGCCCCCGAGTCGCCAGGCAGTAATACAGCGGACAAGTCACCACCAACCCCACCAGCCAAGACAAATCCGCACCCTCCACCAGATTGGCATAAGGCCCGACATACAACGACGTATTGGCGAACGGCAACTGCACGATAATCCCGATGAAATAAGCCACGATCGCATGCACATTAAACTTCCCATACACCCCGCCATCGGCCCGGAATATGGAAGCAATGTCGTAGCACCCCCGCTTGATCAGGTAGAAATCAATCAGGTTGATCGAAGCCCAGGGCACCAACACCAGCAACAGCGCCAGAATCAGCCCGATAAACTGCGAAATGAAATCCGCCGAAGCCCCCAGCGCCACCATGCAGCAACCCGCCAGCACCACGCTCGACAACACCACTCGCACCTTGATACTCGGCGTCCACTGACTGGCGAAGGTCTGGATCGAAGTAATGATCGAAAGCACTGCGCCATACAGGTTCAACGCATTGTGGCTGATGATATTGAGCAGGAAGAGCACCATCAGGATCGGCCCCAACCACCCGGTTGACTGCTTCACCGCCGTCATCGCTTCAGTGCCTTCCGGGGTGGCCAGTACTGCCACGGCGCCGAAGGAGAAGGACAGGATAGTGCCCAGCGTCGCCCCCAGGTAGGTCGCCAGGAAAGGCCGGGCGATGCCGATGTCTGCTGGCAGATAGCGGGAGTAGTCCGACACATAGGGCGAGAAGCTGATCTGCCAGATGATCCCCAACGATACCGTCGCCAACCAGCCGGACAGGTTGAAACTGCCGCGAGTGAAGAAATCCGCCGGCAGGTCATGGGCGAAGATGTAGAGGAAACCGGCGAGCAAGGCGCCGCCCATGACCCAAGTGCCGATGCGGTTGAGGGTGTGAATGAATCGGTAGCCGATAACCCCGATAGCCGTGGCACCCAACGCCCCGATCAGGATGCTGAGCGGTGCCGGAACCGCCGGCGCAATGCCGACGATCGACTTGCCTGCCAGCACGATGTTGGAGATGAAAAAGCCGATATAGATGATCGCCGCAAAGAACACGATCAGCAGCGCGCCGTAGCGGCCGAACTGGCCGCGGCTCTGGACCATCTGCGGGATGCCCATGCGCGGCCCTTGGGCCGAGGCCAGGGCAATCACCAGGCCGCCGATCATGTGCCCCAGGGCAATGGCCAGCAGCCCCCAGAATAGGTCGAGATGGAATACCTGGACCACCATGGCGCCGGTGACAATGGGCAGTGGCGCAATGTTGGTGCTGAACCACAGGGTGAACAGGTCGCGGGCCTTCCCGTGGCGTTCCGCGAGTGGGACATAGTCGACCGTGTGATTCTCGATCAGGGGGTCTTGCCGGGACATCTGGGACATATTCATGAACTCGAGTTTGTCTGATCTTATATTTGTATGAAGCCAAACCGGGGGCACTCGGTGGCAGCCCCTCAGATGCAGGCCATATTATGGTATTCCAACATTTACACAAGACTGATCCGCTGTTTAAAAGCCTGTCTGATGCGGTCCAATGCGCCCCTCGCACTGGTTTAAAATGCCTGGTAACCCAGTATTTGCTGGGTTAAACGGTACAGATGTACGTTTATCGGGTGATGCAAAAAGCGCTTGCAAAGGATGTATTACGGTATACCATCAGACCTATAAACCCATAAAATCCAGCTCCACCGCCAGAGGACCGTCCCATGATCGATGCCGCCATCTACAAACAAGTGATGGGTTCGTTTCCGTCCGGGGTCACTGTGATCACCACCCTGGATGACGACGGGCAAATCGTCGGCCTGACCGCCAGCGCATTCAGCTCGCTGTCCATCGACCCGGCCCTGGTGCTGTTCTGCCCCAACTACAGTTCCGACTCCTACCCGGTACTGATCAAGAACAAACGCTTTGCCATTCACGTCCTGTCGGGCGGTCAGCAAAGCGAAGCCTACGCGTTCGCCCGCAAAGGCAAGGACAAGGCGCAGGGTATCGAGTGGACGTTGAGCGAGTTGGGTAATCCGATCCTGGCGAACGCCACGGCGGTCATCGAATGCGAGTTGTGGCGCGAATATGAAGGGGGCGACCACGCCATCATGGTTGGCGCAGTGAAGAACCTGATCGTGCCTCAGCCAAACGCCGGTCCGCTGGTGTATTGCCACGGCAAGATGGGTGCACTGCCGGTTCTCGCGTAAATCGACAGAAAAAATGATCAAAAGATCGCAGCCTGCGACAGCTCCTACGGCGTGGTTTAAAAAAACTGAACCACTACACCGCAGGCTGCGATCTTTGCGTCTGGAACCCTAAATATTTTGCACTAACTACGTATTATGGTATACCAATAATCATCAGGCCCGCAGTCGACAGGCCGACAACAATAGATCCGAGGTAAGCGTCATGAAGTTTTCCCTTTTCGTGCACATGGAACGTTGGGACGAAAGTGTCAGCCACCGCCAATTGTTCGAAGACTTGACCGAACTGACCCTGATGGCCGAGGCCGGGGGCTTCAGCACCGTGTGGATCGGCGAACACCACGCAATGGAATACACCATCTCGCCCAGCCCGATGCCGCTGCTGGCCTACCTGGCCGCCAAAACCACGACCATCCATCTCGGCGCCGGCACTATCATCGCGCCGTTCTGGCACCCGTTGCGGGTGGCTGGCGAATGCGCCTTGCTCGACGTGATCAGTAACGGGCGCATGGAAGTCGGCCTGGCGCGCGGCGCTTACCAGGTCGAGTTCGACCGCATGGCCGGCGGCATGCCGGCCTCCTCCGGTGGCCAGGCCCTGCGGGAAATGGTGCCGGTGGTGCGCGCCCTGTGGCAAGGCGACTACGCCCACGATGGCGACATCTGGAAATTCCCCACGTCCACCAGCGTACCGAAGCCGATCCAGAAGCCGAACCCACCGATGTGGATCGCCGCCCGCGACCCCGATTCGCACAACTTTGCCGTGGCCAACGGCTGCAACGTCATGGTCACCCCGCTGATGAAAGGCGACGAGGAAGTCCTGGACCTGAAAAACAAGTTCCAGGCGGCCCTGGACAACAACCCGGACGTGCCGCGCCCACAACTGATGGTGCTGCGTCATACCCACGTACACGCCGCCGACGACCCGGATGGCTGGAAAGTCGGTGCCAAGGCGATCTCGCGTTTCTACCGAACGTTCGACGCCTGGTTCGGCAACAAGACCGTGCCGGTCAACGGCTTCCTCGAGCCGAGCCCTGAAGAAAAATTCATCGGCCGCCCGGAGTTCGAACTGGAAAGCCTGCACAAGACCGCGATGATCGGCACCGCCGAAGAGATCATTCCGCGCATCAAGTATTACCAGGAACTGGGCGTCGACGAGTTCAGTTTCTGGTGCGATAACAGCCTGCCCCACGCGGAAAAGAAAAAGTCCCTGGAGTTGTTCATCAAACAGGTCGTGCCGGCGTTTCGCTGAGTTCGCCACCCTGCCCCTCGGACGCGAAGCCCAGGGGCATTCCTGATGCGCAGGTCGATTTTGATGATCACTGATCGCCTCCCGTTTGCTTCCCCCACCTCCGGCGCCGAGCAGGCTTACCTGCGCGGCGAATGGACGGCTTCGCATATCCGCATCAAACGCCTGCGCGCCAGCGTCTCGGCCAAGCAGAATGGCTTCTGGCAAATAGTTCACTGAGCTCACCCGAACAGCCCTTCACCACCCACTGCCTTGCTTAAGCCAGGCGCGTGCGGTGCATTGTGATTTGCCCATGATCAGGTTTGCCCAATGAACAATAACAACGCGCTGTTGATCATCGACATGCAGCAAGAGGACGGTTTTGTCCTGGAACACTTCGACTCGACGGTGAATAACATCGCCGCCCTGCTCGACACCGCCCGCCAGCAGCGGGTGCCGGTCATCTACACCCGCCACATTAACCAGGCCGACGGCAGTGACATGCCCCGCGGCGAACCCCGGGCGGCCGATGGCGGGCCGAGCAGTTACCGCGCCGGCACCCGTCAGGTGGAAATCCTTGAACGCCTGGCGCCCCGCGCCGACGAACTGATCGTAGACAAAGGACGCTACAGCGCTTTCCACCGCACCGACCTGGATGCCAGGCTAAAGGCGCTGGGGGTCGAAACCTTGATCGTCAGTGGCGTGCTGACCGATGTCTGCGTGCTCAGCAGCGTGCTGGACGCTTTCGCCCTGGGCTATCACGTCCGGCTGGTCAGCGACGCCTGTACCACGACCACCCTGGCGGGGCATTATTCGTCGCTGCTGATCATGGCCAACTGGGTGTATGCGCTGGAAATCCTCACCTGCGCCCAATGCCTGCGCGCCCTGTGCGACCGCGCTTACGTGAGCCTGGTGCCACAGCAGCCGGACCAGTTCGCGCACCAGCCCCATGAGCTGGAAAACACCATCGCCCGCCTCCACAGCCACCTCGTCCGGACCCAGGAGTGATCGCCATGCAAGTCGAAAAAAGAAGCATCGATTTCATCCCGCCGTCCGAGCGCCACGGTCAACCGGGCTCGCTGTTTTTCATTTGGTTCGGCGCCAACATGAACATCACTACCATAGCCTCCGGCGTGTTGCCGGTGGTGCTGGGTTTGAACCTGTTCTGGAGTGCCGTGGCGATCATCGTCGGCTCACTCCTGGGGGCGATATTCATGGCTTCGCATTCCGCCCAGGGCCCGAAGCTGGGCATCCCTCAGATGATCCAGAGCAGGGCGCAATTCGGTGTGCTGGGCGCAGTGCTGCCGCTGCTGTTCGTGATGCTGATCTACCTGGGGTTCTTCGTCAGCAATACCCTGCTCGCGGCCCAGGCCGTGGAGTCGGTCAGCCCACTGCCGGCGACCGGTAATATCTACCTGATCGGCGCGTTGTGCTTCGTCGTCGCGCTGTATGGCTACCGGCTGATCCATCGCCTGCAGAAGCTGTTGTCGTTGCTCTCGCTGCTGATATTTGCGGCCGCCACCCTGTTCGCGCTGCAACTGCCGATCCCCGGCGAGCAATGGCTGCCGACGGGCTTTGTCCTGTCGAAGTTCCTGGTGGCGGTGAGCATTGCGGTGACCTGGCAACTGTCCTATGCGCCTTACGTCGCCGACTACTCACGCTACCTGCCGCAGGAAACCTGCAGCGCGAAAGTATTCTGGTACAGCTATGCGGGCACGGTCACTGGCGGCGCGTGGATGATGATTCTCGGCGCGATCCTGTGCGTCGGTATCGACGACTTTTCCAGCAACGTCGGCGGGCATGTGGCCGGATTGTTCGGCAGCGGTGCGGTGTTGCTGTTCATCTTCATACTTTACGGCCAGGTAGCGATCAACGTCTTCAACCTGTACGGAGCGTTCATGTCGACCATCACCGTGATCGAACCCTTCGCCCGGTTCAAGGTGACGCCGCGGGTACGGGGGCTGTTCTTGCTGGTTATCAGCCTGGTGGCCACGGCGTTATGCACCATCAGCCAGGACGACTTCATCACCTTCTTCCTGAATTTCATCTTCTTCATGAGCTACTTCCTGATCCCGTGGACCGCAATCAATCTGGTGGACTACTACTGCCTGCGCAAAGGTCAGTACCGGATCGATGACATCTTCGACATGAACGGCATTTACGGGCGCATCAACTGGATCGCCTGTGGCAGTTTCCTGCTGGCCATCGCCGTGGAAATTCCGTTCATGAACACCACGTTCTATGTCGGCCCTATCGCCTCGGCGCTGGATGGCGTGGACCTGGCCTGGATCGTCGGGTTGCTGGTTCCGGCGCTGAGTTACTTCAGCCTGATGAAGCTGGGCAACAGGCATCAACCGGCGCTGGAGCAGATTTCGCGCTAGGCCCTCGGGGCGCATCGGAAAAGAAAAGGAACTGGCGATAAGCCATTAGAGTCGTAATGGCTTCGCCTGGAGAATCGGATGCGCCCCCTGCATTTTCAAATCACTTACCGCTTGAACGACGCTCGACAGGTCTTTGTCCAGCCCGATTCACACATGAACGATGCCGATGCCTGGTATTACGCCTGCCTGCACGCGGGTGTCGGCTTGGCCTATGGCGAGGATCCGGCGCAACAGGGTCTGGCTGAACTGCGGGCGCAGGCGCAAAAATGCGGGCTGACCGACGTCAGGTGGGAGGCGCTGCCGTGACAGTGACAGCGGCGCGGCTAAATCCCGGGCAAAAAAAATCCCAGGCAGCTGATGGACGCCTGGGACTTAAAAATGCATAAACCGTGGTGGTGAACGCGGGGCGAATATTACTTAATATTTCCCACTGTAACAAGATGTTTTAATTAACCATAAAGTTACTAAGGTTTCTAAGCCCTTATATATCCACATGTTTTTTAAGGATGCGTTACATGAACCAGCGATATTCCCGCGCGCTGATTTCGTTCATGAATGCCAAATGATCCTGCCGTTTGTTCTCGCAATACACATCGACAAACTCCGCCCCCAAGCCTTCGCGAACTGAGGTGTGGCCTTGCATGGCCTGCACGGCTTCGAGCATTTGCGTGGGGAAATCAATGCCGCTGGTGCGATCTTCGTTTAACGCAGGTATCGGTTCGCGGCCGGCTTCCAGACCTTGTTCCAGACCGATCAGAATCGCCGCCAGCACCAGGTACGGGTTGGCATCTGCGCCGGCCAGGCGATGTTCGACCCGCAGGTTCCTCGCATCCGAATCCGGCACCCGCAGGCAGGCGTCGCGGTCTTCATAGCCCCAGCTGGCGTGGGTGGCGGTGTTCACCGTGCCACTGAGGCGGCGCATGGCGTTGTGGTTCGGGGCGAAGATCGGCATGCAGTGCGGCAGCACTTCCAGGCACCCGGCGACGGCATGGCGCAAGGGTTGCTGGTTGTTGGCTGCCAGCAGGTTGTTGCCGGCCTCGTCGTAGAGGCTGACGTGCACGTGCATGCCGCTGCCGGGGTGCTGCACGTAGGGTTTGGCCATGAAGCTGGCGCGGTAGTTGTGCTTGAGGGCCACGCCCCGGGTGCTGCGACAGAACAGGGCCGCCCAGTCCGCGGCGCGCAATCCATCATCAAGGTGACCGAAGTTGATCTCGAACTGACCGGGGCCCAACTCGGCCGTGATCACAGTGGTTTCGATACCCTGCTCCCGCGCTGTTTCGACCATGTCATCCAGCACCGTGGAGAAACGCGACAAGCGCTCGATGTGCATGTTCGGCTGGTCATCCGCATCGTCGCTGAGCGGGTCCCGGGCGAACTGCGGCAGGCCGTCGCGCAGTTGACGATCAAACAGATAGAATTCCAGTTCGAAGGCAACCACCGGAAAAATGCCTTTGCCCTTGAGCCGTTGCAGCACCTGCGCCAGGACCTCGCGAGGCTCGAATTCGATCGGCTTGGCGGTGCCATCGGAGGTAATCAGCATCTGCCCCAAAGGTTGCTTTTCCCAGTTCACCAGCTTCAGCGTACCGGGCACGAGGCGGCGGGTGGCATCCGGGTCACCGTCGTTGAAACAGTAGTCACCGATCTTGAACAGGCCGCCCTGGGTGCCCAGCAACACGCAGTTCTGCGGCAGTTTGAGAACGCTTCCGGCCGCGACCTTTTCGAGCATCTCGATCGGGTAGCGCTTGCCATAGAAGTGCCCGGGGATATCCAGGGCGATCAGGTCGACATAGCGAACGTCCGGAAAGCGCTGACGAAACGCACGTACTTCAGCAACCAGATCAGAGCAGACAGCATCCATCATTGTGTTCCTTGTTGTTTTATCAGGTGTAGACCCAGAGCACGCGGGTAAGCCGGTCACCAAGATTGCCGTAGCGACAATGGGTGTGACTGGCCAGTTGAAAGCTGTCGCCGGTTCGCAGCGTGACGGGCTGGGCGTCATCGAGCCACAACGTCAGCTCGCCTTCGAGCACGTAGCCGCCCTGCTCCGAGCTGTCGTTCATATGCCGGTCGCCACTGCTTGCCCCTGGTTCCAGGCGGCTTTCGAGCATCGAGAACGAGGCGCGCATTTTTGGCGAGACCAGGATGTCGGTGATGCCATCGGCGTAGTACAGGGTGCGGCGCTCGTCCGGGCGGGTGACCCACGGCAGCGCCATGGGTTTGGGCAGGCTGTAGAAGTAGGTGGTGGGCACGCCGAGGGTTTCGCTGATGGCCGTCAGGTCTGCCACTGTCGGCCGGGACAACCCACGCTCGACCTGGGAGAGAAAACCCACCGAGCGGCCGATTTTGTCCGCCAGCTCCTTGAGCGTGTACTTTTTGTGTTTGCGCAGGTCCTGGATCAGGATCGCCAGCGCCGATATTTCTTCTTGCATGTCCATCAGAAGGCTCCGGAAATTGTGCGGTTCACAGACTGTCGCGCAGTCGATACCAGGCCTTGCCCACGGCTTCGAGCGGCGCGGCCAGGTACTTGCCGCCGGGAAAACGCTCGTTGACCAGCCCTTGGTACAGCGCAAGGTCATCCGGCTGGCCGAGTATCGCGTCGGACACCGCGCGGGCCCCGGCCAGTGTCGGCAGCACGCCGTGGCCGGAGTAGCCCTGCAGCCAGTAAAGGTCACCCCGACGACCAATGTCGGGCGTGCGCTTGAGGGTCAGATCGATGTGCCCGCCCCAGGCGTACTCCAGGTCCACGCCCTTGAGTTGGGGAAACACCCGCTCCAGAAACGGCCGGGTCGCGGCGCCGATGTCCTTGGGCATGCCCCCCAGGTAAGTGCAGCCGCCGCCGAACAGCAGGCGGTGATCCGGCGTGCGCCGAAAGTAATCGAGCACGAATTGATTGTCGGTCACGCACACATTGCGCGGCAGCAGTGCAATCGCCTGCTGCTCTGCCAGCGGTGCGGTTGCGACCTGATAGGTGCCGACCGGCAGTACGCAACTCGACAGTTGCGGGTCCAGTTGATCCAGGTACGCATTGCACGCCAGCACCAGTACATCGGCGCGAATGCGCCCACGCTCGGTGGTGACCACATACCCGCCGCGTTCCTGGCGATAATCCAGCGCCTTGCTCTGTTCATGGATACGGCCGCCGGCTCGCTCGATGGCGGCGGCCAGGCCGAGTGCCAGTTTCAGCGGGTTGAGGTGCCCGCCTTCGGGGTCGAACAGCCCGGCCTGGTAACGGTCACTCGCCACCCAGTTCGGCAACTCCGCCCGGGGAATGAACTGCAAGGCGTCGTGGCCCCACTTGTGGCTGGCCTCGTGTTGCCACTGCGTGAGCAGGCTGACCCGTCGCGGCATCACTGAGGTCCAGAGATGGCCGGGGCGGTAATCGCAGTCGAAATAATGCCGCCCGGGCAGGTCCCGCAGTTCCCTCGCCGCCCAGCGCATGCTGTCCCACAGACGCCGCGCGCGCTCGTACCCCAAAGCGGCCTCCAGCGGCGGCATGTCGCAAGACCAGCCAAGAATGGCCTGCCCGCCATTGCGCCCGGACGCCGCCCACGCCACCCGACTGGCTTCCAGCAACGTCACGCGTTTGCCGGCGAGCGCCAGGCGCAAGGCCGTGTGCAACCCGCTGAACCCCGCCCCGATGATCAGCACCTCGGTGTCCTGCTCGCCCACCAGCGGGTCGCGCTCTACCAGCCGATCGGCGCAGGTGTGGGCGTAATAGCTGGGGACATGCTGGGAGGATTGGTGAAACATGCGGGCCTCATGAAATTTTATTATTTAAATTTCATGAAAATTTACACAGATTATTTCACATAGGCAAGTGTTCATCCCTGGGGCCGACGTGCGCCTACGTCGTGCCGTGAGCCGTCGTGCGCCGTCATGCGCCGTCATGCGCCGTCGGGTAGGAGCTGCCGAGTGCAACGAGGCTGCGATCTTTTGATCTTGCTCTTGAAAGGGCACGGCCAAAAGATCGCAGCCTCGTTGCACTCGACAGCTCCTACGGGGCAATCAGGCAATCAGGCAATCGGGATCAGCGGATCGGCAGCGGCCCACGCGGATTCACGATTGGCTGCAGGCGGATAGATCCATTGGGTGTTGATCTGGGTCTTCAACGCCTTGCCTTCCTGACGGACCAGCTTGACCTGGCGATCCCACCCTTCGGTGTACACCGCACCCCAGGCCCCGAGGTCCAGGCAGGTCACGTACTTGGGCTGGCTGTAGGGCGTCGGGGCGACCCCGAGCAATTGGGCGGCGACGTTGTTGCCGGTGTGGCGACCGAGGACGATGGCATGCTGGCAGGTCATCAGAGCATGGTTGCCGATGTCATCGGACGCCGCGTAGGCCACATCGCCGGTGGCAAAGATGTCGTCCTGGCCAATCACTTTCAGGTGGCTGTCCACATGCAGGCGGCCCAAGGCATCGCGCTCGCCGGGGATCTGTTCGGTGAGCGAGCTGGCACGTACGCCGGTGGTCCAGATCACGGTACTGGCTTCAATGCGCTGCCCATCGGCCAAGGTCACTCCGTCGGCATCGACGCCGGCCACCGACGATTTCAAGCGCCACTCTACGCCCACTTCGGCGCTGGCTTGAGCGATGGAAACGCTGATGTCGGCGCCCATCGATGCGCCAATTTTCTCGCCGCGATCAACGATGATCACCTTGATATCCGCCGCTTCGCCAAGAATGGCGCGCAGCCGGGCCGGCATCTCAGTCGCTGTTTCAATCCCGGTGAAGCCACCGCCCGCCACCACCACGGTGTTACGCGCGGCGCTGTCCGGCTGGTCGGCGAGGGATTTGAGGTGTTGCTCCAGGCGCACGGCCTGTTCGATCTGGTCAACGTCAAAAGCGTGTTCGTTCACCCCCGCAGTGCCCGACCGTGCCAGGCGGCTGCCGGTGGCCAGAACGAGTTTGTCGTAGCTGCACAGCTGTTGGGCGCCCGCCGCATCCAGGTAACCCACCTGCTTGTTGTGGACGTCGATGGTTTCAGCCCGGCCCTTGATGAACCGTACGCCGACCGCATCGAACAGCTCGCCGATGGGCGCAGCCAGTTGGTGGGCATTGGGCTCGTAGAAGCGCGGTCGCACTCGCAGCTCGGCCTGCGGAGCCAGGACGGTGACCTCGACCGAATCGTGACCATGAAGATCGAACAGGCGTGTGGCGCTCAATGCTGTCCACATGCCACCGAAACCTGCGCCGATTACCAGAATGTGCTGTTTCATCTTTGACTCCAGGGGAAGACCCGATATTGGAATTGTTTGAGGTCACGCTGAATGATCACCGTGCCACCTCGAATAACGGCGACTGTATTAGTCCTAGTTAGCCGAAGCAATCGATTTTTTTTGATGGTTGCCATCGACGTCATTGATGGCCGAACGGGAAAGGGTTTTGCAGTTAAGCAGGCCTGAGCGCAGAGATGCGGGGCTTTGGGCCCGACGTTGCCCTGCCCGCAGCCGGCTGTTAATATTGGCGACAAATTTAGTCGGAGATAAAACATGTCTCTTTACAGCGCGGGCGTCGAGTACGGCATTCATTGCCTGCTTTTTCTGGTGGGCAACCGTGGCGAGACCCGGGAGGCGAGCGTGCGCGACCTTGCCGAGCTGCAAGGAGTACCGCTGGATTACCTGGCCAAGATCTTTACCCGGCTGGCCAAGGCCAAGCTGGTGAGTGCCACCGAGGGCGTGCGCGGCGGGTTCAAGCTGGCCCGCCCTGCTGACGAAATCAGCCTGCTCGACATCGTCAATGCGATCGATGGCCAGAAGCTGATTTTCGACTGCAAGGAAATACGCGGGCGGTGTGCGTTATTCGAGGGAACTACGCCCGAGTGGGCTCTGGATGGCCCCTGTTCAGTGCACGGCGCCATGATGGTGGCGCAAAAACGCATGGAAGAAGCACTGGCCCAGCAGACCATTCTTGATCTGGCGAGGAAGGTCGGGCGCAAGGCCCCGGCAGAATTCTCCGAGCAGGTGGACACCTGGATCACTGATCGGCGCGACAGGAAAAGCGCCAGCGCCCAAGGCATCCCATTGACCGACATCAGCGACTGAACACCAGCGCGGCTGAAGCCTACAGGCAGTCGCGCACGGCCTGACGCAGCGCGCCGGATTTGGCCCAGGGCGGCCCCTGGTACAGGGACACGCGGCTGCCATTCTTGTTCTTCACGATATCGAGGATCTCGTCTGCGGTGATCATGCCGGGGGCATTGATCCGGTAGCCGTTGGAGATCGAGGTCTGGCGCGTGGCCGAGACTTGCTTCTGCCATAACGGCAAGACGCACGCGGCGTACTCCTTGGGCGGCTTCTCGCTGTACTTGCTGACGTTCGGTTCACCGGGCACGACGGAAGCGGGCAATGAACAACCCGCCAGTGTCGCCAGCATGATTCCTGCGATGAGCATCCGCATGAAGGTTTCCTTCGCTTAAAAAGGAAAATGTAGCGCGTGCCGGCGCAGACATCCATCTGATACACAAAAGCTCATCATTGCCCGTTGTTATCGGGCGTCTCGTAAGTTCGCGCATTCAGGTAATTCATCCAGCGCTCATAGGCCTCGTGTTGCCATTGAGTGACCCGCTCCCACTCCGGGCCGCTGAGCTGATGGGCGGATATCAGCTTCATCATTTCCGTGGTGGCCGCATCCAGATCAACGATCAGCTCATGGGCGTGAAACCTGAAATCATCGGTGGTCGTCATTTGAAAGTGACCTCTGACACAGCGCGAAATCGCTACTCCACTACGACAGCGCCGCTGCGGGCTCGCTTAATCTTCCCGACCAAAGGCAAACGCCTGCGCGCAGCGACACAACTTCCGTCACGGTGAAAAGGGTCTAGTATTCCGAGACGGAGAATCATTGCAGGAGGTCAGCATGTGGCTTAACGAATCGGAACAGCAACTTCGGCGGGACTTGCAGGGCGTTGCCTCGGACCTGCGCTGGTCGGCGGTAGAGCTTTTGCGCATTGCCGAGCAATTCCAGCAGGCGGGCAACGAGGTGGACGCCAAAGCCGCCAAGCGCCTGTGTGAAGTGCTTCAAGGGGATGAAGAGCGCCTGGCGCAGTATGCCGGGGAAGTGAAGGCCAGGGCGATCACGCGCAACCAGGCGCACTGAGCGAACGGGTGGCGAGGGAGCATGCTCCCCCGCCACCGCACATTTAACGCAAGCCGCTACTGTTTAGTGGCAGGTCTGGGCGATCTGTCGCGGTAGCCGGGCAAGGACGCCGCAAAGGCCAGCGCCTCCTCGCGGCTGGCAAACGCGCCCAGACGGTCGCCTTTGGTGCAGACACGCCAAGGGCCATTGTTCACGCTGAGCACGTCGTAACCGTTCATATGCATCTTATTTAGCATCGGTACACTCATGACAACCTCCGTTGCGCCATCATCTCCAGGATTGACCTCCCTACCTTACACCTGCTCCTGGCGAACGTACTGACCAGACGTCGTGACGACAGCGATTGCACTTTCACCCTCCTCCCAGGCTCCAATCATCTGAAACCCTAGGCTGCACGGTCTGAATATTGCAGTTTCATGACATTATTGTGACAGCCAATATCTGGATAGAGCATGAAAGTACGCGCCACCGTTATCTGCGAGCAGGATCGCCACATACTTCTGGTACGCAAGCATAGATGCCGCTGGACCCTGCCCGGAGGCAAGGTCGAGCGCGGCGAAACCGTTGCGGACGCGGCCAGGCGTGAGCTTCAGGAGGAAACCAGCCTGGGGGTCGACGAGCTTCTGTACCTGATGGCACTGGAATCCGGCGACACCTGTCACCACGTGTACGAAGCGTCGGTGGTGGATTACGAGGTCGCGCGGCCGACCAATGAAATCGTCGACTGCATCTGGCACCCGCTCGATTCGGTGCACAATCTGAGCACCAGCGATGCCACGCTGCGCATCGTCAGGGCGTTCCAGCGTCGGCTCTAGGGTTGCTCATGCCTGGGCCAGTCAGCCCTGGTCGCCGCCACCCACGGGCATGACCATGCCGGTGATGTAGGAGGCGTCGTCGCTGGCCAGAAACAGAATTGCACCTGCCTGCTCATCAAGCGTGCCATAGCGTCTCATCAGGCTGCTATCGAGCGTCTGGTCGACGATCTGCTGGTACCACACCTTCTCTTCGGCACTCTGTTCGGCGCTATTGCGCGGGATGACCCGTGGCGGCGCATCGGTGCCGCCGGGCGCCGTGGCATTGACGCGAACGCCACGCCCGGCCGTTTCGAACGCCAGGCACGCGGTCAGTGCGTTGACCCCGCCTTTCGCCGCACCGTAGGGCACACGGTTGATGCTGCGAGTGGCAATGGAGGAGACGTTGACGATCGCCCCGCTGCCCTGCTCCAGCATGAACGGCAGTGCGGCATGGCAGCACCACAGGGTCGGGAACAGCGAGCGACGCACTTCGGCTTCGATCTGCGACGCTTCGTAGTGCTCGAAAGGCTTGGCCCAGATCGTCCCGCCGACGTTGTTGATCAGGATGTCCAGGCGACCAAAACGTTCAACGGTGGCCTGCATCACGCGCTCGCATTCGCTGTATTGCTCGAGATCGGCGGTCAGCGCGAAGCTGCCCTGGCCCAGTTGCTCTTGCAGCTCGAACACCAGCTCGGAGCGGTCGACCAGGATCAGCCGCGCACCTTCGGCCGCCATGCGTTCGGCGACCCGCCGGCCGATGCCTTGCGCGGCGCCGGTGATCAGGGCGACTTTTTCGTGGAATCTGTTCATGTGTACCTCGATGGCTCAGGTGCAGCAGTTCTTTTACGGGCTCACGCCGCGCTGGCGGCGAATTTCTCGTAGTAGAAATTGGCCGGGGCGATGCCCTGTTCGCGAATGTACTGGCTGACCGCCTCGACCATCGGCGGCGGGCCGCACAGGTAGACGTCTACGTCACCATCGTTCAGATGCCGTGGCTCGATGTGCTGGGTCACGTAGCCCTTGAGCGGGTGCTGGCTGTCAGGGCTGGCCACGCAGGCGCTGAAGCTGAAGTTGGGGATGCGGGCGGCGAAGGCTTCGAGGCGATCGAGTTCCACCAGGTCGAAATCATGGGTCACGCCATAAATCAGGTGCAACGGATGTTCACTGCCCTGCTCGGCGATCTTCTCCAGCATCGCTGTAAATGGCGCCAGCCCGGTGCCGCCGGCCAGCAGCAACAACGGACGACGGATGTCGCGCAGGTAGAAGCTGCCCAATGGCCCGGCCAGGCTCATGCTGTCGCCGGCCTTGGCCATGCCGGTGAGAAAACTGCTCATCAGCCCCCCAGGCACGTTGCGAATCAGGAAGCTCACTTCGCCGTCATGCTGCAGCGAGCTGAAGGAGTAGGCGCGGGTCTGGGTACTGCCCGGGACCCCAAGGTTCACATATTGCCCCGGCAGGAACGCCAGTTTGTTCAGGGCCTCGCCCTTGACCGACAGCGCAATGGTGCTGTCGGACAGCTGGCGCACGGCGCTGATGGTTGCTTCAAAGCTGGCCTGCCGGGTGCGGCAGACATCCGAGGAAGCCGGCACCCGCACCACGCAGTCGCTCTGGGCGCGCATCTGGCAGGTGAGGACAAAACCCTGTTCGGCTTCGTCGGCAGTCAGGGCGTCATCAATGTATTCCTCGCCCAGGTCATAACGACCGGCTTCGGCAAAACACTTGCAGGTACCGCAGGCGCCGTCGCGGCAGTCCAGCGGGATGTTGATGCCCTGGCGGTACGCGGCATCGGCCACGGTTTCACCTGGATTGGCGTCGATGAACCGGGTGACGCCGTCTTCGAAATTGAATGCGATGGAATGAGTCATGGCGACGGCCTCACAAATGGTAGACATCAATGACCTGACGAACATAGTCGTTCTTCAGGATCACTTTCTTGGCCTTGATCAGCGGGTTGTCACCGCGCATGTCCAGGGTGTAGAAACTGCTGCCGAAGTAGCTGTCGACGGTCTTGTAGCGAAAGCTCAGGGTGTGCCAGTTGAAGCGCACCTTGCAGATGCCGTCGGCCTGTTCCAGCAGTTCGATGTTGCTCAGGTTATGCGAGGTGCGGGTGTCCGGCACGCTGGCGCTGGAGCGTTC
Source organism: Pseudomonas sp. 65/3-MNA-CIBAN-0223 (assembly GCF_040310425.1). Taxonomy (NCBI): domain Bacteria; kingdom Pseudomonadati; phylum Pseudomonadota; class Gammaproteobacteria; order Pseudomonadales; family Pseudomonadaceae; genus Pseudomonas; species Pseudomonas sp. 65/3-MNA-CIBAN-0223. Next base: position 145,590 of record NZ_JBEOPV010000012.1, read on the forward strand.
GGTCTTGATGCGGAACACGCGGTCTTCAAGGCCGGTGCGATTGCCGTACCAGATCAGCGAGATTTCCCGCTGCGGGTCCTCGGTCAGCTCGTCGTTGTCGTCCCAGGACGGCATCCAGAAGGTCGCGTCCGGCGCGTACAGTTCCAGCCATTCATCCCACTGGCGATCGTCGAGGTAGCGCGCTTCGCGGTAGAGGAAATCGCGCACGGATTCGTAGGTAATGGTCATCACACGGTCTCCACGTCGATCAGCTTCGCCTGCTCGGCGGCCAGCGCCTTGAGCATGGTCTGCTGCCAGTACTTGTGCTGCAGCACGAACAGACCTTCGTCTTCGGTGCGCACGCCGCTGAGCAACGGCTGCAGGTCGATTTCCCTGGCTGCCTCATCGGCGCCTTCGACCCAGTGCTCGGCACCGCGGGACATGTCGTTCCAGGCGGTGACGCTGCCCTGGTAACCGGTCTGGCAGGAACGAAACTCTTCGAGATCGTCCGGCGTCGCCATACCGCTGACGTTGAAGAAGTCCTCGTACTGGCGAATGCGGCTGGAGCGCGCGTGATCGCTTTCGCCTTTAGGCGCGATGCAGTAGATGGTGATTTCCGTGCGGTTGACCGAGATCGGCCGGGCAATGCGGATCTGCGAGCTGAACTGGTCCATTAGGTACACGTTGGGGTACAGGCACAGGTTGCGCGAGTTCTCGATCATCCAGTCGGCGCGAGCCTTGCCGAAGTCCTGGGCGAGCTCGTCGCGGCGCTCGTACAGCGGGCGGTCTTCCGGGTTGGCCCAGCGGGTCCAGAGCAGCATGTGCCCCTTGTCGAAGGAATAGAAACCACCGCCCTGCTTGGCCCAGCTGCCGGCGCTCATGGTCGGGTTGGTATCGCCGGCCTCGCGCTGCTTGCGCTGGTTCTGGGTGGCCGCATAGTTCCAGTGCACGGAGCTGACGTGGTAACCGTCGGCACCGTTTTCCGCGGTGAGTTTCCAGTTGCCTTCGTAGATGTAGCTGGAGGAACCGCGCAGCACTTCCAGGCCATCGGCGGATTGATCGACGATCATGTCGATGATCTTGGCCGATTCGCCAAGGTGTTCCACCAGCGGGACTACGTCGGCCTTGAGACTGCCAAACAGGAAGCCGCGATAGGATTCGAAACGGGCGACCCGGGTCAGGTCGTGGGAGCCTTCGCAGTTGAAGCTCGCCGGGTAACCGGCCGCCGCCGGGTCTTTGACCTTGAGCAGCTTGCCGGAATTGTTGAAGGTCCAGCCGTGGAACGGGCAGGTATAGGAGCTCTTGTTGCCGGATTTGTGCCGGCACAGCATCGCGCCGCGGTGACTGCAGGCGTTGATGAAGGCGTTGAGTTCACCGTCCTTGTTGCGCGCGATGAAGATCGACTGGCGCCCCATGGTGGTGGTGTAGAAATCGTTTTTGTTGGGGATCTGGCTTTCGTGGGCGAGGTACAGCCAGTTGCCTTCGAAGATGTGTTCCATCTCGAGGTCGAACAGCCGCGGGTCGGTGAACATCTCGCGTTTGCAGCGATAGATGCCCTGCTCTGGATCGTCTTCAAGCAGGGATTGCAGGTATTCGGGTCGCAGGGTCATGGCCGCCGCCTCCATTGTTTTTATTTCAGGCAGGGCCATGCTAGGACGGGGGGACGGGACGGACTATCCGCTGGGTGCAGACCTGTATCCGTTTAGTGCAGCTCTGTGTGGCCGATGCGTAGGAGCTGCGTAGGAGGCAATGGGGTCTGCGGGCTCAATGCCGGCGCTTGAGGGTGTCCGAGGGCAGTTCGCCGAATTGTTTGCGGTAGCTGTCGGAGAACCGTCCCAGGTGCAGGAAGCCGTAATCCATCGCCACTTCGGTGACGTTGCGCACGATGCAGGTCGGGTCGCTGAGGCAAGCGTTGACTCGTTCCAGGCGCTTCTGGCGGATGTAGTTTTTCGGCGTGGTGCAGGCGTTGCGTTCAAACAGGCCATATAACGAACGCAGGCTCATGCTGGCCTGGCGCGCGAGTTCCTCGCTGTCGATGTCGTGCTTGAGGTTGCGGGCGATGTAATCGGCAATCGCTTCGAACGTCGCAGCCTGCGAACCGAGTTCCAGGCGGCTGACGTTGGTCTTCATCAGGCTGAGCATCTTGCTGACGATGATCTGCGTGTAGTGCTCCTGCACCCGGGGAATCTGCTCGGTGGCCTCGGCCTCCTGGCAAATCATCGCCAGCAGGTTGACGAAACCTTCCAGTTCATTGAGCTGGTAGCGGTTTTCCAAAAACCGTACGCCCTGCCCCGGATAACGCCAGCGCTGCTCGTCGCAGACCGACTCCAGCAACGAGGCAGGGACTTTGAGGATGAATTTTTCGCAATCGTCGGAATAGGTCAGATCCACCGGATCGTCGGGGTTGATCAGCAGCAATTCGCCGGGGGCGAAGTAATGCTCCTGGGCGTGACCACGCCACAGGCAATTGCCGCGCAATAACACTTGCAGGTGATAGATGGTTTCCAGCGCGCCCGAGGTGACGCGAACGCTGCCGCCGTAGCTGATACGGCACAGGTCGAGGCTGGCGAATTTGCGATGATTGAGACTGGCCAGGGGTTGCCCGGCACGGGGCATCAGGATGCAATGGTTGCCAACATGCTGATTGACGTAGCCCGACACGGCGTAGGGGTCGGCATGGTCGAATACCGTGCTGCGCTGACTCAACAGTTGCGCGTGCATCATCGGGTCACTCTCGTTGTTGTTATAGATGTTCTGGTCATTCTAGAGCAGTACCGGCACCGATGTACGAGTTGACCGACACGTGGGAGCGGGCAAATCTTGCAGGAGCCTTATACATCGCCATCGCCGGCAAGCCTGGCTCCTGCAGATTTGTGGCGAGCCAAAATCCCGCGGACACCCGGGCCCCTGTGGGAGCCTGGCTTGCCAGCGATGGCGGCATCACATTCACCATCGCCATCGGGGGCAAGCCGGGCTCCTGCAGGTTGTACGGGGATCAGTCTTCGAGTGCGCGAACCCGCTCCATGCGTTGCTGCTCTTGCGGCTGGGCCGAGGACTGCAAGGTGAAGTCGAAGACGATTTCAGCAAAGCGGCCGCTGACACCGTAGGCCGCAGCGCGGGCCTGGTCTTCGCTGAAGGTGATTTTGGCGATCAGCTCGTCACGGGTGGCGTAGGCGAAGTCATCGTGCAGGTACTCATCGCCGTCCAGGTTGATCTGGGTGGTGAGGTGGCGATGGTCTGCGGCCGAGATGAAGAAATGGATATGCGCCGGGCGCTGGCCGTGACGGCCCAGTTGATCGAGCAGTTGCTGGGTCGGGCCATCCGGTGGGCAGCCGTAGCCTGACGGCACGATGCTGCGGAAGCGATAACGACCCTCGGCGTCGGTCACAATGCGCCGGCGCAGGTTGAATTCCGATTGGCTGCTGTCGAAGTAGGAGTAAGTCCCACCGGTATTGGCCTGCCAGACGTCCACCACCGCACCTGCCAGAGGTTCGCCAGCGGTATTGAGCACCTGGCCCTGCATGAACAGCGGCACGCCCGGATCAATGCCATCGTCGAGTCGAGCCTCGAAGTTGGACAAGGGGGCACCGGCCACGTACAGCGGGCCTTCGATGGTGCGCGGGGTGCCGCCAGCCTTGCCGGCCTGCTCGTCTTCGGCATCCATCAACAGATCCAGATAGTGCTCCAGCCCCAGGCCCGCGACCACCAGCCCGGCCTCCTGGCGCGAACCCAGCACGTTGAGGTAGTTGACGGCTTTCCAGAACTCTTCCGGCGTTACCGCCAGGTCTTCGATGATGTTCACCGAGTCACGCAGGATGCGGTAGATCAGCGCCTTGACCCGGGGGCTGCCAGCATCGTTGGGCAGGCCGCTGGCTTCTTCGAGAAATTGCTGGGCAGCAGCAGTATGGGAAATCTTGACGTTCATGGTGGTTCCTCATCTTGTAATTATTAGCGTAGCGAACTGAACTGGCTGGGCTCAGCGGTCATCCTCGCGAATCGACGAAGGATGCCGGCACATCGCGGTGACTTCGATCGCCATGTACGGGTAGAGCGGCAATTGCATCAGCAGGTCGTGCAGTTCCTGGACACTGTCGACGTCGAACACGCTGTAGTTGGCATACAGCCCGGCAATGCGCCAAATGTGGCGCCACTTGCCCTGGTCTTGCAGGCGCTGGGAGAAGGCCTTTTCGTCGGCCTTGAGTCTGGTGGCCAACTCGGTATTCATGTCGACCGGCAGGTTCACGGTCATCTTTACGTGGAACAGCATGATGCACTCCTCAGACTTGATGAAGAACAGTGGAAGACTTGTCGCGGCGGAAAAACGCCAGGCGCTCTTCGTCCAGTTTCAGGCCCAGGCCCGGGGTGGTCGGTACATGCAACTCGAAATCGCGATACTCCAGCGGTTCGCTGAGGATGTCTTCAGTCAGCAGCAACGGGCCGAACAATTCGGTGTCCCAGGCCAGTTTGTTCAGGGTGATGAACGCCTGGGCCGAGGCCATGGTGCCGATGCCGCCTTCGAGCATGGTGCCGCCGTACAGCGCAATACCTGCCGCTTCAGCGATTGCCGCGGTCTTGAGCACTGCGCGCGGGCCGCCGTTCTTGGCGATCTTCAGGGCGAAGATCGACGCGGCGCCCTCACGGGCCAGGTTGAAGGCGTCTTCCACACATTCGATGGATTCATCGGCCATGATCGGCGCCGGGCTCATGGCGTTCAGGCGCGCCATGCCGGCGCGGTTGTTGCGCGAGATCGGCTGTTCGATCAGGTCGATGCCGTTGGTGCCGAGGATTCGGCAGGCACGGATGGCCACCGCTTCGTCCCAGGCCTGGTTGACGTCCACCCTGACGCTGGCGCGATCACCCAGGGCTTTCTTGATGGCGATCACATGCGCCAGGTCGCGATTGACTTCACCGGCGCCGATTTTCAACTTGAAGATGCGATGGCGGCGCAGGTCGAGCATCTGCTCCGCTTCGGCGATGTCCTTGGCGGTATCGCCACTGGCCAGGGTCCAGGCCACCGGCAGCGCATTGCGCACCCGGCCACCGAGCAATTCGCTGACCGCCAGGCCCAGGCGCTTGCCCTGGGCGTCGAGCAAGGCGGTTTCGATACCTGACTTGGCGAAAGTGTTGCCACGGATGCTGCGCTCCAGGCGCAACATTGCAGCATTCACATTGGCGCTGTCCTGGCCCAGCAGCAGCGGTGCGAAGTGGCGGTCGATGTTGGTCTTGATGCTGTCCGGGCTCTCGTTGCCATACGCCAGGCCACCGATGGTGGTGGCTTCGCCGATGCCTTCGATGCCGTCGGCGCAACGCACGCGAATGATCACCAGCGTCTGGTTCTGCATGGTGTGCATGGCCAGCTTGTGCGGGCGAATGGTCGGCAGATCGACGATGATCGTCTCGATCGATTCAATGGCTGTTGCAAGCATTTCGATACCCGTCAGGTTCTTGGAGTTCTGGACCCGATTCTGGTACGGCTTTTTTCTGGAAGCCAATATAGAATTGGTCTGACTTGATACCTTAAAGGTATGCAGCCGATCAGCTTTTGGAGGTTCCATGGAACTGCGTCACCTGCGCTATTTTCAGGTGCTGGCGAAAACCCTCAACTTCACCCGCGCCGCCGAGCTGCTGCACATCGCGCAACCGCCCCTCAGCCGGCAGATTCAACAGCTGGAGGATGAGCTGGGCGTGATGTTGCTGGAGCGCGGCCGGCCGTTGAAGTTGACCGATGCCGGCCGGTTCTTCCATGAACATTCCAGTGCGCTTCTGGAACAGCTGGGCAAGGTGTGCGACAACACCCGGCGCATAGGCCAGGGGGAAAAGACCTGGCTGGGCATCGGTTTTGCGCCATCGACGCTTTATGGGGTGCTGCCGGAATTGATCCGGCGCTTGCGCAGCGGCGAGCCACTGGAGCTGGAACTTGGGCTGTCGGAATTGACCACGCTCCAGCAGGTCCATGCCCTCAAGGCTGGCAGGATCGATATCGGCTTTGGACGAATCCGCATCGACGACCCGGCCATTATCCAGACCGTGCTCACCGAAGACCGGCTGGTCGCCGCCCTCCCCGCCGGCCACCCACTGCTGGGCGCGCCGATCAGCCTGCGGGAGCTGGCCAGGGAACCGTTCGTACTGTACCCGGGCAATCCGCGGCCAAGTTATGCCGACCATGTGATCGCCCTGTTCGAGTCTTATGGTGTGAGCATCCAGGTGGCGCAATGGACCAATGAGTTGCAGACCGCGATCGGCCTGGTCGGGGCTGGCATCGGCGTCACCCTGGTGCCGGCGTCTGTGCAGTTGTTGCACCGTGACGACATTGGGTTTACGGCACTGCTGGAGGACAACGCGACTTCACCGATCATCCTCAGCCGGCGGGCGGGCGATGTGTCGCCGGGGTTGAAGCACTGCCTGCAGATGATCGATGAGTTGTTGCCGCGCGCGCTGGAATCCACTCAGGACACCTGAGCTGCAGCCTGGGGCAGGAAGCGCGCTCAACCGGCGAACGCGCGGCGCCCGGCGTTCATTTCCGTGCGCAGTTCGGCAATGAGGTTGTTGATGTCGCGGATGGTGGCCAGGTCCGCTGTGGAGACATTGCGGACCAGCAGCACAACCTCGTGGGTATCAGGATCGAATACGGTGATTTCCAGCAATCCCAGGCTCTCCGTGCATTCACAGGACAGAGGCTCGAAACCGGATTCCACAATACTGGAAAGGACTGCAATGGGGACCATGGCTGACGACTCTGGCGGCAGTTAATGGAAAAGATCCCATTGACGATAGATGCACTTCGCCCATTGCGCGCACGCCAAATGTTATCCAGCTCTCACTTTGAGCGTTTTTCAGCGTGAATCCCCAGACCAGATCCAGTTCCACAGGCCCGGCAGTTGCTCCGGCTGCGAACTGTCGCGCACGGTGCGCGCCAGAGCGGCCCGTTGCAGAGCAGCGGTGTCATCATAAAAAGGTTTTTGCGCAACCGGCACCCCTGTCTCCCGGGCGCTGTCGAGGAGAATCTGCAGATACTCGCGCGCATGCCTTGCGGTGTAGCGGTTGAGATCATGAAAGGTCACCACCACGGGAATCACCCCGTCCACCACCGGCAATTGACCTTGCGCGATACGCTCGCGAACTTCGGACATCGAACGCAGCATATGCGATCGCCGCCGCGGGCTGGCGTTAAACCCCCAGATCTTGCCGTCGTTGGCACTGAGGTCCGTCAGCAGCATGTGCAGGCCGTGCCGCTGATAGGCGGCGAAGGTGCGCTTGTCGTAACTCCAGAACGGCGGCCGCAGCAGGACAGGCGCCGCGCCGGTGATCGCGGCGATATCGGCGCTGCCATTGGCGAGCGATTGCTCCAGCGCCTGATCGTCCAGGGATCGATGGTTGCTGTGTCCGGGGGTGGCGGTGTGAAAGCCGATGACATGACCTTCAGCCTGTTCCCGACGCATGACCTCGCGCCCAATCTCACTGCCCCCGGCCCTGGAAGCCCGGGTCTGCACGAAAAACACCGCCTTGATGTGCGGTTGCAGCGGATTTTGCGCGAGGCTGTCGAGAACAGTCAGCGTCGGGTTCCAGAAACTTGAAGCACTGGGGCCGTCGTCGAAGGTCAGTAAAAAGCGGATGGGAGGTTGCGCCGTTAAACGTTGTTCGGTTTGCGGGGTCATTGCTATAGGCGCAGCAATGCAGCCGACCAGCCCGGTGGCTAGAACCAGTGGAGCGAGGAGTTTGTACAGCTGTTTCATGGTTTGCCTTGGCCAGGCGATGCGGTGGATCAGTCTACATTGATGGTGAATGATAAGCCGCCATCGCGAGCAAGCTTTGCTCCCACAGGAGGTCATATGCAGACATATAAGCGCAGCGCGCCGGCTTGACGCCTTGGTCGGCCCGAAGGCCGCCACGGCGAGCTGTAGATTGCAGGCGCCCCGTTAACCACGCTGGCCGAACGGAGGGATTGCGCAGCGGGGAAACCGGCAAGGATGCCGGTTTAGCCGCGCTGGGCCAGGGATGGCCCATCGCGGCGACCCGCGGAGTAATGCCGGAGTGAGGGCACACCGAGCCTGAGCGAGGTGCCGAGTGGTGGGGCAGAAAGCGTTTGGTTACTTTGCGCTGTTCAAAGTGACCCGCCGTAAGGGCGGAACCCTAAGCAGCCGTTACCGCATCAATGGATATGTACACAAAGCAAGATCAAAAGATCGCAGCCTCGTTTCTCTCGACAGCTCCTACAGAAGAACGGTGTAGCGCGCCGTAAGGGCGGAACCAGCTATTACTGCAGCAGCGGATATGTACCCGACCACCGGAGGACCAACCCATGTGCGGACGCCTGACCCAATACCGCGGCATCCACGATTTTGTCGCAGCACTGAGCATCCCCGACGCACTGATCAACCATATCGGCGATGAACCCCTGGCCCGCTACAACGCCGCCCCGACCACCCGTCTTGCCCTGCTCCACCTGGAAAACGACGGCCTGCACGCCGACCTGGTGCGCTGGGGTTGGCGACCGCACTGGGCCAAAGACCGCGCACCACCCATCAACGCCCGAGTGGAAAAGGTCGCCCACGGCCCCTACTTCCGACCCATCTGGCCGCACCGGGCCATCGTACCGGTAGACAACTGGTTCGAATGGGTCGACAGCGGCGACGGTAGCAAACAACCCTGGTTGATCCGCCGCAAGGACCGGGCGCCGGTCTACTGCGCCGCCATTGGGCAGTTTCCCGCAGCGGCCGCCGAACCCACCCCCGAGGACGGCTTTGTCATCCTGACCGCCGACAGCGCCGGCGGCATGCTCGACATCCACGACCGCCGCCCCATCGTGTTATCGCCGGAACTGGCCGAGGAATGGCTCGACCCCTCCACACCCAGGGAACGCGCCGAACAGATGGCATTATTTGAAGGTGAAGCCAGCGAAGTGTTCGAGTGGTTCCGGGTCAGCAAGGCAGTCGGCAATGTGCGCAACCAGGGCCCCGAATTGATCGAACCGCTAGCCTGACAGGAACCGTTAAATCTGCAGGCCCTCGCAACGTTACACATAGTGTTTCACCCATGTAACAGTCCAATGAAATATGGCCATTTGCCGCGCCAACCGCCTGTCTGACAATTTAATTGTCATACATACATTCAGGGGCAGTGCCGCTAGCATGCGCGCCGCATTTCCACGGACGGAAAACCCAGAAACTCCAGCCTTGCAGAGAACCCAGTTGCGCGACGATTCCTACATCCAGCAAGTCAGCAGTGTCGAGTGTGTCCACCTCTCGACTACGGAACGTTATCAACTCGATTGTTTCATCGGGCAATACATCAAGACCCGAGACCTGGCCTCAGTGCCCAATATCGATACCACGCTGCGCGCAACCTTGCAGCGCTACCCGGGCAAGCCGCCGGTGATGGTCAATGAACTGAATGCCTGGATCGACAGGAAGTTGGGCTATCGGGCAACGCACCCCGATTTCTGCGAGCAGGAAGATGTCTGAGCGTCCCTCTGAATCGCGGCAGCGCCTGCACACAAGCTTGCAGGCGCCGCCGCGAGCGAAAGATACGCTTCAAGGTTTCAGCGGACGCTCCTGATCACGGTCCGAGAGTTCTCGACTGTCGTCATGTTTCCAGTCTTGGGTCGAACGCTTTTTCTGCTCTTCTATTTCCTCTTGCGTAGGCTCATCCGGGTCCGGCTGCTTGGGTTCATTCGCCATGTTCGCCTCTCTTCCTGAAGGGATCGTTAATCGGTTTAAGCGTAGAACAGATTCACAGCCACCAACGCAGCACGAAGAACACCGCCATGCTCAACAGCATGCTGAGCAAGGTGCTGCGGGTGTACAGCACAAGCCCCACCGCCACCAATGAACTGAGCAAGTACGGGTTGTCCCATTGCAGGTTCAGTTGTTTGTCCGGCATGAACACAATTGGCCCGCAGATGGCGGTGAGCATGCCCGGTACGGCAAAGCCGAGGAATTGCCGGGCGTTGCTGCTCAGGCGCACCGGCAGGCGCGGCTCCAGAAACACGTAGCGGTTGAGGAACACCAGCGCACCCATCCCGAATATCACCGCCCAGACCATCATGCTGTTTGCCTCAGATAAAGTTTGTTGCACATAAATCCCGCCGTCATACCTGCCAGCCCCGCCAGCACCAGCGCCGAGCCCCACTGCCAGTAGCTGAACAGTACCGAACAGAACAGCGCCACCGCGACGCACACCACCGTGGGCACGTTACGCACCACCGGGGTGATCAGGGCAATGAAGGTTGCGGCAATCGAGAAGTCCAGGCCCAGGTGCTCCAGCCCCGGGATGCTGCTGCCGAGCACGATGCCGGCCAGGGTGAAAAGATTCCAGGCCACGTAGAACGTCAACCCGACGCCAAGGGCGTACCAGCGATTGAACTGCTGCTTGTCATGCTGGCTGGTCAGGGCGAACAGTTCGTCGGTCAGCAAAAAGCCCAGACCCACGCGCCAGCGTCCCGGCAGCGGTGAGATCACCGAGCGCAGGCTCATGCCGTAGAGCAGATGCTGGGAGGTCAGCAGCAGCGTGGTCAGCAGTATCGAGAAAATCCCGGCACCGCCCTTGAGCATGCCGATGGCCACCAGCTGTGCCGCGCCGGCAAACACGATGCTCGACAGGCCCTGGCCTTGCAGGGGCGTGAGGTTGGCTTCGATGGCCATGGAACCGGCCAGCAGGCCCCAGGGCGCAGTCGCCAGGGACAAGGGAAGGATCGCCACGGCGCCGCGCAGGAATGCGCTGCGGGGCATATGAGCGTTGGACATGACGTTCTGCGACCGGAAAAAAGACCTGCAACTTTGCCAGTACTTACCCGCGAAGGCATGCACAATTTCGAGTTATTTGCCGGCCATCGACCGGGTAACATGGTGCGGTCCATCCGGCACACCCAGGGAAGCACACATGCTGTACCGAATCGCCGCCGACGGGCTGGTGCTGTTTCATCTGCTGTTCATTGTGTTCGTGCTGTTCGGCGGGCTGCTGGTGCTCAAATGGCGCCACCTGGCGGTGCTGCACCTGCCTGCGGTCGCGTGGGGTATCTCGGTGGAAGTCTTTCACCTGATGTGCCCGCTGACCGACTGGGAGAACCGCATGCGCGATGCCGCCGGCCAGAGCGGCTACGGCGGTGGTTTTGTCGAGCATTACATCTGGCCGGCAATCTATCCCGCCGGCCTGACCCCGGGCATCCAGGTGGGCCTGGGCGCCGTGGTGCTGGCGCTGAACCTGTGGGTCTACCTGCGGCTGGTCAGGCGTTTGCGGCGAGATGGGCGCCACTGAATCTACTTGTCGATCACGCTCATGTTGCGCCCACTGGCCTTGGCCACGTACAGCGCCCTGTCAGCGGCACGCACCAGGTCGTCGGGCTGCTCATGCGCGGCCGGGTCCCAGGCGCAGACCCCGACGCTGACGGTGACCACCCCTTCGACGCCCTCGCTGTGTTCGATCGCCGCCAGCTGCACCGCCCGACGAATTTTTTCCGCCACCAGGAAGGCGCCCACATAGTCGGTGCCCGGCAGCACCACCGTGAACTCTTCGCCACCGTATCGGGCCGCCAGATCACCTGGGCGCTTGATGTGCGAGTTGATGATCGAGCTGATCTTGCGCAAGGATGCGTCGCCCGCCACGTGGCCGTACAGATCGTTGAAACGCTTGAAATGATCGACATCAATCAACAGCAGCGCGAGGTGAGTCTGGGTGCGCCGGGCGCGGCGCATCTCGGTCAGGATGAACAGATCGAACTGGCGTCGGTTGGACAGGCCGGTCAGGGCATCTTCCAGCGCGAGCAGCTCCAGGCCGCGATTGACCTCGAGCAGTTTTTCCTGGGCGTCGAGCCGCACACTCTGAATGCGATTCTGCTGCTGCATCAGCCGGATCAGCCGGTAACCGAGGGCACCCAGAAGCCCCAGGAACAGGGCCACGATGCCGGCACTGAGCAGCGATGCCTCGCGCCAGCTGGCTAACACTTCGTCCTGATTCAGTGCGGCGAATACAATCAGCGGGTAACCTTCGACCCGGCGAAAGCCCACCACCCGTTCCACGCCATCGACCACCGACCGGACCCTGGCCGTCCCGGCGTTCCCCAACGGCAGCAACTGGGTAAACAGCGGGCCATTGGCCACACTGCTGCCGACTTCCGATTCCTTGAACGGACGGCGCACGACAATCGTGGCGTCATCGGCGATCAGGTTGATCACGCCGTTCTGGCCCATGTCGATGCTGTCATAGAGCGCGAGGAAATGGCTCAGGTGGATGGTCGCCAGCGCCACGCCGGCAAAACTGCCGTCCGGATGATTGACCCGGCGCGACACCGTCATGATCCATTCGCCACTGGAGCGGCTCTTGATCGACGGGCCGATGTGCGGTCCACGATCAGGATGATCGCGGTGGAAGATGAAGTATTCCCGGTCCGAGTTATTGGCGTTGGGCAGGCCGGCGCCGTTGGAGTTGGCGATCCACTGCCCGCTCTGGTCGTAGACAAACAGGCCGTGCAACTGGCTCAGCTCCCGGCGCTGCACCCCAAGCAGGCGTTGCATCCTGGGCAGGCGCGCCGATTCGATGCCTTCGTTTTCCAGGCGCTCGACCAGCGTCAGCAGCAGCGTGTCAGCCTGCTTGATTGACGCCTGTGCCTGCCAGGCCAGGGCCTGCGCAAGGTTGGACATCGCCACTTCCTTGTCGCGCAGGTGGTACTGGCGCGAGTTCCAGACTTCCCAGCCGGCGACGGTGGCCATCGACACGCACACGGCGATCAGGAAAAACACCAGTGAGCGGATTTTCAGCCTGGACACCGCCTGGCTGCCGTTCAACAACATGGCCGGTTGGGTGTTATCGAGTCGATCGTTAATGGACAGCTGTCCCATGTCATTCCCTGACCTCTTATGGTGTCGGCGTCTGCTTGAGGGCGTCGATCCAGGCGGGATCCAGTCGTGTCTGCCCGGTTTCGATACCCAGCGCTTCCATTCGCGCCTTGTGCTGGTCAATCTCGCGGTTCAATTGCCCGTGGTCGCTGGAGTTGCCGTCCAGCTCATGCATCTGGGTCAGCCCCAGATGATAGAAGCGTAGCAACTTCATCGCGTGGGGATCATCGCGATCCACCGCCGCCGTCACCTGATGCATGACATTGGTAATGCTCATCAGGCTGCGCTTTAGCTGCCAGCCATACACGGCGGCCGCCATCCACGGCTGGCTCCAGAACAGCCCGCGCATCAACGCGATCATCAGCAACACCGCCACGAACACCCCGCCGACGTTAAAGCGCATGTTGTCGCCGCCCGGCTCGCCGAATACGGCCACCGCCACGCTCGACAACAGCATCGCCAGCACCAGGAACACCAAGGCGATAATCACCGTGCTGCGCCGCGTCTGTTGTCGATAGGTCTGGGCGTTCATTGGCTGGATTTCAAACATTACGACAGGGTTCCTTGCATCAGGTCATAGATTGAGGGGCAAAAGACTGCGGGGCATTATCGCCTCATCGACAGATTTAGCTATGCTGGAGCTCCTTTTCATCTTTTCATCGTCAAAGGGCAACGTGGCGATACCGCGCAGTTCGTGCCATCTTCTTTCATGGATACACACTATTCGGATGCCATTTACCGGCCCTTCGTGTGAATGACATCGTTTTAAGGATCATTGAATGACCCAACGACATGTAATCAACGCCTCTGTCAGCCCTAAAGGCAGCCTGGAAACCCTTTCCCAACGTGAAGTCCAGCAACTGAGCGAAGCCGGTTCCGGCAGCACTTACACCCTTTTCCGCCAATGCGCCCTGGCCATCCTCAATACCGGCGCGCACGTTGATAACGCCAAGACCATTCTCGAAGCGTACAAGGATTTCGAAATCCGCATTCACCAGCAGGACCGTGGCGTGCGCCTCGAATTACTGAACGCCCCTGCCAACGCGTTCGTCGACGGCGAAATGATCGCCAGCACCCGGGAAATGCTGTTCAGCGCCTTGCGCGATATCGTCTATACCGAAAACGAGCTGGACAGCCAACGCATCGACCTGAGCAATTCCCAGGGCATCAGCGACTACGTCTTCCACCTGCTGCGCAACGCCCGCACCCTGCGTCCCGGCATCGAACCGAAGATCGTGGTGTGCTGGGGTGGCCATTCGATCAACACCGAGGAATACAAGTACACCAAGGAAGTCGGCCATGAACTGGGGCTGCGCAGCCTGGACATCTGCACCGGCTGCGGCCCCGGCGTGATGAAAGGCCCAATGAAGGGTGCGACCATCGCCCACGCCAAGCAACGCATCCATGGTGGCCGCTACCTGGGCCTGACCGAACCGGGAATCATCGCCGCCGAGGCGCCGAACCCGATCGTCAACGAACTGGTGATCCTGCCGGACATCGAAAAACGCCTGGAAGCCTTCGTGCGAGTGGGCCACGGCATCATCATTTTCCCGGGCGGCGCCGGCACGGCCGAAGAGTTCCTGTACCTGCTCGGCATCCTGATGCACCCGGACAACGAAGGCCTGCCCTTCCCGGTGATCCTCACCGGGCCCAAGCATGCAGCGCCTTACCTGGAGCAGCTGGACGCGTTCGTCGGCGCAACACTGGGCGATGCGGCGAAACAGCACTATGAGATCATCATCGACGACCCGGCCGAAGTCGCCAGGCAGATGACCCAGGGCCTCAAGGCGGTCAAGCAATTCCGCCGCGAGCGTAACGATGCGTTCCACTTCAACTGGCTGTTGAAGATCGACGAAAGCCTGCAACGCCCGTTCGATCCGACCCACGAAAACATGGCCAACCTGAACCTGAGCCGCGACCTGCCCGCCCACGAACTGGCCGCCAACCTGCGCCGGGCGTTTTCCGGCATCGTCGCCGGCAACGTCAAGGACAAGGGCATCCGCCTGATCGAGGAACACGGTCCGTATCAGATCCGTGGCGATGCCGCGGTCATGCAGCCGCTGGATCAACTGCTCAAGGCCTTCGTCGCCCAGCACCGGATGAAACTGCCGGGTGGCGCGGCGTATGTGCCGTGTTATCGAGTGGTGGCCTAGCACCAGCATTTGTTTACGGCCGATACCACTGTGGGAGCCAGCCTGCTGGCGATGGCATCTGCACATTCGACATTGATGTGGCAGGGAGATTGCTATCGCGGGCAAGTCGAATCGTCGCACCGCCGCTCACACAGGGTATTGGTGGTGGACGCAGCATTTGTGTCCGGCGCATATCACTGTGGGAGCAAGCCTGCTCGCTATGGCGGTGTACCTGATGCAGCGATGCTGGCCGCTGCCACAGGTTAGCGCTCGTTCAGCCGGTCATAATTTATCGGCATCAATCACTGCTTTGGCAAAGGCCTTCGGGTCTTCCTGGGGTAGGTTGTGGCCGATACCGCCCTTGATCAAGCGGAACTCATACTTGCCGGTGAAGCGTTTCGCATAGTCCTCGGGAGCTGGATGCGGCGCGCCATTGGCGTCGCCTTCCAAGGCGATGGTCGGCACGCTGATGGTGGGCGCCTTGGCCAGCTGCTGTTCCAGGGCCTCGTAACGGCTTTCCCCTTGTACCAACCCCAGGCGCCAGCGGTAGTTGAAGACGGTGATCGCTACATGGTCGGGGTTGTCCAGGGCTGCAGCGCTGCGCTCGAACGTGGCATCGTCGAAGGCCCACTTCGGTGAGGCGAGTTCCCAGATCAACCTGGCGAAGTCATGACGATTTTTCTCATAACCGACCTGGCCGCGATCGGTCGCGAAATAGAACTGGTACCACCACTGCAACTCGGCCTTGGGCGGTAATGGGTTCTTGCCTGCCGCCTGGTTGCCGATCAGATAACCGCTGACCGCCACCAACGCTTCGACTCGCTCCGGCCAGAGCGCCGCAACGATGTCTGCCGAACGTGCGCCCCAATCATAGCCACCCAATACGGCCCGCTTGATCTGCAGCGCGTCCATGAAGTCGATGACATCACTGGCCAGTGCGGCAGGCTGGCCGTTGCGCAGCGTCTTGTCGGAGAGAAAGTGTGTATCGCCATACCCCCGCGCATAAGGCATGAGCACGCGATAACCCTGCGCGGCCAACAAAGGTGCCACCTCGGAGTAACTGTGAATATCATAAGGCCAGCCGTGCAGCAGAATGACCACGGGGCCCTCGGCCGGACCCACCTCGGCGTAAGCTACATTCAGCAGACCGGCCTGGACGTGCTTCAACGGGCCGAACACGGCAGATGGATCGACTTTGGTGCTGACCGTAGCCGCCGCGGTTGCGGTTGCGGTGGTGCTGGCCTGCACGTTGGCCGTAACCAGGAGGCCCAACTGCAGCAACACCGCAGCAAGGATCGAAGGCCCCACCAGGCGCCGGTGCTTAGCGGTTGTAATGGTCGACAAGGCGTTGTTCACGTCGGGTGACTCCTGCAGGTGGCGGATGAGCAGTCTGCTCTCGATGAAGCCTATTTGGCCGGCCCGAGGTATCCACGTTGTGTCGTAAAACCTGTGCTATCGCGACATAACGTGTCCCACCGTGCGACGGATACAGTCCGATACAAAACCCAGAGTTCAATAACAAGAGAATCGAGCGATGGAACACGTCAACCACATCCTGATTGTCGACGACGATCGGGAGATCCGCGAGCTGGTCGGTAATTACCTGAAGAAGAACGGCTTGCGCACCACAGTCGTGGCCGATGGACGGCAGATGCGCAGCTTTCTGGAGGCCAACCAGGTGGACCTGATCGTGCTGGACATCATGCTGCCCGGCGACGACGGCCTGCAGCTGTGTCGCGAACTGCGCTCGGGCAAGCACAAGGCGACGCCGATCCTGATGCTCACGGCGCGCAACGATGAAACCGACCGAATTCTCGGGCTGGAAATGGGCGCCGATGACTACCTGACCAAACCCTTCTCCGCCCGCGAACTGCTTGCCCGCATCAACGCCGTGCTACGGCGCACGCGGATGCTGCCGCCTAACCTGCTGGTCAGCGAAAGCGGCCGCTTGCTGGGCTTCGGTCGCTGGCGCCTGGACACCACCGCCCGTCATCTGCTGGACGAAGATGACACCATGGTCGCCCTGAGTGGTGCCGAATATCGGCTGTTGCGGGTGTTCCTCGACCATCCCCAGCGCGTGCTCAGCCGCGATCAATTGCTGAACCTGACCCAGGGTCGCGACGCCGACCTGTTCGACCGCTCCATCGACCTGCTGGTCAGCCGGTTGCGCCAACGCTTGATGGATGACTCGCGCGAGCCGACCTACATCAAGACCGTGCGCAGTGAAGGGTATGTATTTTCCTACCCGGTGCAGATGCTCGGCGCACAGGACTGAATCAGCACAGGCCGATCAACATCCTTGATAAAGACTATGCCCATGGGTGTTTTTTCATCGACGGGCTGCAGCTCTACAGTGGCCACATCTTCTTCCCACGCTCTGGAGCTGCTCATGAAAATCATCATTGGTCTTGGATTTGCCCTGTCGGTCCTGGGTGCCACTTCGGCCATCGCTGCCCCCCACGCAACCGCACAAGTGGTTAGCGCTGCACAGGTCAGCCAACCGGCTACCTTGAACGTCAATACGGTGGGCGTCGATCACAAGGACGATCAGGCAAGCAAACTGTATGTTGCGGAGAACCGGCCGGAGTTTGGTTCGAAATATCAGCGTTATTGATCCGCCCATTGCCCTTGTAGGAGCGAGCTTGCTCGCGATCACGGATCCTCATTCAGCGTTGCCGTGTGCTGACTGACGATATCGTGAGCAAGCTTTGCTCCCACACTTTATGTCCTGCAGGCGCGTCCGACAGGCCATGCCCTACAGGGGTTGGGTCAATCTGCGGGCAAGCGCTTTGGCCTGCAATGCAACGTCCGTCACCGCCGTACTCTCCCACCACATTCCACGCAACGGCGGCCCCATGGCGAACAGCCGACTGGCGACTTGCCCATCGGCACCGATCACCGCGCCGTCCGCAGTGGCGGCGATTCCCAATGCCAGCGGTCCGGGCTGAACCAGGCCCCGCGCCAGCAACTGCCGGGGCAGAGGTCGGGCAACCCGTCTCCAGTCATATTCGATGCCACTGGAATTGATCAACGCCACGCCATGTACCACGCACTCACAAGGCTCGCCACGCCGACGGATGCGAATTCCCAACTCATCCCCCGACGAAGGTTCAAGCCCCTTGAAGGACGCCGCCTGAATCCGCAGCCGCCCTTCCCCGTGCAACCGCGCGACCAGCTCGGCACTCAAGGGTGGCGAGCGGTGGTGATGGCTCTCCCACCACGGCCGTACGTGCCGCACGAACTGCCGACGCTGCAAGTCCGTCGCCTGGCTCCACAGCCGTGGAATGTGCACACGCACAGTGTCCAGGGGCGCTTGCCAGTCGATCCCCCGGGCAATGGCATTGCGGCAATGGCGGCGCAGCTCGCGTACCAGCTGCCGTGGCGTACGAATGCTCGGGTCATCGCCGAGGAAGTCGGCCCAGGCCGGCGGCTGGCGGCGCACGTGGGGCAGCAGGCCGTGGCGGGAAAACACTTCGATCGGCCCGCGGTGCCCAGCCTGCTCCAGCGAGACCACAGCATCGACCATGGTCAGGCCGGAACCGATGATCAAAACCGTCGACTGCGGATCAAGCTGGCGCATCGCAGCCACGTCCCAAGGGTCCAGTGCCGCTGCATTCAGGCCACTGGAGTGGGCCTGTGGCGTGCGTGCGGCGGGAAACATTCCAGTGGCCAGCACCGCATAAGCCCCCTGCAGGCATTGCCCGTCGCTCAAAGTCAACCGCACGCCATCGGCCAGGTTCTCGAGGTCGACGACCTCAGCGCGCACGTGTTCCACGCTCGAACCGTTCGCGGCGCCAGCCACCTGGGCTTCGGCCAGGCGCTGTTGCACATACTCGCCAAATAGCCCGCGCGGGGGGAACAGCTCACTGACCGGCACAGACTGCTGATCGGACTCGGGCCAGCCGCCCGCCGCTATATGTGCCGTCAGCCACTGCGTCAGGTCATCGGCATTGTCCGGGTCGACGCTCATCCGCGCCGCGTTACCGTTGAGCGTGTGACCGAGTTCCACCGCACTGTAGGCCTCGCCGCGACCCAGCTCGGCACGGGGCTCAATCACCAGCACCGAGCGCCGGCCCCGCAGGCGCAGCAGCTGCACGGCCAGCATCGCGCCACTCAGGCCGCCGCCGATGATCAGGATGTCCGCTTGCCGGATGGCGTCATTCGCCTGCTCGCGGGGGATTTCACTCATGGCGTTCTCACAGGTCAGTGTTTTCCTGGACGATCATAAGCGCCAAACCCGGGCCAGCGTCATAGAGCAGTACCAAAGTAGCGATAGCAGCCTTGGCGATCGGCGCTGCTGGCCGTTCAGATCACCACGTTACGCACGAAACGCGCGGCAACTTCGCCTTCATTGCGATAGGAGTGCGGCTGGTTACTGGCGAACATGTAGAACTCCCCGGCCGCAATAGTGTGGGGAACGTCACCGAGCATCAGCGTCAGGCAACCTTCGAAGACGTAAAGCTGTTCGCTCCAGCCATCAGCATCGGGTTCGGAGGGATAGTGTTCGCCTGGCTCCAGGCGCCATTCCCAGAGCTCCACCTCCCGGGTGGCGCTGGCTTTGGACAGCAACACCGCCTTGCTGCCGGGAATGGTGCCGGCCCAGGCCAGTTCGTTGATGCGACTGGGATCGCGGGCATCGGGGGCCTGGATCAGGTCGCTGAAGGCCACGTCGAGTGCTTCGGCAACGCGGTCGAGGGTGGTCAGGCTGACATTCTTTTCACCGGCTTCGATTGCCACCAGCATCCGCCGGCTGACCCCGGATTTTTCCGCGAGGGCGGTCTGGCTCATATCGGCGGCGTGGCGCAGTCGCCGGACATTAAGGCTGACGTGTTGCAGGACCGAAGCCCGTTGCGTGGAATCTTTGTGCACTATATTGCTCACTCGGTAGGGTTGGGCAGTATACTGCGCAACATACGGCGCATTGTGCGTCCCCCTCCGGTAGCGCGCAAGGACATGACGTCGGTGAACTCCTCCCCCAATACTTCTCCCCGCTTCTCGCGGTTCAGCAAAGCCGAATGCGTACTGGTGGTAATCACCATGGTCTGGGGCGGGACTTTCCTGCTGGTGCAGCATGCGATGACCGTCAGCGGCCCGATGTTTTTCGTCGGCCTGCGCTTCGCCGCAGCGGCGCTCATCGTCGCGTTGTTTTCCTGGCGGCACCTGCGCGAGCTGACACTCTTCGAGCTCCGGGCCGGGTCGTTTATCGGTGTGGCGATCATGCTGGGCTACGGCTTGCAGACGGTCGGGTTGCAGAGCATTCCAAGCAGCCAGTCGGCGTTCATCACGGCGCTGTACGTGCCCTTCGTGCCGTTGCTGCAATGGCTGGTGCTGGGACGGCGTCCAGGGCTGATGCCGAGTATTGGCATCATGCTGGCGTTTACCGGCTTGATGCTGCTGTCGGGGCCGGCGGGGGCCTCATTGAATTTCAGCCCGGGTGAAATCGCCACCCTGATCAGTGCCGTGGCGATTGCTGCAGAAATCATCCTGATCAGTCGCTTTGCCGGTCAGGTCGATGTGCGCCGGGTGACGGTGGTGCAACTGGCGGTCACCTCGGTGCTGTCGTTCCTGCTGGTGGTGCCAACCCAGGAGCACATTCCGGACTTTTCCTGGCTGCTGCTGTGCAGCGCCCTGGGCCTGGGTGCGGCGAGCGCGGCGATCCAGGTGGCGATGAACTGGGCGCAGAAAAGCGTCTCGCCGACCCGCGCTACCCTGATCTATGCCGGCGAGCCGGTCTGGGCCGGAATTGTCGGGCGGATGGCCGGGGAGCGGTTGCCGGCGATTGCGTTGGTCGGCGCGGGGTTGATTGTGGCAGCGGTGATTGTCAGTGAGTTGAAGACCAAGGGTAAGGCGGTGGTGGCGCAGGAGGACCTGGAGAGCGAAACCCAACGCTGACCGGCAATAGGTGCGGCGTTTGATCGAGAGTCTTCGCGAACAAGCCCGCTCCCACTGTGGATCTGTGCCAAACGCATGCCCTGCATTCACCGATGATCTAATGTGAGAGCAGGCTTGCTCGCGATGAGGCCAGACCTGCATGTCACCGCATGCCAAACCCCCAGACAGCATGACTTTTGCGCACGCCATGTAGGATTCTGCCACAGGTTCGCGTTTGGTAATCCGGGGACTGGCACGTATGATGCTTCATAAACCTCCGCAGATTAGAAGCCTATGTCCCTGATAGTTCTACTGCTTCTGCCCTTTATTGGCAGCTGTGTGGCCGCCGTTCTGCCGCATAACGCGCGTAATGCCGAATCATTGTTGGCTGGCCTGGTCGCCCTCATCGGCACCGTCCAGGTCGCTTTGCTGTACCCGCAAATTGTCGATGGCGGGGTCATTCGCCAGGAATTCTTCTGGCTGCCCAGCCTGGGCCTGAACTTCGTCCTGCGCATGGACGGTTTTGCCTGGCTGTTCTCCATGCTGGTGCTGGGCATCGGCACACTGGTCTCGTTATACGCTCGTTACTACATGTCGCCGGACGACCCGGTGCCGCGCTTCTTCGCGTTTTTCCTGGCGTTCATGGGCGCCATGCTCGGGCTCGTCATCTCCGGCAACCTGATCCAGATCGTATTCTTCTGGGAGCTGACCAGCCTTTTTTCCTTCCTGCTGATCGGCTATTGGCATCACCGCGCCGACGCCCGACGCGGCGCCTACATGGCGCTGATGGTCACGGGTGCCGGCGGTTTATGCCTGCTGGCGGGGGTCATGCTGCTTGGCCATGTGGTCGGCAGCTATGACCTCGACAAGGTCCTGGCCGCCGGCGAGCTGATTCGCGCACATGCCCTCTACCCTGTCCTGCTTCCTCTTATCCTGATCGGCGCCCTAAGCAAAAGCGCGCAATTCCCCTTTCATTTCTGGCTGCCCCACGCCATGGCGGCGCCGACGCCGGTCTCCGCCTATCTGCACTCGGCAACCATGGTCAAAGCCGGGGTGTTCCTGTTGGCGCGGCTCTGGCCGTCGTTGTCCGGCAGTGAAGAATGGTTCTACATCGTCAGCGGCGCCGGTGCCTGCACCCTGTTGCTGGGCGCCTACTGCGCAATGTTCCAGAACGACCTCAAGGGGCTGCTGGCCTATTCGACCATCAGCCATCTGGGCCTGATCACCCTGCTGCTGGGCCTGAACAGCCCCCTTGCAGCAGTCGCGGCGGTATTTCATATTCTCAACCACGCCACCTTCAAGGCTTCGCTGTTCATGGCCGCCGGGATCATCGACCACGAAAGTGGCACCCGGGACATTCGCAAGCTCAGTGGCCTGATCCGGCTGATCCCCTACACTGCCACCCTGGCCATGGTCGCCAGCGCCTCCATGGCCGGCGTACCGCTGCTCAACGGTTTCCTGTCCAAAGAGATGTTCTTCGCCGAAACCGTGTTCATCAATGCCACGGCCTGGGTCGAAATGGCCCTGCCAATTGTCGCGACCATCGCCGGCACCTTCAGCGTCGCCTACTCGCTACGGTTTACCGCTGACGTGTTCTTCGGCCCGACCGCTACCGACCTGCCCCACACGCCCCACGAGCCGCCACGGTGGATGCGTGCACCGGTCGAGTTGCTGGTGTTCGCCTGCCTGATAGTGGGGATTTTCCCGGCACAGGTGGTGGGCCCGCTGCTGGCTGCCGCTGCGCTTCCCGTTGTCGGTGGCCAATTGCCGGAGTACAGCCTGGCCATCTGGCACGGCTGGAATGCGCCGATGATCATGAGCCTGATAGCCATGAGCGGCGGCATCGTCCTTTACCTGCTGCTGCGCAATCAGCTCAAGCGTGGACGCTTCAAGTACCCGCCGCTGATTGGCCGCTTCAACGGCAAGCGCCAGTTCGAACGCAGCCTGGTGGTGATGATGCGCCTGGCTCGGCGCCTGGAGCGGCGGATCAGCACCAAGCGCCTGCAAACCCAGCTGTTTCTGGTGGTACTGGCCGCCGTACTGGTCGGGCTGATCCCGATGCTGCACGGCAGCCTGACCTGGGGCGACCGACCGAAAATCCCGGGCTCGGCCGTGTTCGTGACCCTGTGGCTGCTGGCGATCGCCTGTGCCCTGGGCGCCGCCTGGCAGGCCAAGTATCACCGCCTGGCAGCCCTGACCATGGTCAGCGTCTGTGGCCTGATGACCTGCATCACCTTCGTCTGGTTCTCCGCGCCGGACCTGGCCTTGACGCAACTGGTAGTCGAAGTGGTCACCACGGTATTGATCCTGCTTGGTCTGCGCTGGTTGCCGCGGCGGATCGAAGAGGTGGCGCCGTTGCCGAGCACCTTGCGCAAGGCGCGCATCCGGCGCTTGCGCGACTTGCTGTTGTCGACGGCTGTCGGTGGCGGCATGGCGCTGTTGTCCTACGCCATGTTGACCCGCCAGACCCCCAACGACATTTCCTCGTTCTACCTCAGCCGCGCCTTGCCCGAAGGCGGTGGCAGTAACGTGGTCAACGTGATGCTGGTGGATTTCCGCGGCTTTGACACCCTGGGTGAAATCACCGTGCTCGCCGCCGTGGCGCTGACCGTGTTCGCCCTGCTGCGACGCTTCCGCCCCCCCAAGGAGAGCCTGCAATTGCCGGCCCAGCAACGCCTGCTGGCGCCCGACGTGGTGACCGACCTGGTCAACCCGCGCCAGGCCAGCGATACCGCCCTGGGCTTCATGATGGTGCCGGCGGTACTGGTGCGCCTGCTGCTGCCGATCGCCTTCGTGGTGTCGATCTACCTGTTCATGCGCGGTCACAACCAGCCCGGTGGCGGGTTCGTTGCAGGGCTGGTGATGTCGGTCGCGTTCATCCTGCAGTACATGGTGGCCGGGACCCAGTGGGTCGAGGCGCAAATGAGCCTGCGGCCGCTGCGCTGGATGGGCACCGGGTTGTTGTTCGCCACGATCACCGGGCTTGGGGCCATGGCGGTCGGTTATCCGTTCCTGACCACCCACACCTGGCATTTCGACCTGCCTGTGTTCGGCGCCATCCACATCGCCAGCGCCCTGTTTTTCGACATTGGCGTGTATTCAGTGGTCGTGGGTTCGACCTTGCTGATCCTCACCGCCATCGCCCACCAGTCGGTTCGTGGCCACAAGACCGCGGCACTGCCCAAATCCGTCGCCAGCAAAGGAGCCGTCTGATGGAAGAAGTCATCGCAATCGCCATCGGCGTCCTGGCTGCGTCCGGAGTGTGGCTGGTCCTGCGGCCGCGGACATTCCAGGTGGTCATGGGCCTGTGCCTGCTGTCCTACGGCGTCAACCTGTTCATCTTCAGCATGGGCAGCCTGTTTATCGGCAAGGAGCCGATCATCAAGGACGGCGTGCCCCAGGACCTGCTGCACTACACCGATCCATTGCCGCAGGCGCTGGTGCTCACCGCCATCGTCATCAGCTTCGCCATGACTGCACTGTTCCTGGTCGTGCTGCTGGCTTCCCGGGGCCTGACCGGTACCGACCATGTGGACGGCCGGGAGCCTAAGCAATGAACCTGATGCCGCACCTGATCGCCGCACCGATTCTGCTGCCGCTGCTGACTGCCGCCTTGATGCTGATGCTCGGGGAAAAACACCGCCCGCTGAAGGCCAGGATCAACCTGTTCTCCAGTCTGGTCGGGCTGGGCATTGCCGTGCTGTTGCTGCAATGGACCCAGGAAACCGGCATTCCCGGCTCCATCGGCGTGTACCTGCCGGGTAACTGGCAGGCACCGTTTGGCATTGTGCTGGTGGTCGACCGCCTCTCGGCGATGATGCTGGTACTGACCGGGATCATCGGCGTCAGCGCCCTGCTGTTTGCGATGGCCCGCTGGGACGGTGCGGGCTCGAGCTTCCACGCGCTGTTCCAGATCCAGATGATGGGCCTGTATGGCGCCTTCCTGACCGCCGACCTGTTCAACCTGTTTGTGTTTTTCGAAGTGCTGCTGGCCGCCTCCTACGGGCTGATGCTGCACGGCTCGGGACGCTCACGGGTCTCGGCCGGCCTGCATTACATTTCGATCAACCTGTTGGCCTCGTCGCTGTTCCTGATCGGCGCGGCGCTGATCTACGGCGTCACCGGCACCCTGAACATGGCCGACCTGGCGCTGAAGATCCCCCTGGTGCCGGAGGCCGATCGGGGCCTGCTGCATGCCGGCGCGGCGATCCTGGCGGTGGCGTTCCTGGCCAAGGCCGGCATGTGGCCGCTGAATTTCTGGCTGGTACCGGCCTATTCCGCGGCCAGCGCCCCGGTGGCGGCGATGTTTGCGATCATGACCAAGGTCGGCGTCTACACCTTGCTGCGCCTGTGGACCCTGCTGTTTTCCGGGCAAGCCGGGGCGTCGGCGTATTTTGGCGGCGACTGGCTGATCTATGGCGGCATGGCGACCATTATCTGCGCAGCGATGGCGATCATTGCCGCGCAACGCCTCGAACGCCTGGCCAGCCTGAGCATCCTGGTGTCGGCGGGCATCCTGCTGGCTTCCATCGGCTTCGCCCAGCCCAAGCTGATCGGCGCGGCGCTGTTCTACCTGGTCAGCTCGACCCTGGCGTTGAGCGCGCTGTTCCTGCTGGCCGAGCTGATCGAACGTTCGCGCTCGGCCAATGAAATACCCTTGTTCGATGACGGCGACCTGCTGCCCCGGCCCATGGAATCCCTGCAGCCAGCCAAAGGCATCAACCTCGATGACGAACAGAAAGCCGTGGTCGGCCAGGTAATTCCCTGGACCATGGCCTTCCTCGGCCTGAGCTTCATCGCCTGCTCACTGCTGATCATCGGCATGCCGCCGCTCTCGGGCTTTATCGGCAAGCTGGGTTTGCTGCACGCCCTGCTCAACCCAATGGGCCTGGGCACCGGCAGCGATGAACCGGTGTCGAACGCCGCGTGGGGCCTGTTGGCGCTGCTGATCATCTCGGGCATGGCATCGCTCATCGCTTTCTCCCGCCTGGGTATCCAGCGCTTCTGGACGCCGGAGGAGCGACCGTCGCCGCTATTGCGCCGTTTTGAATGTGTGCCGATCTTCGCGTTGCTGGGCTTGAGTATCGCCCTGACCTTCAAGGCCGAGCCGCTGCTGCGTTACACCCAGGCCGCTGCAGACGCCTTGAACAATCCCCAGCAGTACGTCATGGCAGTGCTCGGCACTCGCGCCGTGCCAAGCCCCGAAGCGCAAGCCGCGATCGTCGAGGTGCGCCCATGAGCCGTCTGTTTCCCGCCCCCTGGTTGTCACTGGCGCTGTGGGTATTGTGGCTGGCGCTGAACCTGTCGATCAGCCCGGGTAATGTGCTGCTGGGGGCCATCCTCGGCATCTGCGCGCCATTGATGATGCGCAAATTGCGCCCACTGCCGATCCGCATTCGCCGCCCTGGGGTGATCCTGCGCCTGTTCCTGCTGGTGGGCCGTGACGTGGTGGTGTCCAACCTCGCCGTCGCCTGGAGCGTGCTCAATGCCGGACGCCGACCGCCACGCTCGCGCTTCATCAAGGTGCCGCTGGAGCTGCGCGACGCCAATGGCCTGGCGGCCCTGTCGATGATCACCACGGTGGTTCCCGGCACGGTCTGGTCGGAACTGGCACTGGACCGCAGCATTCTATTGCTGCACGTGTTCGACCTGGATGACGAAGCGCTGTTCATCGAGCACTTCAAGGCGACCTACGAACGCCCCCTGATGGAGATCTTCGAATGAGCCCGCTGCTGTCGAATGCGATCCTGCTGAGCCTGTTCATCTTCTCGCTGGCCATGGTCCTGACCCTGATTCGCCTGTTCAAGGGCCCTTCGGCACAAGACCGGGTACTGGCGCTGGACTACCTGTACATCGTCGCGATGCTGATGATGCTCACCCTGGGCATCCGTTATGCCAGTGACACCTACTTCGAAGCAGCGCTGCTGATCGCGCTGTTCGGCTTCGTCGGCTCGTTTGCCCTGGCGAAATTCCTCCTGCGCGGCGAGGTGATCGAATGAACGCTGAATTGTCTTTGTGGGTTGAAGTGCCGGTGGCGATCCTGCTGGTGCTCAGCAGCCTGTTTGCGCTGATCGGCGCCACCGGGTTGCTGCGCATGAAGGATTATTTCCAGCGCATGCACCCGCCAGCCCTGGCGTCGACCCTGGGCGCCTGGAGCGTGGCACTGGCGTCGATCATCTACTTCTCGGCGCTCAAATCCGCGCCGGTGCTGCACGCCTGGCTGATTCCGATCCTGCTGGCAATCACGGTACCGGTGACCACCCTGCTGCTGGCCCGGGCGGCGCTGTTTCGCAAGCGCATGGCCGGGGATGATGTGCCGGCCGAGGTAAGTAGTCGGAGCATGGAAAGCGGGAACTGAGCCTCGGGCACTCTGGGATCCTGTGGGAACGAGGCTTGCTCCCACAGCTCAACGGTAAATCAATGAGTGCAGATTTCTCAAACAGCCTATGGGAGTTTCCTGTTATCGACCGCCGACTACTGAAGGTTCAGTTCAGTTTTTTTCTGATGGTTCTGGGCGGACGCTGCAATCAACTTGCCGTCGCGTGGTGGGTGCTCCAGGAAACCGGCTCGGCGCTCTACTTCGCCAACATGATTGCCTGTTCCATCGCGGCAGAGGTGCTGGCCAGGCCCCTGCTGGGGTGGATGGGCGACAAGTACAACAAAATCCGGATCATCAAGCTCGCCTCATGGCTCAGCCTGACCAGCGCGCTGCTTATGTTGGTGCTGTCTGCCACCGGCGCGTTCAACCCCTGGACGGTGGGTGCGCTGATGATGCTCAGCAGCGCGATCGTCGGCGTGCGTGACCCGCTGCAGGCGTCGATCATTCCTTTGTTTGCCAGCGACGATAAAGTCTCGCTGGCCTTCAGAAGCAAAAGCGTGATGTCGTCGTTGTCGATGCAGCTGGGACCGGTACTGGCCAGCGGCTTGATTTACGGATTTGGCATCACTTTCGCTTTAGCTGCGGATTTTTTGCGATCCTCGTCGCCGGGTTATTGATTGCGACCATCCCAAGCGCCATCGGCGCTCCCGACGACAGCCTAAACCCTGCGACCGCCAATGGCTTGAGCATGATCTACTCCGGCTTCAAGGTGGTCTACGGCGTGAAAGTGGAGTTTTACCTGGCGCTTGTTGCGATGTTGATCAACTTTGCCCTCTACCCGTTTTTCACCCTTCTGATTCCGCTGTATGTGAAAGACGTCATCCAATACCCGGTGACTTACATCGGTTTGCTGGATGCCAGCTTCGGGCTAGGCATTCTGCTGGGCAGCTAAAAGATCATCGGATGGTTATCCGGCCTAATCCCTCGGGACATGTGTGTGTCCGCAGGGTTCGCACTATTGGGTTGCAATCTGTTGGTGTTCGGGACCGTTACCTCTTCGGTTATCGTCACCGTCGCGTTTTTCTGCGGTGGCGTCGGACTGATGCTGATCAACATCCCTACCTCGTCCGTACGGCTGCTGGCGACACCAAAATCGCACCGCAACCGCGTGTTCGCCACGGTTGCGATCCTGTCCGCAGCGGCCAGTCCCCTGGGGAGCTTTGCCATGAGCACCTTCATTGGTCAGCTGGGAGTCGCGACGACCATTACGCTGCTGGGTGCCATGGTGCTGCTGTTATCCCTGCTGGTTCTGCTGATACCTGATTTCAAACGATTCATGCGCTCCCAGGATACCCAGCTCAACGATGCTTACCTGGACAAGTACCCTGCAGCGTTCAGCGGGGCTTCCAGCAAGGCTTGATAGCCCCGTTGCCGTGCCCGCTCTTCAGATCCACGCCACCGCCAGCAACCCTGCCCCCAGCACCACACACAACGGCGAATACGCCCAGGTATCGAGGCGGGCAAATTTGGAATCCTTGACCTGTTTGAAAAACCCTACAAGATTCGAATCGCCAATCGCCCGGGCGAACATCAGCATCGCAATGGCGCTGATCACCCACTGCAGTGACCAGTGATGCACCGTCGGCAGGTACAGGCCGACCCGCAGGCACACCAGCATCGCGATCAGCAGCAGGCCGACCGCTACCAGTAGCGTGGCAAATCCAGAAGGCTTGAAGGCCGGCCTGGAGCCTTGGTCGTCCTCCCTGGGCACTCGCGGCACGGCGGCCTCGCTGCCCAGCTTGCCACCGGCCGCCCAGTACAGGTGGACCAGGCTGATCAGGAGGAAGACGGCAGCCATCCATTGCGCAATTACCAGGCTCATAGTCAAACTTCCAGCGTGAAATGTGCGCGCAGGATGAACCTACCCGACCGATTATGTAAGGGCAGCCCCAAACTCACTTCAACTCGGCAGCAACTTTGGCGGCGACATCCTTGGGCACCCAGGCCTGCCACACGTCCGGATGCGCCTTCATGAACGCCTCGGCCGCCTGGCGTGGCGCGGTGTGTTTTTCGCTCATCTGGGCCAACGCCTTGTTCAATGGCTCGATCGGGAAATCAACCTTGCTGAAAAACTCGGCAATCTGCGGGTACTGCTTCTGGAACGGGGTGGACACACCGATCGACAGCTTCGACGCCAGCGAGCGGGTCGGCTGCGGATTGGGATTGTCGGCATCGGTGAGGGTCTTCCAGGCTTCGGCATTGAACGGCGGTTCTTCCAGCTGGATCAGCTTGAAGCGGCCGAGCAGCGGCGTCGGCGACCAGTAATAGAACAGGATCGGTTTGCCTCGACGAATCGAAGAACTGATCTCGGCATCCAGCGCCGCCCCGGACCCGCTGCGGAAGTTCACGTAGCTGTCGTCCAGCCCGTAGGCCTTGAGCTTCTGCTTGTTGACCACCTCGGACGTCCAGCCGATCGGGCTGTTGAGAAAGCGGCCCTTGCCAGGCGATTCCGGATCGCTGAACACGTCCTTGTACCTGGGCAGATCGGTGACGCTGCGCAGGTCAGGGGCCACGGCCTTGATACCCTTGGCCGGGTCACCCTTGATCACATACTCGGGCACCCACCAGCCTTCGGTGGCGCCCTTGACCGTGTCGCCCAGGCTCACCACCTTGCCTTCAGCCTCAGCCTTGACCCAGACCGGACTACGCCCGGCCCATTCTTCGCCGATCACCTGGATATCGTTGTTGGCCAGCGCGGTTTCCAGGGTAATGGTCGTGCCCGGCAAGGTATCGGTGGGCAGTCCGTAACCCTTCTCGACGATGATCCGCAGGATATCGGTGATCAGGCTGCCGCTTTCCCAATTCAGGTCGGCAAAATGGATGGGCGCCTGGGCGGCGGCCACCGGGCCGGATGAAGCGAACAAAGCGCCAGTGGCCAGGGCAGCGGCCAGGAACCGTCGTAATCCTTTCATGCTTTTGCACCTCGTGCTGTTCACAGCAATAGCAGGATGGCCGGGCAGAAGACCGCGAGCCTCAAAATACTCAGTCCACTGACTGTAGTAGAGGTTCCTGCTTTCGAAGGGCGTGAATCTGTTTTCGCAAATGTACTGCAGTGCCGGCCGCTTATTCGCTGGCCTTGAAGGTCACCAGCTCACCCTTGCGCCATTTCGCGGCCTTGGCCGTAACGGCCTTGAGTGTCTTGGTCAAACCTTCCTGCAACTGCTGGTGCGCGGCGAATACCATCACCACGCTATGGCCTTCCTTGAACACGATGCCGTGGCCATCAGCGGTAGTCACGAACGCATAATCGCCAAGGCCGTAAACGGTCAGTTTAATTTCGCGAAACTTGATATCCAGCTTGCCGCCTTCGCGACTGGGTAGCACGGATGCGCTGAAGTGATCGCCAACCTTGAGCTTGAGCCCGGGTTTATCATCAACGACCAACGACTCTTCGGTATCGATTTCGGCAATGTAAATGCCTTCGGCGTTTTGTTCGGTGATGTAAACGAAACGTGACTGAAACTGTTTAACCAGCTTTGCCCGCAGATCACCCAGCACGAACAAAGCATGCATATCGAGATTACTTACTGCCAAGGAAACATCCCCACATCTGAAATGGTGCCGCGCGCGAAACGGGCGCACGGCAGAAAATAGCGGCAATGCCGAAATGAACACATAAACCGGGGTGAATCCCAGGATCAACAGGATAATGGAATACCACCCACGTCGTCCTGTCTGGCGTTTTTCAAGACTTGGAGTACAGCGCCTTTTTTACGCCAGAGAAAACGGACTATCAACTCCGGGGAAAAATCGCTTTGAAAAAAGCATTTTTCCAACAGATCGCCAGGCAAAAATTGCTTTGGAAAGGCACGTACGCCCGGCACTGCAGGTGATTCTAGAGCAGCGACGCTCTTCCAGACTACCCATAACGACGAACAGACGTCGGCAAACCCGTGAAAAGGACTTCACAGGTGCACTTAAACACACTTCAGCCAACTGCCTGGCTCCCCGTGCAATCATTTGCAGGCCACGCCCTCGAGTGCCGCCACTGACTGCGGCTTCGACAGGCGTTTCGTCATGCCGGCGACTTATCTCAGCCGCCGGCAGGCAACTACTGCCATAATGCCCGACCAATGAAATCCGTCCCAACGGCGGGCAACGTTCAAAACAACAGAATATTCTCATGGGAAGGCTGCGACGTGACGGAATTTGATATCGGCGAATTTTTCATCCGGGGCGAAGTCAGGGAAGTCGAGGGTGAGTTCCAGGCAGTCATCATCATGCGCGCCAAACCGCCGCTGACCACCGTCACCTGCCACCAGGTCGAAAAGGACCGCTGGTTCAAGACCGCCGACGTGGCCGCCATTGCCGCCCAGGATGCCGCCAAGGCACTCAAGCTGGCTGTCGATGAAGGCGCGTTAAAGGCCTGACCTTCAGTTTGCCGTCTATGCTTGCCCTGCTTTAGAACATCGCTATCGAACTCCTGGAGCGCGGCCGCCTCTGATGCAATGAGCCGTACTTCAGCACTTGCACTCGACGCGACACTCAAGGAGATCAACATGGATGCACCTACACATGATTTGAAAGGCCTGTTTGACCAGCTGGGCCTGGATTCCAGCGAGAAGGCGATCGACGACTTCATCGCCAGTCACTCTCCCCTCCCCGACGACAAGAAGCTGATCGACGCCGAATTCTGGACGCCGCAGCAGGCGGGCTTCCTGAAAGAACAATTGCGCGAAGATGCTGACTGGGCGCGGGTGGTCGACGACCTCAACCTGCGCATGCACCAGGTTCACTAAGCAGCGGACTCAGTGCAGGCTGCCTTGTTGTGCTGCGCTCAATTGCGCAAGCCAGGCAGCTTTGCACTCCTGCGCTTCATTGCGACTGGCGAACGCCGTACCGCGACGCTCCCCGTTCAGCAGCACTACCCAGCAGACACTCTGCCCCATCGCCCGCAGGTTCGAGGGCACAGCGCTGCCAATCATCACCGCAACATCCACTTTGCTTTGCATATTGCCTCGCCTAATTCATTAGCCACCTAACTATGTCGGTAGGTTAATGAGTTTCCCGGCAAGGAAACAGCAACGCCGCTGCACAGCTTAGTTGCCGAACCGGTAACAATGGCCGCCAGGTCAGCGCGGACTCTCTGGTTTATAGCCCAGGCGCAAACCACCCCAGTGACGCCCTTTGAGCACAATTGGCACCGAAAGATCGTGCATCAATTCACCGGTGTCGCGGGTATAGGTTTGCAGCAGCACGGGTTGCTGATGGCCGCCACAACGAATGCCCGTGCGATCGGCAAACTTGCGTTTGGTGCGATTGTTCAGCGCGTCAAGCTGTGCGTCGCCAGTCAACGGTTGGCTGAACACCTTGTTATGGGTGGGCACGTAGCCCTGCTGCGTGCAGGCGATGGCGAACACCAGGCCATCGTGACGGGCCAGCAGCGGTTCCTGGATGGCCGGCAACACCTGATCGGTGTAACGATCGAAGCGGGTCTGAAACTTGCCCGGATGAGTGTTGGGAATCGCCTGGTAATTGCGATCGAACAGGTCATCGAGGCTGACACGTCCCTGGTCGATATCAGCTTCGAATCGCGCCGTGATCTGGCTTGCGCCTTCGCGGGCGAGGTCGTAGATGCGTTGGTGGTAATCATCCAGGCCGACTTCGGCAAGCCGCTCGCTGATGGTTTCGGCCTGCCCTTCCATTTGCACTGCCGCCAGTGCCAGTCGTTGGGTCTGCTGGTCGCTGACGCCCAGGTCGCTGCGCATCTGCTCGATGGCGTGGAACAGGCTGTCCAGTTGCTCGCGGTTGGTCGCCGCGCCCTGGGCGATTTCGCCGACCTGGTGTTCGACCCCGGCTGCCAGCCGCGCGATGTTCTCCAGGTGCTGTCCGGTTTGCTCGACCTGTTCGACGCCCTGGTCCAGGTCGCTGGACAGTTGACGAATCTGCTCCACCACTTGCGCCGTGCGTTGCTGGATATCGGCAACCATCTCGCCGACTTCGCCCGTGGCGGTAGCCGTGCGCGCAGCCAGGCCGCGCACTTCATCGGCAACAACCGCAAAGCCCCGGCCATGTTCACCTGCCCGCGCCGCTTCGATGGCCGCATTCAGGGCCAGCAGGTTGGTCTGGCTGGCAATGGACTGGATCACCAGCGTCACTCGCTGGATGTCGTCGCTGCGCAGGCTCAAGGCTTCGATCATTTCCCGGCTGTTGCTCGCGCGCTGACTGAGTTGATGCATGCGCGCGATCGACTCGACCAGTTGCGAACGCCCGGCCGCGCTGCTGTGATGAGCTTCGCTGGCGGCCCCCAGCGCTTGCTGGCTGAGCAGTGATGTGGCTTGTTCGGTGGCAATCAGTACTTCGGCATTGCTGACGATTTGCGCAGCCGCCCCCAGTTGCGACTGCAGGCGGTCGGCCAGTTGCTTGACCGAATAGGCGACGCCGGCGGCTGAAAGCGCATTGTGGCTGGTGGCGTACGACAGATCGCGGGTCAACCCGGCGATGCCGTCGGATGTGTCGGCAGGCGCCTCAGGGGCTCTGCGCTGGCGCAGGCGCGGCAGCCAGATAATCAGCATCGCCAGCGGCAGGCTGACAGCCAGCGACCAGCCTCCCAGCGTGATGCCCCCGAGCAGGAGCAGCAGCGCGACACTTTGCAGCGTCGGCGTGAGCCATTGGTTGCGGGTTGCCGGTATTGGTGCCGGCACTGGCCCAACCAGAGATCCGTCTCTCGTCATCATCGTCACCCACGTGTCTTCTAATTGTTGTACCCGCATTTAACGCCACTACCTGGCCATTATCCATGGTCCGTTAGTCGCGGTTATTGCAGCAGATCAATAGAAGCGTGTCGGGTTTTCTGCGGACGATAAAAAGCATCGCGGGCAAGCCCGCTCCCACAGGTTCAACGCAAACCTTGTGGGAGCGGGCTTGCCCGCGATTTAAGCGCTACGAAACGAAATCAGGCCTGACGCTGGTGCTTGTCGATCTGTTCGTGACGCTCTTGTGCTTCGATGCAGTACTTGGTGGTCGGGCTGATCAGCAGGCGCTTGAGGCCGATTGCCTCGCCGCTGTCATCGCACCAGCCGAAGCTGTCTTCCTTGATGCGCTCAAGGGCTTGTTCCAACTGAGGCAGCATGCGCTGGTCGCGATCGATCGCGTTTACCAGCCAGGTGCGCTCTTCTTCGACGGAAGCAGCGTCGGCCGGATCGGCTGGGGTGTCCAGACTCTCGATGGCGATGCGGTTCTGTTCGATGCGCTCATGGGTTTCAACTTTCATGTTTTGCAACAGCTCGGAGAAAAAAGCATGTTGCTCGG
The DNA here is from genome assembly GCF_040310425.1 of Pseudomonas sp. 65/3-MNA-CIBAN-0223. Classification (NCBI taxonomy): domain Bacteria; kingdom Pseudomonadati; phylum Pseudomonadota; class Gammaproteobacteria; order Pseudomonadales; family Pseudomonadaceae; genus Pseudomonas; species Pseudomonas sp. 65/3-MNA-CIBAN-0223. The sequence continues at coordinate 180,032 of NZ_JBEOPV010000012.1, forward strand.
CATTCATGTAGTCATCCGCCGGCATGGCCAGCAACTTGTCCTTTGTCATTGATATCTCTATAAAAAAACGTGCATTAAGGCGAATTAGGGAGCGTTCCGCTGGGCCTGGGAAGGCCAACGCAAAGGCGCCATTTATTCCAAGCGCCACCCGGCACTCAATTTACGAGGGGCGGCAGTCTAAGGCCGACTTGAGGCCTCAGCAACTGAAAAGACAGTGAATTCGTCCGACAAGACCCCGAAAATGCTCTACGGCAGTCGTTGCAGTGATTATCGGAGTGCGTTTATAGCAAGAAATTCAATCAGGTGGCTGTATATAGAGGACAAACGGCGGCTCCCCCGTACATCTATTGCACCGCGCCCAACCTGAGCTAAGGTTGAGCATCCCATAAGCCCGACCCCAAGGAGAATATCCATGAAGTTGATCGGCATGCTCGATTCGCCCTACGTGCGGCGCGTGGCCATTAGCGCCAAGTGCCTGGGCATCCCTCTGGAACACCAATCCGTCTCGGTGTTTCGTCACTTCGAGCAGTTCCAGCAGATCAATCCAGTGGTCAAGGCGCCCACCCTGGTGCTGGACAACGGCGATGTGCTGATCGACTCCACGCTGATCATCGACTACCTGGAGGCGTTGGCCGGGTCGGACAACACCCTGATGCCCGGCGAACTCGATCAACGCTTGCGCGCATTGCGCCTGACTGGCCTGGCGTTGGCCGCCTGTGAAAAATCCGTACAGCTGTATTACGAACGCAACCTGCGGCCCGCCGAGATTCAATATGAACCCTGGGTGGAACGGGTGGAGGGACAACTCGCAGCGGCGTATTCGGCGCTTGAGCGCGAGCTGGAGTTTGCGCCTTTGAAGGCCGATGGTTCGATCGACCAGGCCGGGATCAGCGTGGCGGTGGCCTGGAGCTTCTCTCGGCTGGTGGTGCCGGAGCAGGTAGACAGTGAGCGGTTTCCACAGATCAGCGCGTTTACAGCGTATGCGGAGCAGCTGGAAGCCTTCCTGGACACGCCGATCGAATGAATCCCCCTTAAACAAAAACGCCGCCTCTACCAGAGGCAGAAGCGGCAGGAGCACAAGCTCCAGGACTATCAGTGCATAAACAGGGCGATCAGGATAATGATCGGGATCGGTACACCGAGAAAGAACAACAGTAATGAGCGCATGAGGTTTCTCCTGGTTTAACGAATCGAGTTGGTAGTAGTGACGTAGGCGTCGGATTCGACATACACCACGGCATCACGGCGACGACCGCCGAAGGTGGCAGCGAGGCTGGCGAAGAACGCACCGATCAGCAGCGCAACGAACATCCACAAGGTGGTAGTGGCAGCCACTTTGGCAGCGGTGTCCGCCGCTTCCTTGGCAGCCTGTTTGGCGTCGGCCACGGCTTTCTGGGTACGGGCATACACTTCGTCAACACGACGCTCGGCATCGGCCTGGGTCAGGTTGGTACGCTGGGCAACCAGTTGTGCAAGGTAGGTACGGTCTTCGGCGGCGAGTTGGCCGTCGTTCAGGCTGCGTACAAAGATGCGGGTGACGGTGCCACGGGCGGCGTCATCGCTGACGGCGGCTGGACGATCATCACGGAACAGGCTGTCGATGAAGTAACCATACTGGTCACTGTCAGTGTTACCGGCTGCCGAACCTGCTGCCTGGGTAGCCATGCTGGCTGCACCCCCGACCACACTGGCACCGGCTTGCACGCCACCACTGATGATGCTGCTGACCGAACCGACCACCAGGGTCGCGGCCACCAACGTTGCAACGCACCACGAAAGGAAGCCATGGGCGGTATCACGGAAGTAGACTTCATCGCCGTGCATGTTGGCCCATTTGACCCGCAGGCGGCCCGCAATGTAGCCACCCAGGCCCGATGCGACGATTTGCGTGAAGGCCAGCCAGACGATCGTGGAAATGCCCAGCCCCTTGGCGCTCACGCCTTCATTGGCCCATGGCGAAACCGCCGAGAAGCCAAGGCCAAATCCCAGCAATACGAGGATCAGCGACAACGCCGCCGCTGCAGCGGCACCGGCAAAAATCGCACCCCAGGAAACGCCCGACCGCGCGTTTGATTCTTCTGCGGCAGGATAGAAACCATCCGAGGATCTATTCATTATTGTGTCGCTCCAGGCAGGAAAGATGTTGTTACAAGTAGCTGCCTGAACAATTGCAGTCGGCGTGCCAAGCGCGCTTTTTTGATAAACCTATATTTTTCAATGATTTATAAAAATTGAACTTGCTAAAATCATGCAAATTGCAACAAAACGCCGATATCAGCGGGTTTTATGCACTGCATTCCCGGATGAATTTTTATTTAGAAAGAATGAGCGCTTTTCTTGGCAAAATGGGTCCACCGTTGTGAACCCCAATCAGGCCCGCCAATGACCCGAATCTTGACCATCGAAGACGACGCCGTGACCGCCCGGGAAATCGTTGCCGAACTCAGCAGCCATGGCCTCGACGTAGACTGGGTGGATAACGGCCGAGAAGGCCTGGAGCGGGCAGTCAGTGGCGACTATGACCTGATCACCCTCGACCGCATGCTGCCCGAACTGGATGGCCTGGCGATCGTCACCACCTTGCGCACCATGGGTGTGGCCACGCCCATCCTGATGATCAGCGCCCTCTCCGACGTCGATGAGCGGGTTCGGGGGCTGCGCGCAGGCGGTGACGATTACCTGACCAAGCCCTTCGCTACCGATGAAATGGCAGCCCGGGTGGAAGTCCTGTTGCGCCGGCAGAACACAGTCACCTCCCAATTAACTACGTTGCGGGTCGCCGACCTGGAGCTGAACCTGATCAGCCACGAAGCCAGTCGCGACGGCCAACTGCTGACACTGCTGCCCACCGAATACAAACTGCTCGAATTCCTGATGCGCAATACCGGGCAGATTCTGTCGCGCATGATGATTTTCGAGGAGGTGTGGGGTTATCACTTCGACCCTGGCACCAATCTCATCGACGTGCATATCGGTCGCCTGCGCAAAAAGATCGACCCGCCTGGCAATGTCCCACTGATTCGGACCGTGCGAGGCTCAGGTTATGTCATTGCCGAACCCCTCTAACGGTTGGCGCTCCTCCAGCAGCCGGTTGCTGGCGCTTTACAGTTCGCTGTTCGTGATCTGGAGCGGGATTCTGATGGGCGTGATGTACTACGAGGTGTCCACCTACCTCGACAACCTGGCCAAGCACTCGCTGCTGCAACGCCAGCACCTGTTCTCGCATTTCCAGGGTCAGCAACTGCTCGACGCCCTCGCCGTCAGCATGACGTTCGACATTCGCGGCATCGACGCCTATGGCCTGTTTGACGATCAGCACCGCTACCTCAGCGGAGCGCTGGATCACATCCCGAAAGGTCTGCTGCTGGACGGCAAAATCCACATGCTGAGCGACTGCGCCGATTCCGATGACCCGAGCCTGCCAGCCGACAGTTGTGACGCGGTCGCCACCCAGACGAAGGACGGTCGCTGGCTGATCCTGGTGCGCGACAACGGCTCGCTGTTCGCTGTGACGCGGATCATTTTGCACGCGCTGTTCTGGGGAGTGACCCTGACCATACTTCCGGGCATCGCTGGCTGGCACCTGTTGCGCCGCCGCCCCCTGCGGCGAATTCGCGCCATCCAGGCCAGCGCCGAGGCGATCGTCGCCGGCGACCTGACCCGCCGCCTGCCGCTGTCCAATCGCCGTGACGAACTGGACATGCTGGCCGCCATCGTCAACGCCATGCTGGAACGCATCGAGCGCCTGATGAATGAGGTCAAGGGCGTCTGCGACAACATCGCCCACGACCTGCGCACCCCACTGACGCGCCTGCGGGCGCAGCTGTACCGGATTCAGCAGCAGGCGGACGACGGCTCGCCCCTGGCCGCGCAGCTTGATTCAGTGTTGGGTGAGGCGGATACCCTGATGGCACGCTTTCGTGGCCTGTTGCGGATCTCCGAACTGGAAGACCGGCAGCGGCGCTCCGGCTTTGTGCAGCTTGACCCATTGCCCATGCTGCAGGAGCTTCATGACTTCTACTTGCCACTGGCGGAAGAAGGCGAACTGACGTTCAAGCTGCAACTGCCCGCTACGTTGCCGCCGCTCAATGGCGATCGGGCTTTGTTGTTCGAGGCCTTGGCTAACCTGCTGAGCAACTCGATCAAGTTCACGCCACCGGGTGGCGAGGTGATTTTGCGCGGGATCGATGCGGGTGGGCATACGCGAATCGAAGTGCTCGACTCTGGACCTGGCATTGCGCTGGCAGAGAGAGAAGCCGTGTTCCAGCGCTTCTACCGCGCCGAGGGCGGGAATCAACAAAGCGGATTTGGCTTGGGCCTGTCGATAGTCGCAGCGATCGTCAGCCTGCATGGGTTCACCCTGGACCTCGGTGAAAGCGAACTGGGCGGCGCTCGGCTGGTGCTCGATTGCCGGCAACCGCCCATTGCCCAGACTTGAGGTTCATGGGGCGAGGGATCGCGATGAGGCCGGCACATTCAAAATGTGCGTCGCCTGACCCACCGCCATCGCGGGCAAGCCCGCTCCCGCACTGGCCCCAAGTCGATCGGGGTTACCCGGGGTAATTGGCCCGCAAAGCTTGCACGCCACCCTGATAAATCCCGCTGAACAGCTCCACAACCTCCTCCTCGGTCACGCCCACCGGTACAAACCGCCCCGACCACGTCACGCGCGCACCCTCGCCCTGAGCCTCAACGCGGATCGTCGCCAGATAATCAGTGGCCGGAAACGGCGCCTGCAAAATCGAGTAGCTGTAAGTCTTTCCGGCGTTATCAAAAGATTCAAGCCGCTCAACCACTACCGCACCGTCCGAGGTCTGCAGGCTGCGCACGCGCCCGCCTTCGCTCAGTTCGCTTTTTGGAATGAACGGCAGCCAGTCCGGCAGCGAATTGAAGCCACCAATCAATTGCCAAACATCGTCGGCCGAAGCCGGAATATCAATGAACGCTGATGCAGTTGCCATGTAGGTTCTCTCTCAAATCAATCAAAAAAATCAGATCGCCATGCTGTCCACAACACCGCCATCGACGCGCAAAGCAGCGCCGGTGGTGGCCGAAGACAATGGCGACGCGATGTAAGCCACAAGATTGGCCACCTCCTCGACATCTGCCACGCGCTGGATAATCGAAGTCGGGCGCGCCTTGCGTACAAAGGCGTCAGCTTCCTCCCGGGCGCTGCGGCCGGATTCGGCGGTGGCATCCTTGAGCATCTGCTCCAGGCCGTCGGTGAACGTCGGGCCGGGCAAGATCGCGTTGACCGTCACACCGGTGCCCGCCAGCCGCTTGGCCAGGCCATGGGACACCGCGAGGTTAGCACTCTTGGTCACGCCGTAATTGATCATGTCGGCCGGCGTCGCCACCCCGGATTCCGAGGACAGGAAAATCACCCGGCCCCAACCTTGCTTGACCATGTCCGGCACATAATGCCGGGACAGGCGCACGCCGGAAATCACGTTGACTTCATAAAAGCGCGTCCATTCACTGTCCGGCGCGTCGAAGAAATCCACCTCATTGAAGATCCCCAGGTTATTCACCAGGATGTCCGCCCGCGGCTCGGCAGCGAACAGCTGCGCTGCGCCTTCTGCGGTCCCAAGGTCCGCCGTCAGGCCCCGCACCTGCGCGCCCGGCACGCTCTGGCGAATGCTCTCAAGGGCCTGCTCGACCTTGGCCGTATCCCGGCCGATCACCACCACCGTCGCACCGGATTCGGCCAGCGCCTTGCTGATGCCCAGGCCAATACCGGCCGTACTGCCACTGACAATGGCCAGTTTTCCGCTCAGATCAATTTTCATCTTCAAGCTCCCATCGTTGGCAACGGCGCCCGCTCGGACACCAGTTTCGCTTCACGCATTGCCTGCCAGAACGCCGCAGGAATAACCGCCGACAGCGCCGCCACATCCTCGGCAATCCGCCCCGGCCGACTGGAACCTGGAATGACCGCCGCCACTGCCGGGTTAGCGAGGCTGAACTGCAACGCAGCAGCCTTGACGTCGACACCATGGACCGCGGCAATGCGCTTGATCTGTTCGACCTTGCTGACGATCTGCGGGCTGGCCTTCTGGTACTCAAAATGTGCACCGCCCGCCAAGATCCCGGAACTGTAAGGGCCACCGACCACAATCTCGACATTCTGCGCCAGCGCCGACGCCATCAAGCGCTGCAGGGCCCGGTCGTGATCAAGCAAGGTATAGCGCCCCGCCAGCAGAAAACCATCCGGCTGCGCTTCGGTCAGGTCCAGAGTCAGCTCACAGGGCTCGACCTTGTTCACCCCCAGCCCCCAGCCTTTGATCACCCCTTCTTCACGCAGGCGTGTCAGCACCTTGAAGGCACCGGTGCGGGCCTGATTGAAGTATTCGAGCCATTGGTCCCCGTAGAAATCCTGGGCAATATCATGCACCCAGACGATGTCCAGGCGATCGGTTTGCAGGCGTTCGAGGCTGTCTTCAATTGAGCGCAGCGTCGCGTCGGCGCTGTAGTCATTGACGATTTTGTTGGGCCGGCCGTGTTCGAACACTCCGCTCTTCTCGCCCAGGTCCCGCGCCGCGGCATCCTCGACCTCATCGAGAATCACCCGCCCGACTTTGCTGCTCAACACATAGTCGTCGCGCTTGTACCCAGCCAGCGCCGCACCCAAGCGGATTTCCGCCAGGCCCGAGCCATAAAATGGCGCGGTGTCGAAATATCGCACGCCGGCATCCCAGGCTCCGTGCACGGTGGCCAGCGCCTCTTCCTCGGGAATGGCACGGAACATGTTGCCCAGCGGCGCGGTGCCAAAACCCAGGGCGCCGGGCAGTTTGTCTTTCAAGCTCATGATGCAAACCTCGTCGTATTCAGAGATCGGTCAACCGACCGTTGAGCAGATTCTGGATTGTGATGATCGGACCGTCCAAGACATAATGCGCAGCACTTGAGTCCCTGAGGGTCTGACATGATCGACATCCGCCAACTGCGTTACTTCGTCGCTGTCGCCGAAGAAGAGCACGTCGGCCGCGCCGCCGAGCGCCTGCACATTTCCCAGTCGCCCTTGAGCCGGCAGATAGCCCAGCTCGAAGAACGCCTGGGTCTGACCCTGTTCGAGCGCAGCCAGCAACGCATCCGCCTGACCCGCGACGGCCAGACCTTCCTTGCCGAAACCCGCGCCCTGCTGACCCATGCCAACCGCCTGGAATCCCTTGGCAAACGCCTGGGTCGCGGTGAGGAAGGCGGCCTGTGCATCGGCTACATCGAAAACGCCATGCACGCCGGGGTACTGCCCAATGCCTTGCGCGTGCTGCGGGCAGACCGGCCAGGCGTGCACGTCGCGCTGTACAACCTGAGCTGCGCCGAACAACTCGAAGGCCTGCGTCAGCGTAGTCTGGATATCGCCCTTGTCAGCGAACCGCCGACCGACGACGACCCCGACCTCCTCGGCTTTCAGGTCCTCGACGACCCGATGCTCCTGGCCCTGCCCGAGCACCATCCGCTGGCACGGCAAAGCACACTGGCCCCCGCGGACTTGGCCACCCAGGAGTGGATCGGGGTGCAACACCGGCAGAACTGTGCCAGTCGCGAAGACTTCGTCAGTGCCTGCATCCGCGCCGGCTTCACTCCGGACATCCGCATGGAAGCCACCGAACCCTTCACCGCCCTGGGGCTGGTCGCCTCAGGGCTGGGGATTGCGATGATTCAGAAAGGCTTGAGTCGAAATGCGCCACCAGGGGTGGTGTTACGGGAGGTACCGTGGATAGCGTTTACCACGCCGTTGTGGGTGGCCTGGCACCGAATCAACTTGCGGCCGTTGGTGGAAACGTTCAGGAAGGTGCTGACCGAGTAAAGTTTGATCGAAGGCAGCAGCCAGTTGCGTGCCGACGCTCCGCCCTTCTACATTGGGCTGACGCCGCTGTCGAGGGTGTGAAGCGGCGTCAACGATAACGGTCCGGCAAAACGTTGGTGGCGCTCGCGAATAGCCCGACACATGACGGCGCCGCCGCAGGTGCTTTCTGCGTCTTCAGCTGCGGATCATGTTCGCGCAGGAACACCGGCAGGTCCGTTACCGGTGGCATGGCCGGGATCTCGAAGTACATCTGCACCACCCAGCCACGGTGATAGCTGGCATGGTTGATCACGTGCATCAGCATCGCGCCCGCGCTCATGGTGCCGTTTTCGCCGGAAACGAATGCGAACTCGACCGGTTTGAGCAGCGAGGCATCGGTTTGACTGGCGCTCCAGTCGCAGTACCAGTGATCGATATCCTTCTGCGCCTGGCGCAGTTCCGGCAGGTCGGCGTGGAGCAGACCGTGTGAGGTTTTGAAACCGTGTCCGCGGCCCTCCAGGTGGGCTTGCCAGATACAGTCCACCACGTAGATGTGGTTCAAGGTGCCAATCATATTGTTGAACACCGAGACCCGTTGTTTATCGACTTCACCGGGTGGCAGCGCGGCGAGGCTGTCGAACAGGCGCAGGTCCGCCCAGCGCTTGTAATCGGCCAGCATGCAGGCAGTAGCTGTATTGATCATTGCAGTTCTCCCATTGCGATGGGCGCACTGCCAAGTTTAGACCCGCTGAGCCCCGCCAGCCTGGGCGCTGATCACCGGTACAGGTGACGATTTGGGGAAATAGACAGCTGCGGGCAATCTAACCGCGTTGCGGTATCACACGGCATGCCTGCCAGGGCCTGCATACGTGCACAAGAGCCTTGAAATGGCGAGTGAGGATTGTTGTCTGAAATGATTATCTGCCGCTCAAGGAACTACTGAGCGCCGACACGCATCTTAAGGTATGTGGTAATTCACTTACGCTTCAAGCTGTCGGAGGACACCGTCATGCGCCGTCTTGTTCTGATCTCTTCACTGGTACTTTGCTTGCCGTTCGGTTCTGCCATGGCCAAAGTCGATGCCGGCGATGTCGCCACTTCGGCCGGGGTTTCAGCGTCGCTGTATTCCACCTTCAAGGATCACAAGTTGATGATTCCAGCCAAGGATGATGCCTCAAGCTTCGTTGCCAGCGGCGGCGCCATTCGCGGGGTGTATTTGGAGTCGGTGATGCATCAGATTCGCCAGGACAATCCTGGCCTGAACGCCAGCGATGAAGACCTGGCCCGGGCCATCCTGATCAATGATGGTGCTGCGTCGGGGCAGTAAGCCAACCCGACACGTCCTGCGGCAGCTCCTACGGACGGAGTTGTTTTAGAGCTGTTGCAAGGTCAGTTGCCCGTCTGCACCCAACGCAACACCCACCCGTTCATAGCTTTCCAGTGTCGCGTGGGGCGTATCCATCGGGTGCGGATGCGTCGAGGTGATCACCAGCAGATCAGCGCCGGACGTCTCAGCCGCCTGGATGCCCACACTGGCATCTTCAAAAATCAGGCACTCGCCAATCTCTACCCCCAACCGCTCGGCCGCCAGTTTGTAACCGGCAGGATCAAGCTTGCCCGCGCTGACATCCTCGGCGGTGATCATCACGGCGGGCGCCGGGACACCGGCCGCTGCCATCCGCCGCAAAGCCAATGCCTTGGGCGCCGAAGTTACTATCGCCCACTGCCTGGCCGGTAGCGACTGCAAGAACTGCGCGGCCCCCGACACCTCGACAATGCCCTCTACATCCTCGATCTCGGCCTGGGTAACCCAGGCTGCTTCTGCCTGTGCATCAATCCCCGGCAAACCTTGACGGTTAACCGTGTCGATGGCACGGGCGCCATGAATGGTGGGCAGGAACGACGCGACATCGATGCCGTGGCGCAGGGCCCAGGTAGTCCAGATTCGCTCGGCGGCAGCAATGGAGTTGAGAACGGTGCCATCCATGTCGAAGAGAAAGGCGCGGTAAGCGCGATTGAAAACAGCGTCGTCAGCAGGCAAAAGCAGACTTCCTATCCAGATAACGGGCGGGGTTTCACCCAATGTACAGGATCAACGTTGCACCGGGGCTTTCTTCAGCGCCCCTTCAACGCAATCGAGCAATTGCCCGAGCGCCCAAGGTTTCTTGATGAAAGAAACATCGTGCCGAACCCCGGAAGTCTCCGGCGTTTCGAACCCTGACATGATCATGATCGGCTTGTCCGGCCAGCGATCGCCGAACTGATTCGCCAGGTCGGCACCGTTGAGTTTGCCGGGCATGGTGATATCGGTCAGCAACAAACTGACCTTGTCGGAGTGCTGCTCCAGATAGACCGCTGCCGCGTCCGCACTGACCTGGGGTTCAACGGTAAAACCTTCGTCCTGAAGAATTTCGCAGAGAAACTCCAGGATCAACGGATCATCCTCCACTACAAGAATCAACCCGTCGGGAAGGTGATCGCTTGCCGTTGTGACTGGACTCATGACGGTGCCACTCCCTGATTGCTCAAAAATTTCGCGGGCTCAAATCCGCTGCTTACAGGTATGAGCAGCGGACTCGGCGGAAATTCATTTTTGATACAGGCAGTCGACGAAATCAGGCGTCCAGCCGTTCACGAAGCGTAGATCACTTGGCCATGTCGTCCTTTTTCATGGCGTCTTTGGACATTGCGTCCTTTTTCATCCCGTCTTTGGACATGCTGTCCTTTTTCATCCCGTCCTTGGACATGCTGTCCTGCTTCATGGCGTCCTTGCTCATGCTGTCTTTGTTCATCGAGTCTTTTTTCATCGCGTCCTTGGACATCGAGTCCTTGCTCATACCGTCCGGACTCATGGTATCGGCGGCAAACACGCTGGCGGCCCCTGCTGCGAGGCACATGGACAGGGCAATGCTGGTCAGTTTTTTCATGATGAATCTCCTGGAGCTGAGGTGCGAATGTGCGCAACACGGGCTGCGCGGATGAACCTGGCGGGTGTCCGTCAGCTGCCACCGAACCAGTTGTAACCCTGGTCTTCCCAGTAGCCGCCGGTGTAGGTGTTACTGACGAAAATCGCCTGGATATGCTTGGGATTTTTGTAGCCCAGCTTGGTGGGCATGCGCAGCTTCATCGGGAAGCCGTACTCACGCGGCAGCACCGCGCCGTCGTAGGTCAGCGCCAGCAGGGTTTGCGGGTGCAGCGCGGTGGCCATGTCGATGCTGGTGTAGTAATCGTCCGCGCATTTGAAGCCCACGTATCTGGCGTGCGTATCGGCGCCGATACGCCTGAGGAAATCGCTGAAAGGCACCCCGCCCCAGCGACCTATCGCGCTCCAGCCTTCGACGCAAATGTGCCGGGTGATCTGTTCGGCCTGGGCCATGGCGCGCAGTTCCTCCAGACGCCAGCTGCGTTTGTCGGCGACCAGGCCGGTGACTTCCAGTCGGAAACTGTCGGCCTCGACGGTCGGCGCTTCGTCGATACCGTAGAAGGCATTGAACGGAAATGGCCGGGTGATCATCGACGCCGGATAGGTGGGCGCCAGTGCATTGGGGTTGAACAGCCAGCCCTGCACCCGATCGTTGAAGCGCGACATCGAAGACAACGCGCTCTCGACGCTGTTGTTGTCGGTCAGGTTGCAACCGGACAACATCGCCACCCCGCCGAGGGTCAGGCCACGCAACAGAAACGAGCGGCGCGAGCGGTCTTCGATTTGCGGGGCGATGATTTCGCGAGCGTCGGCGAGAATGGACGCTTCATCCAGCCCGGGTCCTTGAATGCGCTTTTTCATAAGGGTTCCTTGTGACCGAACAGCATGGCAACCAGGGTTTTGGGGACCAGCGCGACCATCACCAAGTGCACCGCGACAAACCCCAGCAACAGCGCCATGGCAATAAAGTGAACGTGCCGCGCCGCTTCGTAGCCCCCCAGCAGCTCGCGCAACAAAGGGAACTGCACGGACTTCCACAGCACCAGTCCGGAGACCACCAGCAGCGCGATGTCGAGCATTACAAACAGGTAGGCAAGGCGCTGCACCTGGTTGTACTGGCGCAGGTCCGCATGCCCCAACTTGCCCCGCAGCGCGGCCAGCAGGTCGTGCCCGACACCTTTGGGCGACAGGGGGAAAAACCGTCGCGACAGGCGCCCACTGATGAGGTTGACCAATAAATAAATGACGCCATTGACGACCAGAAACCACATCGCCGCGAAATGCCATTGCAGCGCCCCGCCGAGCCAGCCACCCAGGGTGATCGACGGGGGAAAACTGAAATCGTAGAGCGGCGAGGCGTTGTAGATACGCCAGCCGCTGGTGACCATCACCAGCACCGCCAAGGCATTGAGCCAGTGAGTCAGTCGTAACCAGCGCGGATGCGTGCTGACCGTGGGTTGCTGCGACATGGTGGCTCTCCCGGCAACTGGTGTTCGATGGAACCGAGTATGTGGGCCATGAGATCGCCAAATCCTCACGAAAAGTTAAATTAAACGTGATAACTCCCGACACCCGGAAAGCAGGCGCTAGCCCAAGTTGTGGTTAAATGCCGCCCCCTCAAATGACCGAACCAGGCCGATGAATCCAGAAGCGCTCGCCCTCCTCCACGCCCATCTGCTGACCGCCCTGGCAGACGCCCCCGCCGAAACCCGCCGGCTGTTCCATGGCCGCGGGCGTTGCTGGCCGGGCCTGGAACAGGTGACAGTCGACTGGTTGCAAGGGGTGGTGCTGGTGTCGCTGTTCAAGGAACCGCAGGCGGCGCAATTGGAGGCGCTGAAGGCAGACCTGTTGCGGCTGGCCGCTTCGCCTGCCTGGGTGGCCTGCGGCGCACATACGCTCGCGTTGCAGCACCGCTACCTGCCGCAAAGCACCACCGAATGGCTGGTGGGGGACGCCCTCGATGACATGACCATCACCGAGGGCGGCCTGCGCTATCGGGTGGACCTGGGCCGCAAGCAGAACAACGGCCTGTTCCTCGATATGCGCTACGGGCGCGACTGGGTGCGGGCCAATGCGCAGGGCAAGCGCGTGCTCAATCTGTTTGCCTACACTTGCGGCTTTTCCGTGACAGCAATCGAAGGCGGCGCCGAGCATGTGGTCAACCTGGACATGTCCAGCGCGGCCCTGAGCCGCGGTCGCGACAATCACCGGCTCAACGGGCACGACCTGGGCAAGGTGACGTTCCTGGGGCACGACCTGTTCAAGTCCTGGGGCAAGGTAATCGGCAAGGGGCCCTATGACCTGGTGATCATCGACCCGCCGTCCTTCCAGAAAGGCAGCTTCCTGCTGACCAAGGATTACCAGCGAGTCTTGCGCCGGCTCCCGGAGCTGCTGGGCTCCGAGGGCACGGTGCTGGCCTGCATGAACGACCCGGCATTCGGTGCAGATTTCCTCATCGAAGGCGTCACCCGGGAAGCGCCGAGCCTGCGGTTCGAGCGGCGACTGGAAAACCCGCCGGAGTTTCCAGACGCTGATATCGAGTGTGGGTTGAAGGCGCTCGTGTTCCGGCTATAGGACCCTGGACCCCGCGTCGTGCACGTATTCCGCGCCCGGCGAAGATCCCCTGTGGGAGCGAGCCTGCTCGCGTTCGATCGTGGTGTGCCTGGCCTCCGACTCCGCCTAAGACAACGGCCATGCGGTGCCGGGACTGGACGCACACACGCTGCTCAAAGCCCTGGGTCAGGCCGGCTGGCCGGGCGCTGCGACCCGCTCCCGGTAAGTGCTCGGCCCGGGAATCACACTCACCGGGCCACTCCTCCCACCACGCCCTCCCCGTGCAACTGCTGCAACAAGGCCAGGCCGCTCGCCACGAAAGCGGGCACGTCTTCAGCACCGGCCTCCTGTGCAAGGGCTTGCAACTGGGCCTGGCCATTGAGTGCGGGAAACTCGTTTATGCGCTGCAACAGGCGCCAGGCCAATGGGCTCAGTTCGGAAAACTTCACGCTCCAGTCTTCGCCGCGACGCACCAGCAGCAACGTAGGCTGGGCCGGCGGCATTGACGGCTGGAAATCCGGCCCGACCTGCTGGACCGGCCAGGCATACGCCAATGGCCAGGCGAGCGGCGAAACGCGCAGCGGGCGATCCACTAAGCTTGCGCCAGTGCTGACAGGCAGGGGTTCGGCGTCGGACTGTTGCAACGCCATCTCGACCCATTCGTAATGTGCCAGTTCGACCATGAACCCGGGCCAGTCGCCTTGGGGGACAGTCGCCACAAAGCCCACGAACTCCTCGGCGATTTCGCCGAATTTCGGCGTGCGCGCGCGATGGTCACGCAGAAAACTGCGCACCAGCAGGCGCCAGCGCGCCTCGCCGAGGATCCTGATCAACACAGGGAAAGTAGCGCTGAGCAATTGCGACAGATTGGCAAAGATCAGGTCGCGGTAAACCTGGGCCCTTGCCGCGTCCATGTGGCCTGGCGGCGCGCAATGGTCGGGGTCGCGCAGGTAGCGGCCAAAGGTAATCTGCTCCTGAAACAGGCCGGGCTTATCCACGATTCACTCCTGCGGCCTGCAGACGGCGGATGGTTTGCAGTTCGGCGACCAACTCGGCAAATACCGGGAAATTGAAGTCCCGTTCCAGCAGCGTCGGTTGCGCACCGAACCGCGCATAGGCCTGCGCCAGCAACGACCAGACCGCAGGCTTCACCGAAGCCCCGTGGGTGTCGATCTTCAAGGTGTCCGACTCGTCGAAATGTCCGGCCACGTGCATGCCCACCACCCGCCCCGGGTCGATGCCGAGCAGGAACGCCTGCGGATCAAAACCATGATTGATCGAGTTGACGTACACATTGTTGACGTCCAGCAGCAGGTCGCAGTCAGCTTCACGCAGCACCGCATTGGTGAACGTGACTTCGTCCATGTCCTGGCGCGGCGCCGCGTAATAGGACACGTTTTCCACCGCCAGGCGCCGCCCCAGGATGTCCTGGGCCTGGCGAATCCGCGCGGCCACGTGGTGCACTGCTTCTTCGGTGAACGGCAAGGGCAGCAGGTCGTAGAGGTGGCCGTCATCACTGCAGTAGCTCAGGTGTTCGCTGTACAGCGGCACATTGTAGAGCTCGAGAAAAACCCGGACTTCGCGCACAAATGCGACGTCAAGCGGAGTCGGCCCACCCAGGGACAACGATAAGCCGTGACACGACAGCGCAAACTTTTCCGCCAGGGCGCGCAACGCCGCACCCTGTGCGCCCCCCACGCCGATCCAGTTTTCCGGGGCGAGCTCGAGAAAGTCGAAATCCCCTGCCGGGGCAGCCTGCAAGTCCTTCATCAGGCCTCGACGCAGGCCGAGGCCGACGCGGTTTTTTACTGGGGGCTTGGGACTGTGCATGCAGTTGATTCCGGGGTGGTGGAAACGGATGTCCAGTTAAGCGTCGGTATGTATCGGGCCTGTGTTCGGTGGGGGCCGGGAGTGTGGGCAACTGTATCGCCAGGCGGGCTGGACACACTCCAATACACGCAACACCCGAGTCCCCCTGTGGGAGCGGGCTTGCTCCAGTTAGCACTTTCGTCGTTTGGAAACGCGCCTTAGATCCTGCGAACTAAACTTAATGCACACAGGACACCCCTGGCGTCCTGTTCATTCCGTTCAACCTGATACTGGAGGCGCGCAAATAACACGCCGGTGGGGTCCGCGCAGGAGCAGCCGAAGGTTCGGGCCGCGATCGGACGATCTCTTGACCTTGATCTTTAACAATCAAAATCAAAAGATCGTCCGATCGCGGCCCGAACCTCCGGCAGCTCCTACAATGGGAAGATCTCTGGAGTGTTGAACATGCTAGATGGCCGAATCCGCGAACAACTCGATCAGCTCCGACACCTGATGACCGAACAACCCTTCGTGGTACTGACCGGAGCCGGTATCAGCACGCCCTCGGGCATCCCCGATTACCGGGACAACCAGGGCGTGCGCCGTGGTCGGCAGCCGATGATGTACCAGGAGTTCCTCTCGGCTGCCGAATCCCGCCGCCGCTACTGGGCGCGGGCGATGCTGGGCTGGCCGCGCGTGCGCCTGGCCCAGCCAAACGTGGCGCACGAGGCGTTGGCCGGTTTGCAAAGCAGCCAGCGAATCACCGCGCTGATCACTCAGAATGTCGACTCCCTGCACGATCAGGCCGGCAGCCATGACGTTATCGAACTGCATGGCAGCTTGCAGCGGGTACTGTGCCTGGATTGCGGGGAGCGCAGCGAGCGCGACTCGATCCAGGAACAGATGGAACAGCACAATCCTTACCTGGCAGGTGTGGATGCAGTGCAGGCGCCGGATGGCGACACCCTGCTCGACCCTGCTTTCGAAGCGCGCTTCCAGGTGCCGCGTTGCCCGCATTGTGCGGGTGAGCGGATGAAACCCGACGTGGTGTTCTTTGGCGAGAACGTCGCACAGGGAACGGCCGCCAGGGCCATGGCGACGGTTGAGAAAGCCGCTGGATTACTGGTGGTGGGGTCGTCGTTGATGGCGTATTCGGCGTTTCGCTTGTGCCGGGCAGTGGTGGATCAGGGCAAACCGTTGATTGCGATCAATCTGGGCAAGACGCGGGCCGATGAGCTGCTAGGCCTGAAGATCGAAGCGTCGTGCGAACAGCTGCTGCCGTTGCTGGCGCAACACCTGTCCACCTGATTTTCCGGGGACCCGGTGAGGCTTGCCCGCGATGGCGTCTGCACATTCGTAATTGGTGTGACAGGGAGATTGCCATCGCCAGCAGGCTAGCTCCCACAGGGTTGTTGTGGTGGGCGCAGCATTTGTGTTCGGCGCAGATCACTGTGAGAGCCGGGCTTGCCCGCGATGGCGTCTGCGGATTCGACATTGATGTGACAGGCAGATTGTCATCTGCCAGCAGGCTAGCTCCCACAGGGTTT